>DASUFF010000124.1:0-57641 GCA_036274695.1 bacterium | reverse complement strand
AGCGCTTCTTGGATCCGCTCGTTTTGTTCCTCCGTGGGCGAGTAGAAGGCGAACGCACCGCCGGTGGGATCTTCCGTGTCTCCGTTGAAGATAGAAGCTGCCGTCAAAGCGGCCTGATCATAAGCGATGAGGAGGCCTGAGTCCACATCTTCCCGGGCCTCCGCAGCCAAATAAACGGCGTGGGAGGGATCTCCGGGCTCGACCGGCGAGAATTGATAGATCGAACCGTTGGAGGCCTCGATGACGGCGTCATAATAGGAAAGCGGCGGGTCGCTGCCGTAGTCTCCGGCGTCGGCCAGGAAAAGCGAGGGAGACCCTTCGTCGTTGATCAGGTCGATGCGGTTCCGGATGACCGCGGCCACGGCGTCTCCGGTGACGCTCACGCTGCCCGGCGTCACCTCGTCGCCGTCGTCCCCCGTTTCGGTCGTCGCCTCGCGGTCCAGTTGGCCCCGGGCCTCGCCCAGCAGGATCTGGATCAGACGCTGGGGAGGGATGGTGATTTCCACCGGCTCGGTCTCATGGCCGTTCAATACCGGCGTCACGTACCCGATCCCCGATTGCAACGGCACGACGCGCGCCGTCCGGCCGTCCACCTCCAGATCGAAAAGGTCGGGGTCGTTGTTCTCGAAACTGATCGTCGTGAAGGTCCCGTCCAGGACGATCTCGTCCAAGCCGGGCCCGGAGCCGCCCAAGGCGACCGCCAACTTCCCCGAAACGTCCTTTTCGCGGCGCGTCACGCCGCCGTCGTCGCCCGAACCGCCGGAATTGGAGCCTCCGAGGCCGTCGCAACCGGCGAAAAAAAGGAAAGAGGAAAGACCGAAGACCAAGGAGAATAAGAGGGCGAAACGGCGGATCACGTGGGTTTTCCTGTACTTTATTGCTAGATTTTTGACAAGACCGCTTGCTACAAAAGAAGGTTGATATGTCGATCCACGCGCTACGCGGCATGAACGACCTCATGCCGCCGGACAGTCAGATTTGGCAGGAGGTGGAGCGGAAAGCCCGCGAGCTCTTCGGGCGTTATCGCTACGAAGAAATCCGCACGCCCATCCTGGAAGACATGGCGCTCTTCACGCGCTCCATCGGCGACACCACCAACATCGTCGAGAAGGAGATGTACGTCTTCCAGGACCGCAACGCCAAGTGGGTGGCGATGCGCCCCGAGGGCACGGCTTCCGTCGTGCGCGCCTATGTCGAGCACAAACTCTACGCCGACGATCCCATCGCGCGCTTCTACTACATGGGCCCGATGTACCGTTACGAGCGCCCTCAGAAGGGCCGCTTCCGACAGTTCTACCAAATGGGCGTCGAGGTCTTCGGCATCGCGAGCGCGCGCCTGGACGCCGAAGTCATCAACATGCTGGACCTCTACCTCAAGGAGTTGGGGCTCACCGGCTACGAGCTGGAGATCAATTCCCTGGGCTGTCCGATGTGCCGCCCGAACTTCCTGCGCGCCTTCTTCGATCACCTGCGCAAGAACGAGGAACGCCTTTGCGGCGACTGTAAACGCCGGATGGAGCGCAACGCCCTGCGCATTTTGGATTGCAAAGAACCGGAGTGCCAGAAGGTGGCCGAGGAAGGCCCGTCCATCCAGGACTACCTGGACGAAAACTGCGAGAAGGACTTCGACATCGTTCTGGAAACCTTAGGCCTCTTGGGCAGCACCTATAAGGTAAACCCGAAGATCGTCCGCGGCCTGGACTATTACCTAAAAACCACCTTCGAATTCACCTCCAGCGCCTTGGGGGCCCAAAATGCCATCGCCGGGGGCGGACGTTACGACGGCCTGATCCGGCTGCTGGGGGGACCGAACATCCCGGGTTTCGGCTTCGCCATCGGCATCGAACGGCTGGTCGATATCCTCAAGGCTCAAAGGGCGGCGGCCGAGCCGGAACGGACCGGGGTTTTCCTGGCCGCCATGGGCGACAAGGCCTACTCCGAGGCCCTGAAGATCGCCGGCCAGCTCAGGAAGGAAGCCGTCCCGGTGGACCTGGACTATGAAGGCAAGAGCCTCAAGGCCCAGATGCGCCGGGCCGATAAGATCGGCAGCCGGTACGTGGTTTTTCTGGGTCCCGACGAGCTCTCCAAGAAGACCGTCGGGGTCCGCGACATGGTCTCCGGGGGCCAAGAAGACGTCCCTCTCGCCGGTTTAATGCAGCGCATCAAGAAAACCTGAATCAAATCCAAAACTTGACTTGGGGGGTCTTTTCACGGACAATTTCTCCTTCGGAGGTGTTCAACGTGATGCGACGCCTTTTTATCTTCTGGGTTTCCGCCATGGCCGGGCTCTTTGCCTTCCTCCAGGCGGGTCAAGTTCCATCCCTCAGCGCCGACGAAATCGACGAAGAAATCCAGTCGACTATCGGCTCCGACCCCGAATACCGGCACAAGGCGCCCCCCAAGGCCTCTTCGGCGCCGGCCTCCGAAAGTCCGCCTCCGGTGAACCGGACGACCAACGGCGGCGGGAGCGAAGAGGGCGAATGGCAGACGATGGGCTCGGAGAGCGGCCGGCGCTCCTATCGCGGCGGCGGGTCTTCGAGCGGTGGCGGAGGATCGATCCGAGTCGATACCGTCCAGAACCGCATCTACACCCCCAAGATCAGCTTCAAAAGCAACAGCGACTCGCCCACGCCCCAATCCATGAACGTCCTCAGGCAGTTGGCCAACACTCTGGGTAAGCGCCCGGAGCTCATGGTGCGGATCGAAGGCCATACGGACACCATCGGATATGACGCCGCCAATCTGGAATTGTCCCAGCGCCGCGCGGACCGGGTGAAGAACATCCTGGCCCAGGACGGCGTGGACGCCGCGCGCCTCCAGGCCGTCGGCATGGGCGACCGGTATCCCGTCGCCAGCAGCGTTACCGCCGAGGGACAGGAAAAGAACCGCCGCGTCGAGTTCCATCTGGCCGGGTCAGCCCCGGCGCCGCAACCTACGGCACCCGTGGCCCCTCCGCCGCCGCCACCACCACCACCTCCTCCTCCACCGGCCCCGGCGGCTCCTCCTCCGCCGCCCCCACCGCCGCCACCAGCGCCGGCCCCTGCGCCCGCTCCGGCACCGGGTTGGTCGCCCCCGGCACCTCCCGCTCCGGCCCCCGGCAAATAGGGCCTTGCCTTGACTTGACCTCTCCTTTCGGGGAGATTTGCGCCTTCACGAAAGAGAGAAACACGTGTCCTTCAAACGCACCCACAGCTGTGGAAGCCTGAAAAAAATCAACGTCGGCGAAGAAGTCGTTTTGGCCGGATGGGTCGCCTCCCGGCGCGATCACGGAGGGCTGCTCTTCGTCGATCTTCGGGACCGCGAAGGGCTCACCCAGATCGTCTTCAATCCCGAGATCAACCCCAAGGTTCACGAGCTGGCCAAGGACCTGCGCTCCGAATGGGTTTTGGCCGTCAAAGGCAAGGTCTCCGACCGACCGCAGGGCACGGTGAACGCCAAGCTCGGCACCGGCGAGATCGAAGTGAAGATCACCGACTTCGAGGTCTTGAATCGCTCCAAGACGCCGCCCTTCATGATCGAGGACGACGTCGATACGGGTGAAGACCTGCGTCTGCGCTACCGCTATCTCGACCTCCGGCGCCCGGCCCTGCAGAAGAATTTCGTGCTGCGCCATAAAGTCATGCAGGAGACGCGCAACTATCTCTCCGAGAACGGCTTCCTGGAGATCGAGACGCCCTATCTCACGAAGAGCACGCCCGAAGGCGCGCGCGACTTCCTGGTCCCGGCGCGCCTGTACCCCGGAAAATTCTACGCCCTCCCGCAGTCGCCCCAGCTCTTTAAACAATTGCTGATGGTCTCCGGCTTCGAGCGTTACTTCCAGATCGTCCGCTGTTTCCGGGACGAAGACCTGCGCGCCGACCGCCAGCCGGAGTTCACGCAGATCGACCTGGAAATGAGTTTCGTCACTCCGGACGACGTCATCCCCATGATGGAGGGCCTCATCGCGCGCATCTGGGAAAAAACCAAGGGCCAGAAGTTGAACATCCCATTTCCACGTATGTCCTACGACGATGCTATGGGCCGCTACGGCCTAGATGCTCCGGACACGCGCTTCGGCATCGAGCTGCAGAACATCACCGACGTATTCCGCAATTCGGAGTTCAAGGTCTTCAAGGACGCGATCGCCAAGGGCGGTATCGTCAAAGCGATCAAGTTGGATCAATCCACCGCCAAGCGGGATTTCTCGCGCGCCGAGCTCGACGCGCTCACTGAGTTTGTGAAGATATACGGCGCCAAGGGTTTGGCGTGGATCAAGGTGCAAGCGGATGGCTGGCAATCGCCGATCGTGAAATTCTTTTCCGAGCAGGAAAAGAAGGATCTCTCCGACAAGCTACAGATCCAAACGGGCGATCTCATCCTCTTCGGCGCCGACAAGGCCGACGTCGTCAACGCCGCCTTGGGCAACCTCCGTGAAAAATTGGGCGCGATGCTCGACATCATTCCCAAGGACAAGCTGGGTTTCGTCTGGATCGTCGACTTCCCAATGTTCGCCTACGACGAAACGGAAAAGAGGCTCGCGGCGGTGCATCATCCGTTCACCAGCCCGCGCACGCAGGACCTGCCGCTCATGGACACCGCCCCGGAGAAGGCAAAAGCCTTCGCCTACGATCTCGTGCTCAACGGCAACGAGATCGGCGGCGGCTCGATCCGTATCCATCAGACCGAATTACAGCAGAGGGTCTTCGACATCCTGAAGATCAGCCGCGAGGAGGCCCAGGAGCGATTCGGCTTTCTCCTGGAAGCGCTTTCCTACGGCGCCCCGCCCCACGGCGGACTCGCCTTCGGGTTGGACCGCATCACCATGCTGTTGACCGGCAACGATTCCATCCGCGACGTCATCGCCTTCCCGAAGACGCAGAAGGGAACGGATCTTCTGTGCGACGCGCCGTCGACAGTGCGCCCCGAGCAGATGAAGGAGCTGGGCCTGAAGGTTTCGGCCCCGCCCTCGTCCCAAGCGGCGCAGTCGGCGCACGCCGATCCGGCCAACCCGGTGAAAGTCCCGTAACCCGATGGGACTGCCACCACAGATCCTGCGCGTCCTCACCAATTTCTATCCGGCCTACCTGTTCAGCCGAACCGTCGTGAAATCCGTTTCTCCGGACTGGCGGGAGATCGTCGTCGTCATCAAGAAAAGCCTGTGGAACCGCAACTACGTCGGTACCATCTTCGGCGGCACGCTCTACGCAGCGGCCGATCCGTTCCTGATGATCATGCTGATCAAGATTTTGGGGATCGAGGATTACATCATCTGGGACAAGGGCGCGGAGATCGATTTCAAGAAGCCGGGGCGCTCGGACATCACGTTTCGGTTCCGGATCATGGATACGGACTTGCGGCGCATCAAGAGCGGTTTAAGGAAGTCTCCGAAGATCGTCCCGGAGTTTCTGGTGGAGGGCGTCGATGCGGAAGGCGACGTTTGCGTGGCCGTCAAAAAGCGGATTTACATTCGCCGTAAGGACCGCCTCCGCAAAAAATCCTAGCAACGACGGTCCTGCCGCCGCGACAATTTGATTATGACTGTCGTCTCTCCGACATTCCTCTCTCAAAGGTTGGGGCAATTTTCCGCCTCTTCGCTTTCCGTGCCGTGGCGATCCGGTTCCCCCTACGATTTTGCCTCCCACACCGAAATTGACACCGGCAGAACCATCCTCATGGCCCAAGGCGGGGAAAGGGTTCGCGTGAACAACGTGGCCCTGTCGGAAGCCGGGTTGAAAACCGCCGATGTCGCTTTTTGTTCCGTCCCCTCCGACGACTTCGAAAGGCGAATCGTCGTGGACGGCGTCGCCTACGACGAGCTCCTCGGCGACGTTATGGGCAGCATGACGGACAAGGCCAACCCTCCCGGACGGCGCCTTCACTCCCATTCCCCCGACTACGCCGCGGAGTTTCTCAGGGCCAGTCTGAACGCCGGCGCCGAGCGCGTTCGCTTCCTGTCCCCCCGAACGACGGAGGATTTCCGAACGGCGATGCAAGACTCCGTTCCCGATCTTTTGCTTCTTTCCGGCTTGAATGTGAACATTCCGCGTCTCTTGGACATGGCGCTGATCGCGCGGGAGATGGGCGTGAAGGAAGTGTGGCTGGGAGGCGACGCCGCCTTGGGGCCCTATGCGATCCTCGATCAAATGTTCGACCGTGTCATTTGGGGTCCCGGGGAAGAGTACCTCTATCGCCATCTGGTGGGGGATCGGTCCCAAACCCACAGACACCCGCCGGCGGATCGGATGCTGGCGGAGGTCCGCTGGCTGATACGCGCCGAAGACGGAACGGTGGTTTCAAAATCCTTCCAGACCCTTCACCTCGCCTTAAGGCTCGGGTGCACCCAAAGCTGCGACTACTGCGCGGAGGGCGTTAAATCCGAATCCGGAAAGGCGAGGCCGCCGACGTCCTTCGAGGAGGCGAAGCGGATCATCGACGACGCCTATGACCTGGGGATCCGTCGCGTTTATTTCGTGGACCCGGATTTCGGACGGCTTTGGAAATCGAACGACGAAAACGCTTTGGAGCGCCGCGTGGTCGCCTATCTGGCCGACAAAGGGATGCGCTGGAGCTGCCTCACCAACGTCGTGGCGATGCGGAGACACGGATCGTTCATGATGGACCACGGGTTGGCCTCCATCTACCTCGGAATCGAATCGCTTGCCCCGAGCCATCGAG
This sequence comes from bacterium, assembly GCA_036274695.1. Lineage (GTDB taxonomy): Bacteria > UBA10199 > UBA10199 > JACPAL01 > DASUFF01. The sequence continues at coordinate 50,987 of DASUFF010000124.1, read as the reverse complement.
GAACGGGCGGCAAGGGCAAAAACGTCCTGAAAGTGTTGGATCGTTCGTGGCAGGATCAGGACGATACCGTCGACCTCGTACCGCGGCTGACGGAACAAGGCGTCTTGGTTTTCGGCCTCTACATCCTCTACAACCCGGGAGAAACCGAAGAAGACGTCTGGCGCGGGGTGGAATCCCTCAAGAACTTGGTCAGCTTGTCCCAAATCAGCACGAACCAGCCTTTTCCAGGAACGGAAGAGTTCAAAAACGCGGTGCGCGAAGGTTTGATCTTCAACCTTCACCCCCATGCCATCCGTTACGGCCAGATGGTGTGGGCGCCCGGCGGAAACGTCACCGATCCGGATACGGTCTCACGGACTTACATCCAAGCGCATCGCGAAGTGAACGACCTCATGCGTCCCGGCGGATTTTTCGATCGTCAGGAAAAGCATCGGCCTCCGAAATAAGCTGGGTTGCCTGAGGCCAAGATTTGCGGCACTCTGCCCCCCATGGCCAATCCTAAAGCCGTCACGCTGTCTAACGACCCGAAAGGCGTCGTCATCGCCTGGGACGACGGCCACACGTCGACTTATGCCTTCCCTTATCTCCGCAAGGCCTGTCCCTGCGCGATGTGCAAGGGCGAGCGCACGCCTCTCGATACGAATCCTCTGGCCCTGCCCGCCTTTCCGAACCTGAAGCCGGGATCGTTCGACGCCAAGGACATGTTCAAGGTGGGGCGCTACGCGCTGGGATTCCGGTGGGGCGACGGCCACAACGCCGGCATCTACACGTGGGATTATTTGCGTAAGATGTGCCCCTGCGAAGCGTGCCTTTCCCAGTAGCAACTTTAGTCGGTAAACGGCGATTCTCCGGCCGAGCATCAACATGGCTTTATCCATTCCTCCAAACTTCGCGCCGCTGGCGCAACTGCCGTCCTCTTCCGTGGACAATCCCTTTTCGAGGCTTTCCCTGCCCGTGGCGGCCGGTCCGGCTTGCACGGCCCTGGGACTGTCCCGAAGGGAAGGCTTGGAGGCCTTCCTCGGCCTTGAGGTCGGGGCGCGTCCCGAATGGACGGAAAGCCGATGGATCGAGCGCATGGGAAACGTCTTCGGTTTCGAACCCTTCGCCGTCACGATCTTGAGGGATTTTCAAAAGGGCATCCTTCCTCCCCCGGAATTACAGGCCGCCATTTACGGCGTCTTGATCGCCGCCGAGGCCGGCGATTGGAATGCGGAACCCGCCGAGGGCCGTTTTTCTTCCCTGCGCCTGCTTTTCGCGGATCGAGATCGCGACGTGGTCCTGTCCCGGTTGGTCGCGAACCAGTGCACGGAATCGGCCCAATGGTTCTGCGAATGGAAGGAGTACAAGGCCCTGCCCAAGACGCCCGCTTTGCTCCGGGAACTCGTTGAAGGCTTTCGGCGCAACTTTCCATTGTCGGGAATATCCCGTCACCTCGAGACCCAGATCGAACCCACCCGTGGATGCTGGCCGGAATCGGAAATGCACGGCCACCTCTATGAAGTGTCCCCTTTGATAGAATTGTTGGGCGGAGAGCCTCCGCACATCGAACATTGCGAACTCGACGCCCTGCGCCTCTCCCGCTGGTTGCTGGCGGAGGGATATTCCAACGTCGAAATCCTGGAGATCCGGGCCGAAGAAGGGCTTTTGACCCACCGGAATTCCATTTGGTCTCCCGACCCATTCCGCGATCCCGTTCCCCGCGAGGACCATCATTGCGCCGTGACGTTCGACGGCCATGTCGTGGATCTGCATTCTCTTTCGAATTATCAGCCGTTGACGAGAGAGGATTATTTCAATGCCCATTTTTCCCAAAAAATCGTGACACGGCGATACGCGCCGAACGACTACCGCGCCCTGCTCAAGGCCGGCGGCCAGTATGCGGAATACGCCCATGACGACTTCGCGGCCCTGCCCGAGCTTAAGGACGATCCCAACGCAGGCCCCGTGGGACCTCCCGATGCGGAGGTCTCCTTCGTTCCCGTGCATTTTCACTCACGCTCCTCCGACCATTTTCCCTTATTCGTGTTCGGAACGGTCCACGAATTGGCGCGGAGCTTGGAACAATACGCTTCCGGGGACCAAGAAGAAGCCTTGGCGATCGTTCGGGAGGCTCTGGGAAAGCAGGAGCCAACGGACATCCGTTGGTTTTCCGAAATTTCCAATCAGCGGGCGGCGGCCAAGGCCCTTTGGGCAGCCCACATCGAGGGAAGGGAATCTTTCGAGCGATGGAAAAGCTTCGTCTCCCGTCGTCGCGAGATCCGAAAACTTCTGGCCGAATCGGCGGCCATTCTTCGACAGAGGACGTTGTGGAACCTTTACGAGGAAGGGAACCTGAGGGATCAGATCGAAGCGCTGGAACAGCTTAAATACTTCTACGCCCGTTACCTCTCCTCCGGAGGGGTTTCCGGTGCGGAGATGCTGGCGGCCGTACGGAGTCTTCACGCCGCCAGTCTCCGTCCTGTCCATTATCCGGGCCTTCTCGTCCGTGAGAGCGGCCACACCGTATTGAATCTGCCTCCGGAATTTCCAAAGCCCGCCTATCTGGATCTCCCCGATGGCGTTCTGAATCCGCTCGCGGACGTCCTCTTTCTGAGCCCGTATTTCGAGCCTTACATGGGCTTTCAGGCTTATTTCCGTCTGGGAGGCATGCAAACTTTTCAGGACATTGTGACCGATGTCGGGCTGCTCCGCTACGAGAAGGAATTGTCGCAAAAAGGCCGGTTCGAAAAACCCATGAAGGTCAAAAGGTCGTCCTTGAAAGGCGTCCATTGGTGGCTGGACGACGGCTATCACCGCACCACCGTCGTCTCTCGCCGACCCTTGAAAGACGGCTTTCGCCGCTTTCTCTGGGGAGAGTTCGCCGGCAATCAGTCGCTCCCGGTCCTCGATCGAATCCCGCTTGAAGAAATCCGGGTGGTCAGCCAGGAAGAATATGCGCAGCGGGCGAAAGACAATCGTCCGATCCCCTGGATGGACCTGGAGGATGACGAGCCATGAAATCCCACCGCGAAGAGCTCTGGTTCGAGACGAAAACGAGGCGCGCCTATCTGAACATCACGCCGCAGGTGGAAACGGCGCTCAAGAAAAGCGGCATCCAGGAAGGCCTCTGCCTCGTCAACGCCATGCACATCTCGGCCTCCGTCTTCATCAACGACGATGAATCGGGCCTTCATCAGGACTTCGAAGCGTTTTTGGAAAAACTGGTCCCGCACGCCCCCATCGACCAATACCGACACAACGATACGGGCGAGGACAATGCCGACGCCCACCTCAAGCGTCAAATCTTCGGACGCGAGGTGGTGGTGGCGATTACGAATGGAAAGCTCGATTTTGGCCCGTGGGAGCAGATCTTCTACGGGGAGTTCGACGGCCGGCGGAAGAAACGCGTGCTCGTGAAGATCATCGGCGAGTAGCCATGAAAGAAGCGATGCGTCGATCGACGAAGACATGACGGCGCTCCAAAGGTCTCGTCAGCGATAAGCGCTCAAGGCGGCGGCAACGACTCAAGGCCACGTACATTTGGCCCGGCGCGAAAAATCCGCGGCTTAAATCGATCACCACCCGGTCGAAAGTCTTGCCCTGCGATTTGTGGATCGTCACCGCCCAAGCGAGTTTCAAGGGAAACTGCGTGAAGCTGCCCATCGGCTCGCTGGTCACCGTCTTTTTCTTTTCGTCGAGACGGTAACGGATGAGGTCCCATTTGACGGGTTTCAGCTCGTACTCGCCGCCGGTCTCCAATTCCACCATCACTTCGGGCTCGCGCCCAGCCCCGCCTTCGGAAAGGGCGATTACCGTCGCCATCGTCCCGTTCACCCACCGGCCCAATCCGTCGTTGTTAAGAAGCATCACCTGTGCTCCGGTCTTGAGGCGGAGGGATTTTTCCGTCGGAAAGTCCTTTTCCGAGAAATCTCCGTCCACGTTTCCCTCGAAAACGAAGCTCGGCGAGGGAATCATGCCGAGCTTCCTCTCATTGATGGCGTTGGCCTGAGCATTGGTGGCCACGAGGCAAATCGTCATGTCCTCCGCGGAAACGTCGTCCATCAGACAACGCCCGTTCAAAACGGCCAAATGCTCGTCGGAAATCGTGTTGTTCCGCACCGCGTTCAGAACGTCGATGAAGACCGGGTCGCTCTGCCGGTGGACGGTTTCCAATTCGAGAATTTCTAGGGACAGCTTGGGGAATATTTTCGCGTCGAAGAAGAAGGGGCCGGAATAATGGCCCTCGAAAACCGATTTTTCATGCGAGGCGACCACCGGCGGAAGCTGGTAGAGATCGCCTATGAAGATCATTCTCAAACCTCCGAACGGCTTTTCCCTCTCCTTGCGCACGGTCTTGAGGAAAGCATCGACGCAATCCAGAAGGTCCGCGCGAAGCATGGAGACCTCGTCGATGACGAGGACCTCCAGCTCCCGGAAGATTTCGGCCTCTCCCTCGCGAACGGCGCGTCCGGCAAGGCGTTTGGCCTGCTTGACCGTCACTCCGGGCTTGAATCCGAAAAAGGAATGGACGGTCTGGCCGCGAACGGTGACGGCGGCCACGCCCGTGGGCGCGAGAACGGCGATGCGCCGCCGGGTGCTCTCGCGGAAATAGCTTAAGAGCGTCGATTTTCCGGTGCCCGCCTTGCCGGTCAGGAAGACGTGGCCCTCCCCGTCCTCGAAGGCGTCCAGCGCCCGCTGAAAGGGCGCGTCGACGATGATTTTTTCGAGAAGCGACACGCTACTTGGCCCACTTTTCGCAAACCGTCTTGAAATTGCACCACCGGCAGGTCTGCTCGTTTTCGGTGAAGGGAAAATCCTGCTCGCGCGCGACGTTGTTGGCCGCATCCGCCAAGGCGCTTTTCATACCGTGGATGGAATTGCGGATATAGTGCTTGGCGAAATCGATCTTCGCCTCGATCATCTTGTGAACGGTCGACTTGCCCGAATTCACGTTGCATTCGATCGTCTGGATTTTCTCCGTCGGAACTTTGAAATACTCCCGCGAAAACATGCCGTAGCAATCGAGCTGGATCTGATTGTCCACGTCCTCGGCCTTTCCGGTCTTCCAATCGACGACTTTCAGCCCCTCGTCGTCTTCGTAGGCGAAGTCGATCTTCACGTAGACGAGCGTGCCCTCGAAATCGAAGGTCTGCATCGTTTCGATCAGTCGCCAGCGGTCCACCGGAACGGGCTTGGCCATGGTGGGAAAGACGATGTTGGCGAAATTCGTAAAACAGCGACGCGCGTTGTCGTGAATCTCGGCCCATTTGGCGTCCGGGATGTCCGATTCGTATTCGTGCTCGTAGAGACCGAAGGCCTTGCCGGGCCGCTCGCGGTACTGGCGCGCCTTGGATTCCCGGAACTGGGCCCGCATGACTTGGGTGATGCGGTCCAAAAAGGCCTCGGTCGGCATCTCGCGCGTCTCTTGATAATGTTTCAGAGCGTCCTCGATGGCATGGTGCACGACCTCGCCCAGCCACATGTGCCGGCTCTTCAGATTTTTGAGGATGTACAATTCGCGGACCTTCGGGTCGGCGCGACGGTCCCAGCCTCCCCAAGACGCGTAGTGATGGTAGTAGTATTGGCGCGGGCATTCCCGGAATTTCTCGTCCCGCGATTTGGACCAGGAGAAGGTGTTCTTCAGCTCTCCCATGCACGGTGGGTAGCCCAAAGAATCCGCCTTGTCTACCTGACCGCCCATTTGCTATTTTGTCGTGAATGCCCAGACTCCGAATCGCTGCCTTCGCCGCCCTTGCCCTTCTCTCGATGCCCTCGCTCGTGAGCGCCCAGCGCGTCGAGCGGCAGAACACCATCTATTTCAGCAACATCGCCCCGGGCGAGCTGGAGAACGAGGTCCTCAAGACCTTCCCCGTCAAGATCATGATGCAGTCCGAATCGGGAAAAATGTACGCCGGCGCCTACGTCCGCGTCTTCAACGCCTCCGGCATCGCCGTCTTCAAAAAGATGTGCGAAAAGCCCTGGCTCTTCCTCAAACTGCCGGAGGGCGACTACAACGTCGTGGCCGTCGACCGGAACAAGATCACCCGGCTGAAAGCCTTCGCCGTCTCCAAACAGCCCGAGGAAGGCGTCAAGCGGACGGTCGTCAAGCTCTCCTGGCCCAAGAAGGTCGTCGGTTACTGAAGGAGCCTCTATGAAAATCACGACGCTTTGCCTGACCGTCCTCCTCACGATCTTCAGCCTCCGCGCCTTCGCCGAAAGCAGTTACGGCCTCACCGACGCGGTGAAGAAAAAGAACGGCGTGACCTACATGTGCAGCGGCATCGGCGAATCCAAGGACGACCCGCGCATCTCCGAATTCCCGATGAAGATCGTCTTCGCCACGAACTCGAGCGCCCTCTACAGTGACGTGAACGTCACCGTCTACGAAGAAGGTTCGGGCAAATCCGTCTTCGACGTCTTCTGCGACGGCGCCTGGCTGCTGGTCAAACTCCCCGCCGGTAAGTACCGCGTGACGGCGACGGACCCCAAGAACCAGTCGCGCTCCTGCTCGATGAGCATCGGCTCCTCCCAGACCCAATGCGTCTTGCGCTGGCCGGATTAATTAAATAGAGAAACTTGCATGCTTTCCTACGACCTATCCCCGGAGCAGGAGATGCTCCGCAATTCGATCCGCGATTTCGCGGAAGGCGAGATCAAGCCCGTCGCCCAGAAACTCGACGAGAAGGAGGAATTTTCCTACGACCTCGTGGAGAAAATGGGAAAAATCGGCCTCTTCGGCATCACCGTTTCCCCGGATTACGGCGGACAGGGACTGGATGCGCTCTCCTACATCATCGCGGTGGAGGAACTCGCGCGCGTGGACGGCTGCCAGGCCGCGACGGTGGCGGCGGAAAACGGGTTGGGGATAGGCCCCATCTACAATTTCGGGACGGAAGAGCAGAAGCGGAAGTACTTGCCCGACCTCTGCAGCGGCAAAAAACTCTGGGGCTTCGGACTGACCGAGCCCGACGCCGGTTCCGACGCCGGCAATTCGAAAACGCGCGCGGAGTTGAAGGGCGGCAAGTGGGTCATCAACGGCGCGAAGATCTTCATCACCAACGCCGCCTCGAAAATCACCGCCGGCGTCACCGTCCAGGCGGTGACCGGCGAGAAGGGCAACGGCGCGAAGGAAATCTCCTGCATCATCGTCGAGCAGGGAACGCCCGGTTTCACCGCCAAGGAGATGCATCATAAGATGACCTGGCGCTCCTCCAACACCGCCGAACTTTACTTCGACAACGTCACCGTCCCGGAGGCCAACCTCCTCGGCCCCAAGGGGGGGGGCTACCGCCAGATGCTGGCGACTCTGGACGGCGGGCGTCTCGCGATCGCGGCTATGGGTTTGGGCGGCGCGCAGGGCGCCTACGAAGCCGCGCTGAAATACGCCAACGAGCGCAAGACTTTCGGCGTCACGTTGAACAAGCATCAGGCCATCGCCTTCAAGCTGGCGGACATGGCCATGGAGATCGACCTCGCCCGCAACTATCTCTACAAGGCCTGTTGGCTGAAAGACCAAGGCCGTCCTTTCAAAAAAGAAGCCGCCATCGCCAAACTCTACTGCTCCGAGATGATGGGCCGCGTCGCCGATCAGGCGGTCCAAATCCACGGCGGATACGGTTTGATGGAGGAATATCCCGTCGCAAAGTTCTACCGCGACCAGCGCCTGCTCGAGATCGGCGAAGGATCCTCGGAGGTCCAGCGGATCGTCATTTCCCGCGAGATCGGTTGTTAAGGGACGACCGCCTGAGTCTTCGTGAAGACCCAGTGATCAAAGTAATAGTGGGCGAGCAGTCCCGACAGCACCACCATGAAGTAACACTGGTTGGACGGCAGGCTCGTGGTGCGCACTAAAATCGCGATGATTCCCAGGAAAATCAGCGTCGGCACCAAACATGCGGCGTAGAAATACGGAGTCCGGCTCCGGCCGGCGATCTTATTGACGAGCGGGGAGCTGATCTCCGCCCTTTCCTTCCTTAAGACGTTAATCCACCAGGCGAGCCCGATGTACTGCAGCGAATGCCAGGTATTGAATCCCTGAAAAGTCACGTCCAGATCCTTTGGAATGGGGATGAGAAAGGAGACGACCACCGTAACCAGAATGAGAAGTGTCTTGGGACCATTGAGCGTTTTTTCCCGGATCTCCCAAACGCATTTGCCGAGGTAAAGCGCCAAGGCGGCGGCGAATAGCGAGGTCATGGCGACGAACACGAAATGGTTGCCGAGCACGAAGGGCAACTTGAGAGTCTGTCCGGCCACGGTGAACGTGCCATTCACCATTTTGTATATGGCGATCGGATAGATGCTGGTGAAGACTACGCCGTAGTCAATCAACCGGGCCCAGGCCGTGGCCGTTTTTCTCTTGGCCTGGTAACAATCGACCAAAAAACACATCTGATGGAGGATATGTATGGAGGCCCAGAAAAAAAACACACCAATCAAGACCGGAAAGTGATTCAGTCCCAGGTAAACGACCAGGGGAGGAATCGCAAACGCCCCCATCGCGTAATAAGGATGAAGCTTCCAAAATCGTTTTTCCAAAAGGGTGTAGCTGAAGGTGGCGAAAAGGTGGGGCCCACCGATCAACACGGTGATGGCCAGATTGACGGCTGAAACCGATAGGCCGAAACCATTCTTGATAAGAAGAGGAAGCGGGACCAGAAGGGCGCCGCCGATCAAGAAAACCAAATCCCAACGACGCGAGAGAAGCCACGCGCTTTCCGAGGACCTTTGCGAGGGCAACGGAAGGGCTAAAGCGGCGTTTTGAGACATAGATTTCACGTCACTAATCACGCAACTTTCCTTTTGTCAAAATCGAAGAGCGGTACTAGAGAGTTCTTGAGTCACTCGCAAAAGGGCGTGATCGCAAGCGCCGAGGCAAATCTATGAAAACATTAGCGACATTGATTATCCTATTGTCTTCATTCATCTTTTCGTCGCTTGGATGGGCCGCCCCTGCGACGGATAAGGTGGAAAACAAGGACGCTAAGACCCTTCAGGAATTGAACTACAAATATGAGCGCCTGATTCAGCTCGATTACGCCCGTCATCAGGAAGTTTTGAGACAATTGAAAGAAATCCGGGAATTGGCCAAAAAGCCCAATCCCCCGGCCGAACTCCCGAATGCCGCCGCCACTTCGGCCCCCGCATCAGCGCCCGCACAGGCACCAACCGTGACGGAGGCGTCGTCTCCGACTCCGGCCGCGGCTCCCGTCACCATCGCCGCGCCGGCGGCGGATAAGCCCGTCGAGGCCGTACCGACCGCGGCAACGCCCCCCGTCGCCACGGCATCTGTCGATGAAAAGCCGACCTCGGAACCCGTTGCCGGCACATCGACTCCCGTGACGGCCTCCGTGTCTCCGGAGAAGGAGGTCATCGGGCGCGAAACGGCGACGGAGCAACCGGCGGCAGTCGAAGTCACGACCACTCCGGCGGCGGCCACCGCCCCGAGCGCCTCGACCTCCCCGGCACCCGCACCGGCCGTCGAAGTGAAGGAAGTCCCGGTCGTCATCCCGCCCGAGGTGCTGCAAGGCATTCACGAGTCCGAGTCCTATGCCATTCTTGCCATCATCTTTTCCGTTATCTCCCTCGCAAGCATGGGCTTTTTAATCTACACGGTCCGCAAGAGCGACGAGCGTATTCGCCGCATGCTGTGGAAATCCGAAGTGGACCACCTGCGCGACGAAGTCATGGGGGGACGTCCCGTGCTGAAGGTCGAAAAGAGTTTCGACCGTCTGCTCCTGACCAACACCGGCACCGTGATCGCGGACGACATAAAGCTTTCGCTCGGGCCTGCACCCGCGACGATGAAGCAGCGCCTGCGCGTCCTGGCGAAGATCGCCGCCGGCGAGAAGGCGGAAGTGGAAATCGGAGCCCAGACGGAAAATCAGATCTACGGCACTCTTGAATATAAGAATCCCGAGAATGACCGCACCTACAAGGAACAGTTCACCCTCAAGATCGACAGCGTAACCGGGGAGCTCGTTCCCATTCAACAGGCCGTCTGATTTTCAACCGGTAGAACGGGGGATGACCATGGACAATCGCGAAGAAATCGGACGCGCGCTGGGAAAGATCCCCTCGGGTGTCGGCGTGCTGACGGCCAAGAACGGTTCCCAGGATTCGGCGATGCTCGCATCGTGGTTTCAGCAGGTCGCGTTCGAGCCGCCGATGGTTTCCGTGGTCGTCAACAAGGCGCGCCCGATTTTGGAGACGATCCGAGCGGCGAAATCCTTCACCTTGAGTCTTTTTCATACCAACCAAAAGGACCTCTTCGGTCATTTCGCTAAAGGTTTCGAACCGGGGCAGGATCCGTTTCAGGGGATCAAAACCATTTCCAGCGGAACGGGCGGCGCCGTGCTCGCCGATGCGATGTCTTTCCTGTCTTGCGAAGTCGCCGGCGAGTTGGATGCCGGTGATCACAAAGTCTTTTTAGGAAAAGTCGTCAAAGGCGGCGTACTGAACGAGGGGCATCCGATGGTCCACACACGTAAGAACGGCTTCCACTATTAATCTCCCGTATTTGACAGAGTCCCCATTCACTCTTACAATCTCTATATAAATCAAATGGTTAACGACATGGTGCGTTAACCGACCGCGTCAACGCAGAGACCAGACCTTTCCCTTGTGCGGGCGTAGGCCCCCGGGGATTCAAAGGAGGTGAAAAGCGTCATGACGTCCTTCAAAAAGGCGTTCATCGCCGGCATGGCCGGCACCGTCGTAATGACGGTCTTCTCGTTCGTCGCCCATTACGTCCAGCTGCCGAAAATGGAATGGTACGGCATGCTTGCGACTTTCTTCCATATGAACAGCGCATTCGGCTGGGTGATGTACTTCGCGATCGGAATCGCGCTCGCCTATCTGTACGGCGCCTTCTTCCGGTCCGTCCTGCCAGCCCACTCCTGGGGTCGCGGCACCATTTATGCCGTGATTCTTTGGGCGGTCATGGGGATGGTCCTGATGCCGGTCTTCGGCATGGGATTCTTCTACGGCTCCGTGATGATGGCGGTGGCGACGTTCCTCGGGATGGCCCTGTACGGCGCGACGGTCGGGTTCCTGTACGAACGATAAAGGTTAATAAGAAACGACCCGTCGGAAGACCGGATCCGGCGACGGCGAGCGGGGTGCCTTTCCAAGAGACAAAGGCTCCGCGGCGAGTCAAGCGGCGGATAACTGGACCGGCGGGCCGTTTCTTTGTATCATGCCTTTATGAGCGTCACGGAGGCGGTCGCCTCGAAGTTCCTTTTCTTTCCCACCAAGGTCCACAATTACCACCCTTCCCAGACGGACGGTCCGATGGAGGATCTTTTTTTCGATTCGACCGAGGGGATCCGCCTGCACGGGTGGTTCTTTACGGGAAAGCGCAAGGACAGGACGCTGCTCTACCTTCACGGTAACGCGGGAAACATCGGCGATCGCGTCGAAAAAATCCGATTCCTGCAAAAACTCGGATGGAACGTCTTCGCCTTCGACTACCGCGGCTACGGAATGAGCCAGGGAAGCCCGTCCATCGAGGGGATTTTGGAGGACGGCCGCGCCGCCGTCCGTTTTCTGACCGACAAAATCGGGATTCCCAACGAGCAGATCATACTTTTCGGCGAATCCCTGGGCGGAGCGGTGGCGGTGGAGATCGCGGCGGAAGAGCCGGTTGCGGCCGTCATCTTGGAGAGCACCTTCACGTCGCTTCGGGAACTCGCCCATGCGGTTTATCGCTTTCTCCCGGAAGCAGCGACCCCGGATGTGTACCGCTCTCAAGACTTGATCCGGCGCTCCAAAGCACCCGTGCTCGTCATCCACGGCACGGAGGACGAAATCGTCCCGTTCCCGATGGGCAAGAAACTCTTCGAGGCGGCGCCTCACCCGAAACGCTTCTTCAGCGTCCCGGGGGCCCATCACAACGACGTTTTCGATATCGCGGGAAAAGACTACTTGGGAGAGATCGAAACCTTCCTTGCGGCCACGGAATTGACCTAGGCGTTGTCGGCGAGGCCGTCGGCCAGAATCGTCACGTGATCTTCCTTCACCTCCGCAAAACCGCCGGAGATGACGACGGCCTTGGCCTGTCCGCCCTTCACGTACGTCACGGCGCCCTTTTCAAGCTCGGCCAACAACGTGGTGTGGCCGGGGAGGACGTCGAACTGGCCCATCGCACCCGGCGCGACGACCTCGTCCACATCCTCCTTCAACACCGACGCCTCGGGGGTCACGATTTCTAGCTGGATCGCCATAGATTAAGCCGCCAGTTTCTGGGCCTTCGCGATCGCCTCTTCGATGGTGCCCACCAGATAAAAGGCCTGTTCCGGCAAATCGTCATGCTTGCCGTCGACGATTTCGCGGAAGGCGCGCACCGTATCCTGAACCTTGACGTACTTACCTTCCAGGCCGGTGAACTGCGCGGCGACGAAGAAGGGCTGCGAGAGGAACTTTTGGATCTTGCGCGCGCGGGCGACGACCAATTTGTCGTCTTCGGAGAGCTCGTCCATGCCCAAGATCGCGATGATGTCCTGGAGGTCTTTGTAGCGCTGCAGGATCTTCTGAACGTCGCGCGCCACCTTATAGTGTTCCTCGCCGACGACCTGAGGGGTCAGAATGCGGGAGGTGGAATCGAGCGGATCAACGGCCGGATAAATGCCCAACTCGGCGATCTGGCGCGAAAGAACGGTGGTCGCGTCCAAGTGGGCGAATGCGGTGGCCGGGGCCGGGTCGGTCAAGTCGTCGGCCGGAACATAGATGGCCTGAACCGACGTGATGGAACCCTTCGTCGTTGTCGTGATGCGTTCCTGCAATTCGCCCAAGTCGGTGGATAAGGTCGGCTGGTAACCAACGGCCGACGGGATGCGGCCCAGCAAGGCGGACACCTCGGAACCGGCCTGGGTGAACCGGAAAATGTTGTCGATGAAGAGGAGCACGTCCTGGCGCTCTTCATCGCGAAAGTATTCGGCGACGGTCAGGGCGGACAGACCGACGCGGGCGCGGGCTCCGGGCGGTTCGTTCATCTGGCCATAGACCAGGCAGGTCTTGGAGATAACGCCCGACTCCTTCATTTCATGCCAAAGATCGTTTCCTTCGCGGGTCCGCTCGCCGACGCCGGCGAAGACAGAGAAACCGCCGTGCTTGGAACCGACGTTGTTGATGAGCTCCATGATCAAAACGGTCTTGCCGACGCCGGCGCCTCCGAAGAGGCCGATCTTGCCGCCACGGGCGTAAGGGGCCAAAAGGTCGACGACCTTGATGCCCGTCTCGAACATCTGAACCTGCGTGCTCTGTTCGGTGAATTTGGGGGCGGCGCGGTGGATGGGATAGAATTTCTTTGCGTTGACCGGACCGGCTTCGTCCACCGGATCTCCGACGACGTTCAAGATGCGTCCCAACGCCTCCTTGCCGACCGGCATCTGGATGGGCGCGCCCGTGTTGACGACTTCCGCGCCGCGCACGAGGCCTTCGGTGGAGTCCATAGCCACGCAGCGAACGGTGTTCTCGCCCAAGTGCTGGGCCACTTCGGCCACCAGGTTCCAGGGCTTGTCGTTGATGTTCGGATTGGTGAGCTTCAGGGCGGTGTAGATCTCCGGAAGCGCGGAAGTCGGGAACTGGACGTCCACGACGGGTCCGATGACCTGTGTCAGTTTGCCCTTAGCGAGTTCTTTACTTTCCATAGTGTTCTCCGCGTAAGGGCGCGGTAACCGCGCCCCTACATTATTTCTTCAAAGACTCAGCGCCATTGACGATGTCCATCAATTCCGTGGTGATGACCGCCTGGCGCAGACGGTTCATTTCGAGCGTCAGGCTCGCGATCATTTCCTTCGAGTTGTTCGTGGCGTTTTCCATCGCCATCATGCGCGCGCCGAACTCGCCCGCGATCGATTCCAAAAAAGCCCGGTGGATGATCGTGGCCACCGCGCGGGGAATCAGCTTTTCCAAAATGGCCTGGCGCGAGGGTTCGTAGATATATTCAGGCACGTACTTGTCGCTCGGTTGGGCCGCCGCGCCTTCCGGGACCGGTTGGAACGAGAGCGGAAGAATCTTTTCAATGCGGGTTTCCTGGGAAATCGCGGAACGGAAGAAATTGTAGACCAGGTAGAACTCGTCGAACTGGCCTTCCTGATAGCCCGCGATCTGATGTTCCGCGATCTTGAGCGCCTCTTCGAAAGGAAAATTATCCGGAATGCCGGTGATGATGTTTTCCGGCTCCCGTTTGCGGGAGCGGAAAAAGTCGCGTCCTTTTTTGCCGACCACCGTCAAGGTGATTTCTGGTGTCTTCGCCTGCTGCCCCTTTAGATAGGCGTCGACGCGGCGAAGGAGGTTGCCGTTAAACCCGCCGCAAAGACCGCGATCCGAAGTGAGGATCAGGAACTCCGCCTTCTTCACTTCTTCGCGGGGCTGGAAAATCGGATGGGCCTTGGGACCGATCAGCTTGACCATGTTGCCCAGCAGGTCGTTCATCTTCGTCGAGTAAGGACGCGCGTTGATGAGGCGCGTCTGGGCCCGGCGAAGTTTGGCCGCGGCCACCATCTTCATGGCCTTCGTGATCTTCTGGGTGTTCTTGACCGAGATGATCCGCTTTCGAATTGTTTTTAACGTCGCCAAAAGGTTTCCTTACGCTGCAAACTGCGTTTTGAATTCGTCCAAGCCCTTTTTGATTTTGGCCTTCAGTCCGTCATCCAATGCCTTCTTGTCCGACAGCTCCTTGACCGTAGAGCCATGCTTCGTATCCATGAACAGGAGCATTTCTCCCAAATACTTCTGAACCTTGTCCGTCGGAATCTCGTCCACGTAACCGTTCGTCGCAGCGAAGATGGAGAGAACCTGTTGGATGACGCTCATCGGCTGATACTGCCCCTGCTTGAGGATCTCCACCAAACGCGCGCCGCGGGCGAGCTGTTGCTGGGTCGCCTTATCCAGATCGCTGCCGAACTGGGCGAAGGCCGCGAGTTCGCGGTACTGCGCGAGTTCCAAACGAAGCGTGCCGGCCACCTGCTTCATGGCCTTGATCTGCGCGTTACCGCCGACGCGGGAGACGGAGAGGCCGACGTTCACGGCCGGACGGACGCCGGCATAGAACAAGTCGGTTTCCAGGTAAATCTGGCCGTCGGTGATCGAAATGACGTTGGTCGGGATGTACGCGGAAACGTCGCCGGCCTGCGTTTCGATGACCGGAAGCGCCGTGAGCGAACCGCCGCCGCGGGCGTCGGAGAGCTTGGCCGCGCGCTCGAGCAGGCGCGAATGGACGTAGAAGACGTCGCCCGGAAAGGCCTCTCGGCCCGGCGGACGGCGGAGCAAGAGCGAAAGCTGGCGGTAAGCGACGGCGTGCTTCGAAAGGTCGTCATAGATGATGAGGGCGTGCCGCCCGCTGTCCCGGTAATATTCCGCCATGGCGGCTCCGGAGTATGGCGCCAGGAACTGAAGCGGGGCCGCGTCGGAGGCGTTGGCGGCGATGATGGTGGTGTACTCCATGGCGCCGGCGCTCTTTAAACGGTCCATGACCTGGGCGACGGTCGACTGCTTCTGCCCGATGGCGACATAGAAGCAGTAAACGTTACCGCCCTTCTGATTGATGATGGTGTCGATGGCGATGGCCGTCTTTCCCGTCTGGCGGTCGCCGATGATCAACTCGCGCTGGCCGCGTCCGATCGGAATCATGGAGTCGATGGCCTTCAACCCCGTCTGCATGGGCTCATTGACGCTCTTGCGGTCGACGATGCCGGGAGCCTTCAATTCGATGCGGCGCGTTTCCTTGGTGGCCAAGGGGCCTAGACCGTCGATCGGCTCCCCCAACGCGTTGAGGACGCGCCCCATCAGGGCGTCTCCGACGGGGACCTCTGCGATTCTGCCCGTCCGGCGGACTTCGTCGCCTTCCTTGATCTCGGTGTCGTGGCCCATGACGGCGATACCGACGTTGTCTTCTTCGAGGTTCAAGACGATGCCGCGCACGTTGTGGGAAAATTCGACCAGCTCGCCGGCCATGGCCTTTTCCAGCCCGTAGACGCGGGCGATGCCGTCGCCGATGGAGAGGACCGTTCCGGTCTCGGCGACTTCCACCTTCTTGCCATAGTCCTTGATCTGCTTTTTGATGATCGAACTGATTTCTTCGGCCCGAATCTCCATAACCTCTCCTTAAAAAAAGACCTTCCTAGGCGTTGATCATTGCGTTCTTGATGCGTTCCAATTCCTTTTTGATCGATCCGTCGTAGACCGTGTGGTTCACGCGAAGCACGATGCCGCCGATCAGCGAAGGATCCGCCTCCCCGTGCGACACGATCTTCTTTTGCAGGCGCTGGGAAAGAACGGACTGCGTCCGGCTTAAGAGATCTTCCGAAGGACCGGCCGGCGTCACGACGGCGACCCGAACGATGCCGAGAATCTCGTCCTGCAAGGCCAGATATTCGCGGGAGATTTCCGGCAGTATCTCCATGCGCTCCTTCTTGATCAGGAGGCTTAGGAAATTCTTAAAGAGGGCCGGGACGTTCAAGCGATCGGCCACTTCTTCGAGGGCTCGAAGGCGGTCATTGAAATCGATGGATTCGTCGGCCAACGTCTTAAGGAAGGACGGGCCCCCGGCATCGGCTTGCAAGGCATTCACGGTCTCGGCCAACGACGACCCGTAACCCTCGACGGCGTTTTCTTCCTGAGCGATCTGGATTAGCGCCCGCGCATACCGTCTGGGCAGGGAACCGAAGATGGAGCCGCCCTTCATACCGCCTGCCTTTCCAGACCGGAAACGTACTGGTCCGAAAGCTTTTGCTGATCTTGAGGCTGAATATTGTCCTGAATCATTCTTTCGGCCGTATCCAAGGCCAGATTGGCCACCTGTTCCTTGAGGGTTTCGCGGGCCTTGCGGGACTCCTGTTCGACGATCCGGATCGCGTCCTGTTTCAGCCGTTCGGAACGGCGCTGGCCCTCTTCCATCAATTGCTTCTTCTCCAACTCCCCTTCGCGCTCGAGGGAGAGGATCAGATCCTTTGATTCGGAGTCCAGGCGAGAGAGCTGGGTCTTCAGCTCATCGTTCTGGGCCTTGGCTTCGCGGCTCAAGCGCTCGGATTCCTCCAGCTCGAAACGGATTTGCCCTTCGCGGCTCTTCCAAAACTCCTGAACCGGCTTCCGCAGGAAAAAGAAAAGAACTCCCACAAAAATGGCGAAGTTAATCAGACTCCAATGGATGCCGGCTTCCAGGATCTCATGCATCAGAGGTTCCTCTCCAAAACCTTGACCGCGATCTCGCGGCCCAGGTCGCGGGCTTGCTGGCGAAGTTGAAGGGCCGCTTCCTTGGACTGGCGGTCGATCTCGCCCCGCGCGGCTTCCATGGACGATTCCGTCTCCCCGCGCGTTTTCTTCAGAAGATCATCGACATACTTCTCGCCGCTGGTTCTCAAAACATCCTTCTTACGGATGCCTTCGAGACGGGCTTCCTCCATCTTCTTGTCGTAGACGGTCCGCATTTCTTGGGATTTCTCGTTGAGCTTCAGCGCCGTTTCCTTTTCACCGACGGTCTTGGCTTTGCGTTCTTCCAAAATGCGAAGCACCGGGCGGAAAATGCCGAAGTTCAGGATCAGGAAGGCGATCATGAAGATGGCCCACTGAAACAAGGCTGTTTCATTTACACTGAGATCAATCACAATGTGCCCTTAGTAGAACGAAAAAGCGCCCGTCCCTTTCGGAACGGGCGCTGCACGCTATATCTCAGTGACGAACTGTGTCAAGAGAAGGCTGGAAATTCCGCCTATTAAGACGGGATGGCCGACTTGGCGCTGTCGATGGAGCGAACGGTGGCCTTCTTGCCCATGGCGCAACTGCCTTCGAAGATGACGCCTTCGTCGATGACCAGGGTCTGGGCCGTGATGTCACCCTGGACGACCGCCGGAGTATGCATCTCGATGCGGTCATGGGCCGTGATGGTGCCCTTGATTTCGCCGTGAACGATGACGTTGCCCACATCTACTTTGCCGTCGATGCTGGCGCCTTCGCCGATCACGAGGGTTCCTTCCGAGAAGATCTCCCCGCTGAATTTACCGTTGATGCGGACCGTGCCTTCGAAGGTGAGCTTCCCCTCAAATTCACACCCTTTTTCGAGCAGACCGCTGATGGGTCCAGATGTAGTCATGTCACGACCCCCTTTTTCACCGAACATAGAAAACCCCCTTCATTAATGCGGCTCATGCGCGGATGAGCGATTGATAGAGGCGATCTAAGTCCGATTCCGAATAATATTCAATGATAATTTTTCCTTTTTCGCCCGAGGGAACGAGCCGAACCTGAGTGCCCAGGCGACGTCTCATTGTGTCCAAAAGGCTCACGTATTTGGGAGGGAGGGGTTTTAATTCGCGACCTTTCTTTCCCGGTTTTAAGACGCGTTTTGCGGCCACGCGGAGCTCAAGCTCGCGGACCGACCAGCCCTCTTCGGCGATATGGTCGATGAAATAGATTTGCTTCTCGATCTCCGGCACCGCGAGCAAAGCCCGCGCATGGCCCACGGAGATTTTACCAGCCTGGAGGGCCTGCTTGGCCTTGGTCGAAAGCTTCTGGAGCCTTAAAATGTTGGCGACGGTGGCTCGATCCTTCCCCACCTTCTGAGCGACCTGCTCCTGGGTATAGCCGAACTTGTCCATCAACTCCTGATAGGCGGCGCCTTCTTCGATGGGGTCCAAGTCCTCTCTTTGAACATTTTCAATGATGGCCAATTCCAAGATCTCGGAGGGCCCGGTCTCTTCGCGAACGATGACCGGGATATCCGCCAATCCCGCGACCTTGGCCGCCCGAAGGCGCCGCTCGCCTGAAACCAAGTCCATCCGGCCGTCGGAGCGCCTCGCGACAAGGAGTGGGTGGAGGATACCCTTCTCCTTTATAGAGGTGGCCAATTCCTCAATCTTTTCTTCGTCGAAATATTTGCGGGGTTGATGGGGATTGGGGACCACTTGATCGATGGGGACTGTCAGATAGGGCTTGGAGTCTTCGGACACCTGGGGAGCCGTCTCCGTAGGCACGCTCTCCTTCTTGACGGGAATGAGAGATGCGATTCCACGGCCCAGCCCCTTCTTTTGAGGATCCATTCGACTCTCCTTATAGATTAAGCCACACGCGCCGCCGCGGCGGGCGCGATGTTGGCGACTCGTTCCAAAAATTCCTGGGCCAATTCCAAATAGCTCTGAGCCCCCTTGGATTTCACGTCGTAGAGCAGGACCGGCTTGCCGTGACTGGGGGCCTCCGACAGGCGGACATTGCGAGCGATCACCGTGCGGTAAACCAGGTCGCCGAAGTGTTTGCGGATCTCGCTCTCCACCTCGTGCGCCAGATTGTTGCGCGCGTCGTACATCGTCAGGAGGATGCCGGCGACCTTCAAATTCTGATTGAGGGAGCTTTGAACGAGATCGATCGTGCGCGTCAGATCAGCCAAACCCTCGAGTGCATAATACTCGCACTGAACGGGGACGATGAGAGAGTTCGCCGCCGTCAGCACGTTTAAAGTCAGAAGTCCCAGCGACGGGGGTGAATCGATGAAAATATATTCGTAGTCCTTCAGATAGGGCTCGAGGCATTTCTTAAGCCGAAACTCCCGGCCCACCTGCGCCACCAACTCGACTTCCGCCCCCACCAAATCGGAGGTCCCGGGGATGATATCCAAGTATTCCAGGCTTGTCTTGGTTGGTTCTACGGTTGTTTTCCCCTGGATAAGTGTATAACTATTTGAATTTAATGAGTTTTTTTGGATACCGATACCACTACTCGCATTGGCCTGAGGATCAAAGTCCAAAAGAAGGGTACGCTTTTCCGCCGCCGCTACGGATGCGGCCAGATTGATTGCGGTGGTCGTCTTACCGACCCCACCTTTCTGGTTACAAAATCCAATGATTACAGTCATTTATGAGATATCTTTCGTGTCAGGTTATGTCAGAAGGAAGATCATGGCAAGAAAAAATGTTTCACGTGAAACAAACCTGCCGGCACAACTGGCCACGCCCCTCCTTCCGATACGTCCCTTACGGGGGAATTTTGGAGGGCTCATGCGAGCTATCAAAAAAACTCTCTTCCTGCTTCTGATCACCACCCAGCTTTGGATTATTAACGGTTGTACGGAAGCTGGCCTTACCGATACCACCGGACGCTCCGAAGGCATTCCCACCGAATTGGCCGACACACCTTCGGAAGGAGACTCGGAGATCGTTCACCACACCAAGTTAGGCACAAGCTCCTTGCCTACCGAAGATACGGATTACGACTCCATTCTGGATGAGAGCGACAACTGCCCCACCATCTCTAATCTAGATCAGGCCGATGAAGACGGGGATGGGGTGGGAAATGCTTGTGCTGATCTTTAGCTTAGGCTTTGAGTCATGATCAGCTGGCGCTGAGCCTTTGAGACTGGGAGCCGATAGATATAGCTCTTAAAGGGGGAGAGTTGGTGCCTTAAGCGAGTCTCCTCCGCTTCCTTAATCTCCGCCTCAATCTCCATTCCCTTATAAGCAACCATCCGGCCACTTGGATTTAAGTGTAAGGCCCCCAGCTCCAGAAACTTAGTCAGAGAGAAGGCCGCACGGGTTATTACCAGGTCAAAGGGACCCAAGGGTTGATTCGGCTCTAGGGCTTGGTGGCGGATTTCAACATCGGACAGGGCTAGCGAACGAACCACCTCTTTCATAAAGTCACACTTCTTCTTGACCGAGTCCACTAAGGTCACCTTCCATGAGGGCATCGCGATCTTCAGAGGGATCCCGGGAAATCCACCTCCGGCACCCAGGTCCAAGAGACTGAGCCCCTCTGAAAATGTTTCACGTGAAACATTTTCAGAGTCACCCCATGCTTGCAGAGCAGGGATCAGCGCAAGAGAGTCTTGAAAATGTCTTTCGGCAATCTCATTAGGAGATGTGATGGCAGTCAGATTGATCTTTTCATTCCATTTCAACAGGAGGGATTGATAGCGGTCGAAGGCAGCCTGATGCCTCTGATAAAGCTCAGCCAACATGCGGTTCCCGAGAAGCGCGGTTGAGATAGACCATCAGAATGGAAAGGGCCGCAGGCGTCACTCCCGGGATGCGCCCGGCTTGCCCCAGGGAGGAAGGCTGCACCTTGGAAAGCTTTTCAACGATTTCTCGAGAGAGGCCGGGGATGCCGTGAAAGCCAAAGTGCAGGGGAATTTTGACGGCCTCCATCTTTCGAAACCGGCTGACCTCGTCCTCTTGCCGCTCCAAATACCCTTCATACTTGGCCTGGATCTCGACTTGCTCCAGGACTTCTTCCCGAACGTCCTTCTCCAGTAAGCGCATGGAATCGGAAAGGGCTTCCGGGACATGAAGGGAAAAGAGTTCGAAAGCAGAAGCCTCGGGACGGCGGAGCAGGGTCCGAAGGGAAAGACCTTGAACCTTTCGAGTCTCCGTCATTGCAAGCAGCAGATTCAGGGCGTCTCGCTTTTTCGAAAAGCGCTGATAGTCCCAAGACGAAACGAGCCCCAAGTCATGCCCCAAGGTGCGAAGTCTTAAATCCGCATTGTCCTCTCGCAGGCTCAATCGGTACTCTGCACGGGAGGTAAACATGCGGTAAGGTTCGGCACGTCCCTCGACAATGACGCCTCGCGTCACAAGGTCATCGGCCAAAATTCCCAAATAGGCCTGAGAGCGATCGAAAACGAGCGGCGCCCTTCCGGCAACCTGCAGCGCCGCATTGATCCCTGCCAGCAGCCCTTGTGCGGCTGCCTCCTCGTAGCCTGTCGTCCCATTGATTTGGCCCGCGTGAAACAAGCCTCCGATGCGCCGGGTTTCAAAGGTGGGGTGCAGCTGGGTCGGGGGGATATAGTCATATTCGATGGCGTATCCCGGCTTAGTGATGACGACGTCTTCCAACCCGCGGATCGTCTTTAAAAAGGTCAGCTGCACGCCCTCCGGAAGGCTGGTGGAGATGCCGTTCGGGTACCATTCCGGATGGCCCAAGCCTTCGGGCTCGAGGAAAATTTGATGTCGATCCCGGTCGGCAAACTTGACGATCTTGTCCTCAATGGAGGGGCAGTAGCGCGGCCCCGTGGATTGAATTACGCCAGAATACATCGGCGAGCGGTGCAGGTTCGAACGGATCACAGCGTGCGTTTCAGCCGATGTGTGGGTGATGAAACAGGCCACTTGCGGTTGTTCGATGCGGGTGGCCGAAAAGCTGAAGCGGGCAGGGCGCTCGTCGCCCCATTGGGCTTCCATTTTATCGAAGCGCACGCTCTTCCCCAATAGGCGCGGCGGGGTTCCCGTCTTCAAACGTCCCACTTCGAATCCGAACTTTAGAAAACTCTCCGATAATTTTTCGGAAGGGCGGTCGCCGCGGCGACCGCATCGCGTCTGAAGAGTCCCCGTATGCGCGAGACCGCGCAAGAACGTGCCGGTGCACACGACCACGGCGCGCGTCAAAATTCGCTCTCCATCCTCAAGTATGACGCTATCCACGCGGTTTTCCTGCGTCATGATTTCATCCACCATGCCTTCGTGGATGACGAGGTTCGGCTGCTCGCACAACACGACCTGCATGCGCCGTTTGTAGAGGAGGCGATCCGACTGGCACCGACTCCCGCGGACTGCAGGCCCTTTATTCGTATTGAGACGCTTGAAGTGAATTCCGGTGGCGTCGGCGATCTTCCCCATCTCGCCGCCCAGCGCGTCGATCTCGCGCACGAGGTGGCCCTTGCCGATCCCGCCGATCGCCGGATTGCAACTCATCTGAGCGATGTTGTCGGCGTTGGAGGTGACAAAAAGGGTACGAGCCCCCATCCGGGAAGCCGCTAGCGCCGCCTCACAACCCGCATGTCCCGCGCCGATCACGATGACGTCGAAAGACTTCATATCGGCTACTTTCCTATGCAGAATTTCGAAAAGATTTCACCCAGGATCTCATCGTTGGTGACCTCTCCGGTGATCTCGCCCAGGCGGTTCATGGCCAAGGACAGATCGGCCGCCAGCATTTCCAAAGATCGCTTCTCCCGGGCACCCTCCGCCACACAGTCCAAGGCCTCTAAACCCTTCTCCAAGGCTACCCGGTGACGGAGGTTGGACAGGGTAACTCCGGGGTCTTGAACCCGAGACTCCCGACCGAGATAGGGGCGCCGGATCGCTTCCTTCAACTCTGCCAGGCCTTGGCCGGTCTTCGCGGAGACACGGACCGCGGGAAAGAGCGGATCGAAGGCCGGCGGCAAGTCGCTCTTATTGGCCACCAAGACCGTCCGACGCGCGGTCGTCAGCGTCCGAATCCGTTCGTCCGCCTCTTCCCAGGGCCGGCTGACGTCGAAGATAAAGAGGATTAAGTCCGACTGGTCGATCTTTCTTTGGGACCTTTGGATGCCTTCCCCTTCGATGGCGTCCCGCCCTTCGCGAATGCCGGCCGTATCGATGAAACGGACGGACAGCCCGCTGAAATCGAGGACTTCCTCCACAGTGTCCCGGGTAGTCCCGGGGGTGGAGTGGACGATGGAGCGGTCGTCGTTCAAGAGGGCGTTGAAGAGGCTGGATTTGCCGACGTTGGGCTTGCCCACCAGGGCCACCCGGATGCCCTCCCTTAAATAGCGGCCTTCTTCATAGGTCGTCAGAAGGCTGCGTATCCTAGTTTCGAGGCTCTGAAGTCGCTCCAAGACCTCCTCGTAACGCAGTCCTTGCACGTCCTCATCTTCCGGGAAGTCGATCATCGCCTCCATCTGAGCGCGCATCACCTTGATCTCGTTCCTCAGTTTCCCGACGTACTCCGACAGCCGGCCCTCCAACTGACGCCCGGCCAGGGTAACGGCTTGTTCACTGGAGGCGGAGATCAGGTCGGCGACGGCCTCCGCCTGGGCCAAGTCGATCCGGCCGTTGACGAAGGCCCTTTGGGTGAATTCCCCCGGATTGGCCATCCGGAGGCGCCCGGCCCCCGCCTTGAGGAGGGTCTCCAAGAGCAATTCCAAGCCCCGCCGCCCCCCATGGGCCTGGATCTCTACAACGTCCTCACCGGTATAAGAAGAGGGGGCCTTCATGACGAAGGCGAGGACCTGATCGAAGGCGATCCGGCCGACGTAGATCCGCCGGCTCTCGAAAGAGGTGGGCCGCACCTCCCCCTCCCAGAGGGTTTCCAGGACCGAGATCCCTTCCGGCCCGGAGATCCGGATCATCCCGACCCCTCCGTTTCCCGGGGCGGTAGCTATGGCGGCAATCGTTTCCTTCATAAGATCGCTAAAGGGGAACCTTCCTAACGCCCGCGCCCAGGCCATTTCCAGTGCGATTTTGCGGGCTCGGCCCTTGACACTAGGTGGGCAGTGCATATATTCCGTGCGCTTCTTGAATCCGTAGTAATTCATTAATTTTTAAGGAGGTTTTCGTCATGGCCGAAAAGAAAATGAAAATTCGCCCTCTTCACGATCGCGTACTGATCAAGCGACTTGTTGAAGAAGAAAAGACCAAGGGCGGCATCATCATTCCCGACTCCGCCAAAGAAAAGCCGCAAGAAGGCAAGGTCGTCGCGGTGGGCAAGGGGCGCTTGGAAGACGGCAAGGTCATCCCGCTGGACGTCAAGGCCGGCGACCGGATCCTTTTCAGCAAGTACTCCGGCAACGAAGTGAAAATCGAAGGCGAAGAGCACCTCATCCTGAAGGAAGAAGAAATCCTCGGCGTGCTCGAGGCGTAGGCCTCGCGGAAGAGAAGGCGCTTAATTTTAATTATCTAAAAAGGAGAATGTCATGGGAGCGAAAGAAATTATTTTTGATCAAAAGGCGCGCGAGTCGATCCTGCGCGGCGTGAATACCTTGGCCGACGCTGTCAAGGTCACATTGGGCCCCAAGGGCCGCAACGTCATCCTGGAAAAATCGTTCGGTTCGCCGACGATCACCAAGGACGGCGTGTCCGTCGCCAAGGAAATCGAACTCGAGAACAAGTTCGAGAACATGGGCGCGCAGATGGTGAAGGAAGTCGCTTCCAAGACCTCCGACGTCGCCGGCGACGGAACGACCACCGCCACGGTGCTCGCTCAGGCGATCTACCGCGAAGGCATGAAGATGGTCTCCGCCGGCCACAACCCGATGGCGCTCAAGCGCGGCATCGAGAAAGCCGTCGCGGCCGCCGTGGAAGACTTGAAAAAGAGATCCACGCAAACCAAGGACCGCAAAGAGATCGCCCAGGTCGGAACCATTTCGGCCAACAACGATGCGACCATCGGCACCATCATCGCCGAGGCCATGGACAAGGTCGGCAAGGAAGGCGTCATCACCGTCGAGGAAGCCAAATCGATGGAGACCACGCTGGACGTCGTCGAAGGCATGCAGTTCGACCGCGGTTATCTTTCCCCGTATTTCGTCACGGACCCGGAGCGCATGACCTGCGCCTTGGAAGATCCTTATATCCTCATCCACGAAAAGAAGATCAGCTCGATGAAGGAACTCCTGCCGGTTCTCGAAGCGATCGCCCGTTCGGGCCGTCCGCTGCTCATCATCGCGGAGGACGTCGAAGGGGAAGCGTTGGCGACGTTGGTCGTCAATAAGCTTCGCGGCACGCTCCAGTGCGCGGCCGTCAAGGCCCCGGGCTTCGGCGACCGCCGAAAGGCCATGCTGGAAGACATCGCCTATCTGACGGGCGGCGAGCTGTTGGCCGAAGAACTCGGAAAGAAACTGGAAGACGTCCGTTTGGAGAACCTGGGACGCGCCAAGCGGGTGACGATCGATAAGGACAACTGCACTATCGTCGACGGCGCCGGTAAGAAGGCGGCGATCGAAGGCCGGGTCAAGCAGATCCGGGCCCAGATCGAGGAAACGACCTCGGATTACGACAAGGAAAAGCTCCAGGAGCGGTTGGCCAAGTTGGTAGGTGGCGTGGCCGTCATCAACGTCGGCGCCGCGACCGAGATCGAGATGAAGGAAAAGAAGGCCCGCGTGGAAGACGCCCTTCATGCGACGCGCGCGGCGGTCGAAGAAGGCATCGTCCCCGGCGGCGGCGTGGCCCTGATCCGCTGCATCCCGGCGGTCGAGAAGGTGAAGGCAGAAGGCGTCGAGCAATTCGGCGTCGACATCATCCGCCGCTCCCTGGAAGAACCCGCGCGTTGGATCGCCCATAACGGCGGCTATGAAGGCGCTGTCATCGTCGATGAAATCAAGAAAAGTGCAGGTTCCCAGGGCTTCAATGCCGAATCAGGCAAGTTTGAAGATCTGCTCAAGGCCGGCATCATCGATCCGACCAAGGTGACGCGCTCTGCACTTCAAAACGCGGCCAGCGTCGCCTCGCTCTTGCTGACGACCGAGGCCATGATCGCCGAGAAGCCGGAAGAGAAGGATAAGGCCCCTTCGATGCCGGGCGGCGGTGGAATGGGCGGTATGGGCGGGATGATGTAAATCGTTGCCCTGCTTCCCGCAGGACGGCGCTCGCTACAGCTCGTAAATGTAGCCAGTAACTGCTCGAATTATTTGACGGAAAAGGGGCACCAAGGTAGTATCTCCCCACCTTGCGTGCCCCTTTCGCTTTTCTTTTAGCGGCTTTGGTAGCGTTTCCATTTGCTGCGGAGGCCTTCGATTTAACCGCCACCGGCTATAACCGGGCCCGGCTCGTCTATTACCACGACCTCGATACCCAACAGCCCAACCCGAACGTGAATCAAGGCGGATTGGGCGACAACGACCGTTTCGGTTCCATCCTCTACTTCCAGGAAAGGCTCCGCGTGGAGCCGATCATGAAGATCAACGACAACATCTCCCTCCAGGCCCAGTTCGACATTTTGGACAACATCATCGCGGGCACGGAGGAGACAAAGAACATCGACTTCCTCTCGCCCATCGTCGGCACCATTCAGCTTCCGGGCGCCGGCGGCGCCCTGGGCGTCACCGGGGGCGAGTCGGGCGAAAACAAGGTGCTGAACGTCCGCCGGGCTTACATGGACATCCTAACGCCCGGCGGAAAATTCCGGATCGGCCGTCAGCCGTCGCATTTCGGATTGGGCATCTTTCAGAACGACGGCAACGGATTTAACGACGACTTCGGCGACACCTTCGACCGCATTTTGTACTTGGCGTCCTTGGAGACGAAGAAGTTGGGGAACTTCAGCTTCGGCGCCGTGGTAGACTTCGTTTTCACCAAGCAGCAAGATCCCCGCATCAGCGGGCTGGGGGCTGCCATCACGGGCCCGGCGGAAGACACGCGCCAGTTCGCCGGGCTCGTCGTGTGGGACTACCATGACCTGACGTTGGGTGCCTTCTCCGGCATCCGTTATCGAAACGGCAAGGAAGGCCAAACGACCTCGGAGGCCCGACAAATCCTAGTGGATGCCAATGGCGACCCGATCTTGGACGGAAGCGGCAATTTCCAACTGACGGACCCGCTACCCGCCGGTCAGGATGGCGACACGCTCCTCTATTTCACGGACCTTTATGGAGAATATAAGCATGGACCTTTCCGCTTCCGCGGCGAGTACGTGCTCATGTCCGGCAAGATTTCGACGGGCTTGGCGATCGACGCGATCCCCTTCAATAATCTGCCCGCCAACGCGCGCGGTCCTATCGAGATGCCGGCGCAGAACGATTTGCTGGTACAGATGGCGGCGGCGGAATTCGAGGCCAAGTATAAGTTCGGAACCTTCCTGCTGCAGGGCGGTTATTCTTCCGGCGATTCTCAACCCCTGTCTTCGCGTATCACGCAATACGGTTTCCGTCCGGACTATCAGATCGCCCTGCTGATGTTCCATGCGCCCTTGGGCTCTTCGCCGAGGGTCACTCAGGCCAACGGCAACGGCGCCGGCAGTCGGCAGTTGGTGGGCGCCGTCCCGGTGACGGGCAATTACATCAATAACGCCATTTATACGACGGTCGGCTACGCTCATAACCTGGACATCACGTCGTTAGTGCCTGCCGCCACAAGCACGAAGGTAGGTCTTAAGTTCATCACGGCCTGGGCGCCTTCCAATAATTTCGACATCGACTTCGCCGAAATCACCGGATTCACGGATCTGCCGCATGTCGTGAACTCGAACAAATGGTATGGGTGGGAGGCAGACGCGAACTTCCAATCCCGTTTCTACGATCACTTTCTCTTCGACTTGACCGCCGGCTTCATGATGCCTGGCCCCGCCTACGACGTCGAAGTGGCCATCTTCAATCCGACCAACCTGGCGCAGGTCAACGCGATTCCGTTCGACGGAGCGAACTGGGTCTGGGGCATTCGCACCAACCTGATCGTCGATTTCTAGAAACCGTTACTTCTTCTTAATGGGCTTTTGGTCTTCCGGAGGGGTAGGGGCCTTTTGAGTCTCGCGGCCGTTACCGGAATAAGGATTGAACATCGTGAAGAGGTCCTGATGAGGCCTCAGGAATTTCTCGCGGTCCTTCCCTTCCAATTTCTTTTCCTCGGCCTGCGCCTCGGCCGTTTGAAGGCCATAAGCCGCCGCGAGAAACTTAAACCCGTCGCCAGAATGAGGCTTCTTTTCGAGCTCCACCCAAAACTGGGCATCGCCGCAACATTCAAGGAAGAATTCCTGCTTTTCTTTGGTTAAGGAGCGAAATTGAGCGGAGCGCAGAAAGGCGAACTTAGGATTCTTACGAATCAATTCGTCGATTTTGGCCTCGATATTCATGATTCCCCCTCACGAACACGAACGGCCCACTAACTAATGGCGGCGGTAATGCCTTCGATGATCCCGTAACGGGCAGACAAGGCCGCATCGTCCGTGGTCGATTGAAGGCCGGCGGTGGCCACCATCGCTTTATTCGCCGCCGGAGGAACGGCAAAAGGAAGGACGGTAGGAGCGCTGCCGAAGCGGGCCGCATTCAGACCGGAACCGGCCGCTGTCAAGGTACGGAAGCGGGGCAGGGCCGTCGCAACATAAGCATCGGGGTTGGCAGACCTGCTGGCGGCAGCGGCAATCTCCCGAGCCCTTGCCGGATCACTTTGAGAAAGCTGCTGGAGACCTTCCCAGGTTTCATTGCGAATATTTGCCGGTCTAATTAATTCCGTCTCCATACCATCTCCTTAGTTTTACCGACTCACTGCCCCCTGCTTTTTAGGTCATCGGTTTTGAGGGCCTCTCCAGTTTCGCTTTTCACATTATAATTTCAAAAAAAACCTTTTGAAACCAAAAACTTAGGGCGGATCGCACTTGTCCTCAAATACAGTTATCGGGCTGATTAACGGATTGTTGCGGAAAAAATATCTGCAAAGAAACTTATTTTATAAGGTATTGAAATCAAATGACTTTAATAGACCCTACGAATTGATCGGCCAAGCGGGTGGGTTTTGGGATGCGGTAACCATCCAAGCACTTGAGAATCACATCGACCGCCTTGCGATGGCTGATGCGGTGGCCGGGGGAGATGAAAACCGGCTTTACCCGGTCTTTCGTCCTTAAGATCGTTCCAACCATCTCCGATCCGCCTTCTTCTTCAATCAGGAGCGGTTCCATGGCCCCCTTCTCGAAGCCGGGTTCCCGGTAGACGCCACAGAGCAGAGACTTACCGCACCCGATGGAAGGTTTATCCAGAAGGAGCCCCATGTGGCTGGCTATTCCCAAACGCCGAGGGTGAGCGATGCCCTGCCCGTCAAAAACGAGGACATCGGGCGATGTCTTTAGCTTCTCGAAGGCCTTGAGGAGCACCGGTCCTTCCCGGAAGGAAAGGAGACCGGGGATATAGGGGAAGGTCAAAAGAGCCGAATCGGAGACGCGCTCGATCTCCCTCAGGGAAGGAAACTCAAAAGCGATCACCCCGGCAAAGCCCATCCCTGTCCGGGTGTCGATGGACATATCGGCGCCGGCGACCGTACGCACCTCGGCCGATTCCTCGTCGTCAAGTAGGCGGATTTGGGACGCCAGCTTTTCCTGGAGGTTGATGGCATCCCGGGGAGAAAGGTCCCATGGGTGCCGCAAAGGGATGGCCATTAGCCGCGATAGCGTAGGCTGCGGATCTTCTTGCCGGACTTCTTACGGTGCTTTCTCTTAGCGACTTTCTTTTTCTTATACATGCGAATGTATTTAACGTGGACTCGTTCGATTGACAAGCATTCAGTGGAGCTGAAGGTTCAGAAAGGGAGACGCATCTTCCAGAGGGGCTTCGAATTCTAGCCCCAAGACGTGGTCCCCCGCTTCCACTCTCACCACGCGGGCCGTGATGCGAGAGTGGGGTTCGCCGAATTGATTAAGATGAAGCTCCACCTGTCGTTCCGGAGAGAATGTGGCCCAGACCGAATCAAGGCCGATGGCGACGGACATGCCGCCTCGGCTCAAATCCAATGGATGTGTTTCTATTTCTACGGCGTTGAAGGAATCTTTCTTAAGAAGAGAACCCCCGGTAAGGACCAGCGTCGCCCTAAGCGGCGTGCCCCGCACGTCCTGCCGTGGAAACTTTCGTCGTTCCACGATGCCCCCTTTTACAGTCGGGGGAGATAAGCCACTCTCCCCCGAACCCCCATCTGTTTTTACACTGGGCCGATCGTTCGTTGCGTTCAGCAAAGCTGAACTTCACTCACTCTTGCCCAATGCTTGCCCTGTAGCGCCTGATTCGTAACCTAATACAAAAGGTTGCGGACTATTTGAGCCAACCTTCCTGAAAATACCAGGCCGCCGTCTCTCCCGCTCCCACTGCGAGCGGGAAGGCGGGTCGATAATCGAGCAAACGTCCCGCCTTCGAAATATCCATCGCCCAGTTCCTTTGAAGGAAGTTCCGGGCGTAGGCGAGATTGAGGGAAAAGGTCCGCCGCAGCATCCGTCCCAGCCCCTCGGCGGCGCTGGAGACGCCGTAAATGAGGGCGGCCGGCACGCCGACGTTCCAAACCTTCTTCTTGAGAGAGGCTGCAATCGCCGCCGCCGCCTCGCGCCAGGTGTGGTTCTTGTCCTCGCCGATGAAGAAGATTTCGCCCACCGCCTTCGGATGCTCGGCGGCCAGGAGGATGCCCGAAACGACGTCGCTGACATGCGCCATGTTGAGGACGCCCCGCCCATCGCGAGGTAGAAATGCGACGCCCCATTGCACCATCCGGAAAAAGGAGAGGATCTGCTCGTCGCGCGGACCGTAAATGGCCGGCGGACGGACGATCGTCACGGGAAGTCTGTCCCGATACTTCAAAACCACCAATTCCTGATCGCGCTTGCTCTTTCCATAGTCGCCCATGGGGTGGCATTCGTCGTCTTCCGCGGCCAATCGCTTGCCGGCATTCGGTCCATGCGCCGCCAGGCTGGTGACGACGACGATCCTGCTGATTTTCGGCCTCACTTCCAGACAATGATCCAGGACGTTCGCGGTGCCGCGGACGTTGACCTCGTAGTAGGTGCTCGGCCGGTTCGCTTTCAGGATGCCAGCGACGTGCAGAAGGACGTCCGCATCTTTAAGTCCTTCGCGCAGTCCCTTTCCGTTGCCGATAACGTCGCCGTAATGGAACTGAACGTCTTTCCCGAGGAGCCATTGAAGATTGGAGGTCTTGCGGACGAGCACGTGAACTTCGTCACCTCGCGCCAGGAGGCGGTCGACCAGGTGACTCCCGAGAAATCCATTGGCCCCGGTGACGAAAACCCGCATAATTTAGAAAAGTCATACCTTATCGGAGAGGATCTGGGAAATGAAAAGGTCCGACACGGACGAAATAATTCCCGTTCGGGAGGACATCGAGACCGATGATGGATGGAGACTCGCCGTCTATCGTTATCCTCACCGGACGAAATCTCATCCCGTCCTTCTCATTCACGGCCTCGGCACCAATCGTTTCGACGTGGATTTTCCCGATCCGCATTACTCGCTGGCGAAATACCTGCATAAGAAAGGTTTCGATACGTGGATCGTCGAGTTGCGCGGCGCGGGCTTGAGCCGGAAGAAGGATTGGAAGGCGCGGGCGATGACGTATCTCAGGACGGATTGGACCTTCGACGATTACGTCCACAAAGATCTCCCCGTCGCCGTGCGACACATTCAAGAGAAGACGGGGCACAAGAAGCTCCACTGGGTGGGGCACAGCCTAGGCGGGACGCTGGTCTACGCGGCCATCGAAGCCCTGGGCAACGGCGTCTGCGCCAGCGGCGTGACGCTCGGGGCCGCGATGGGCGCCGTGGGCAAGGTGGGCCTCGTGAAGTTTCTGCTCAAGGTGGATCCCCTCGTGCGCCGCATGCCGTGCGTGCCGATGAAGCGGCTGGCGCAGGCCGGCCTTCCCCTCGCGCGCTGGCTCGCTCCGCTGGAGGACAATTTTTTCTACGCGGCGGACAACATCGACTTAAGCGTCATCGAGAAGGGGCTCGAGGTCGCCGTGGAGAACGTCTCCTCGGCCCTCTTTCTGCAATTGCACGACTGGTACAAGCACAACCATTTCCGCAGCCGCGACCATTCGTTCAGCTATCGCCGCCACCTGAAAGACATCCACGCGCCCTTCTTGGTCTGCGCCGGATCGGTGGACGGATTGACGGCCTATCCGGACGTCCACTGCGCCTTTCGAGAGATCGGTTCCAAAGATAAGAGCTTTCGTGTATTCTCGCGCGAAACCGGCTGCCGCACGGAGTACGGGCACATGGATTTGGTGCTCGGACGCAACGCACCGAGAGAAGTTTTTCCGGCGATAGCCGATTGGTTGAAGGAGCATGATTAATGCCTCTGAGCCTGGTGACCGGCGCCTGCGGATTCATGGGAACCCACATGGTGGACGTGCTGGCCGAGGCCGGCCACACCGTCCGCACCACCGACCTGGCCCAGGCCTACGACCACGACGACATCCGCACCGGCCGTTTCCCGAGCGTACTCAAAAAACATAACGTCGAATTCGTCCCCGCCGACGTCACCAACCGCGAGACGCTCGAGAAGATCCTGCACGACGTCGACTACGTCTTCCATATCGCCGCGGTGTTCAGCTACTCGGCACCCTGGGACATCCTCTACCGCGTCAACGTCGAGGGCACGCGTCATCTCCTGGAGCTTCTCGAAAAAATCCCCACCTTCAAGAAGATGATCTTGTGGGCGGCGGGCGGCGTCTACCGTTTTCCGAGAGGGCCGCAGGACCTTCCGATCACCGAAAAATCTCCGATCGAGCCGCAGAACAATTATCTGAAAAGCAAATGGGAGCAGGAATGCCTCGTCCGGGATTTCTGCAAGCAGCACAACCTGCGGTTCTCCGCGATGCGCCCGACGACGGTCTACGGTCCGCGCGCGGTTTATGGCGGCGGCCAGATGATTCGCGAGGCATTGGCGATGAAGAAGCTGATGATCCCGAAAAATTTCACCTTCCGCATCCCGACGGTGCACGTGCGCGACGTCTGCCGCGCGGCCCTGTATCTGGCGGAACATCCGGAGACGGACGGGGAGTCGTACACACTGAACGACAATTCGAAGACGTCCACCGTGGAATATTTCGAGATGGTCTCGCGCCTGACCGGCAAGCCGTTCAAGGCGCTGCCGTCCATGCCGCTGGGTCTGGTGCGCTTCAACCTCCAGATCGCGGCGGCGCTGGGAAAGCTTAGGTTCAAGATGTTCGGCGGCAAGCCGCCCAAGTTCGAGAAGGATTCGGTAAAATACTTCGGCGTGGATTACGTCTGCGACAACACGAAGCTCAAGAGCACGGGCTTCCAGTTCGAGTATCCGGAGTTCGAAAAGGGGCTGGCCGCGACGCTTCCCTGGTATCGCGAGCACTTCGGCCTGTAACCGTCCGCAGCGCAGGGGGTGACCAACATTTATCATTGATTGGCCGGTCCTCTTATTGATCGGCTTCCTATTCGGTTACGGAGTCAAGGGCGCGCCGACGCAGAGCGTGTTCCTCACGCGGGCTTATGTCTCCGGCAAGATCGTCGTCGCGCTGTTTTCGACCCTCGTCTATTGGTCTTACAAGCTCGCCCCCGACTGGATGTTCAACTACTTCACGCGGGACGCCGACGTTCCGAGTTGGATAATCGTATACATTTTCCTCCTGTATTTCGTCGCCTACGCCGCCGGCTTCGCGATGAAGTTCGAAACGGCCAAGATCCACAAGGCCTATCCGATCCTGCTGATGGTTGCCTTATCGGCGGCCGCCATCGCGGTCCCCATCGCCATGGGAGAGCGGTACACGCTGGTAGGAACGATGGATCAGTTTCTGAACCATACCGCCGTCCCGCTGTCCCAGTCGCACGTCGGAAAAGTCCCGGGAAGGATCACGCTCGCCTTGCTGCCCCTCGGCATCGGCTTGTTGTGGTGGTCGCGAAAAGAGCGGTTCTAAGCCCCTTTCATCACCTTGTAGAAATATCCCTGACTGACTTTGAGATTGGC
Source organism: bacterium (assembly GCA_036274695.1). GTDB lineage: Bacteria > UBA10199 > UBA10199 > JACPAL01 > DASUFF01. The sequence continues at coordinate 16,849 of DASUFF010000124.1, read as the reverse complement.
GATGGCCGTGTACGGCTTGTTGCCGGCGTGTTCCAGGGCCGCTTTGAAAACGGGCTTAAGGTAATCTTGAAGCGCCCGGCCCTGCTCGTAATGGAATTCGTCCGCATAGAGCGGATGATTCTTGTCCGTGAGCCCCATCACCCGGATCTTTTTATAGACGGTTGCGGGGGCAAGACCCAGCATCGTGCCCGCTTCCTTCGCGTTGAATCCCGTCAGACGGTAGGCCTTGGCGATGATGAGTTTTTCGTAGTCGTACCAGCTCTTGGCGGGGTCGTACTTATTCTTGCCGTCGATGGCGGGTCCGTCTTTGGGCAAGGACGTTTGAGGTTGAGGAGCCCGCGGCGCGGGCGGCGCTTCCATGGGAACGACCGACGCCTCCGACTTTCCCGACTTCATCGCCGCCAGATATTTCGAGACGGCGTAGTTGGACGGGATGGAACGCGCGTCGATGACGCCGTCTTCCGCCAGGGCCACTGCCACCTTCACCACGTTCTCCAACTCGCGGATGTTGCCGGGCCAGTCATATTCGATCATCGCCTTCAACAGGCGCGAAGAGATCTTGAGCGGCCTGCCCGCCTCCTGGCGCACGAAGGCGTCGATTAAGATCGGGATGTCCTCGCGGCGCTCGCGGAGGGCGGGGAGATCGATGCGGATCTGGCAAAGACGATAGTAGAGATCTTCGCGGAACCGGCCGTCGCCGGAGAGTTTTTCGATGTCCTTGTTCGACGCCGAAACGATGCGCACGTCGGTCTTCAACGGGCGGTTGTCGCCCAGGCGGTAGAATTCCCCTTCCTGCACGGCGCGGAGGAGCTTCGCCTGCAGCGTCAGCTCGAGTTCTCCGACCTCGTCCAAGAAAAGAGTCCCGCCGTCGGCCTCTTCGAACAACCCCTTCTTGTCGCGCGTGGCGCCGGTGAAGGCGCCGGCCTTGTGGCCGAAGAGCTCGCTCTCCATGAGCGTGGCGGGGATCGCGCCGCAGTTGACGGCGACGAAGCGGCCCTTTTTACGCTCGCTATTGTCGTGCAGGGCGCGGGCGATCAGCTCCTTGCCGGTCCCCGATTCGCCGTGGACGAAGACGGCCAGGTCCGTGTCGGTGATCTTGTCGAGCAGGCGGAAGATCTCGAGCATGGGCCGGGAACGCGCCACGACGGCGCCGTAATCATACTTGGTGCCCCGGCGCGTAGAGGCTTGGATCAAACTTTCGAATTGCTCGATCTTCACCGACATCTCGGTCAACTTGTCCTGAATCTCTTTCTTGGACGGTTCTTTGATCTGCCCCTCTTCCATGCCGGCCAAGTCGATCGCCAGGTGGACGACCTTTTTGAAGACGAGCGAAAGGTCCGTTCCCGCGTTGACGTCGCGGTGGATTTCCAGGAGGCGCGAGCGGAAATCGGGAGGGAGCGAGGCGTCGGGCACCGGAGAAACGGCGATCGACGCGGCAGGAGACGGCGGAGCGGGAGGAGCGGCACGCGATTGCTCCGCAGCCGGCGGAGTGATTGATTGGACGATCGTCGCCTCGATCGGCTTGGCCGGCGGAGCGGGAGGCGTCGACGATTCCGCCGGACCGAGCGCGTCCAGCTTCTCGATCTCTTCGGCGGACTGAGCGGCCCTCTTGATCTCCGGCAGGAGTTTTCGGAATTCGGACACATCGCCTTTTTCGCGGTGAAGCTCCGCCAGGGTGTAGAGGATCCAAAAACGCAGCGGCTTGGAATCGTCCTCCTCCGAAATCCTCAAGGCCTCGCGCAATGCGTCTTCGGCCGGCTTCCACGATTTGCGTTTCAGAGAGACGTCGCCTTCCTCCAGCAGCGCGCGGACAAGGACCTGGCGGTCGATGGCGAAGCGGTTCTTCAGGGCCTTCAGGAAGGCGATGGCCGGCTCGAGACGGCGTTGCGCGCTCTCGTAATCGCCGCGCGAGGCCTCGATGATGCCGATGTTCACCTCGATGGCCGCGTGGCTGCGCAGGTCGCCGGTGCGCTCGCAGAGGTCCAACCCGCGCTCGTAGAAACTCACGGCGTCGTCCGCGCGCCCCATCAGGTTGCAGGCGTTGCCGAGGCCGTTGTAGGCGCGCAGCAGCAACTCCGTGTGCTTCAAGGCCTGAGCCAGATTGGCGGAGAGCTGGTAATGTTCCACCGCCGCCGTGAAATCCTTCACCCCCAGATGCGCCTGGCCGACGTTGTAATGCGTGCGCGCGAGCAGGAGCCGGTCGCCCAAGGCCTGGTGCAGTTCCAAGTCCCGTCGCAGATATTTGAGGGCCTCGGCGTAGCGATGCTCCATGAGACAGACGACACCCAGGTCGTTGTTCGTCACGCGCGAGCATTCCTCGGCCGAGAGCTCCGTTTCCCAACGCGTCCGCGTGCGCTCGAACAGGGCGCGCGCCTCCTCGATCTTTCCCTCCTGGACCAGGATCGCCCCGCGCAGGTTTTCCGCCACCAACTCCCGCACGCGGTCGCCCTTCAAATAATGGAGAAGTGCCAGGGCGGCCGACAAAGATCCGCGCGATTTTTCGATCTCGCCCATCTTCAAATACACGCCGCCGATACGGAGCAAGGCGTCCACCTGAAGGTGCATGTTCTCCAGGCGGTCCTTCATGCCGGACAAGATTTGCTCGACGCGACCGAAGGCCTCCAAGGCCTGCGCGTAGTCCAGGCTGATCAAACAGGCTTCTCCCAGCTTCAGCATCATTTCGATTTCCTGCTCGGGAGGGCGCTTGACGGGCAAGGCGAGCGCGAAACGGAGAAGCTCGGCGGCCTCGCGCCCGTGAGCCTCTTGGAGGCTTTTCTCCGCCTCACGGCGGGCCAGCTCGTAGGCCCGTTGCGGGTCGTTGCCACGCATCTCGTGACGGATGCGGGCGGGGGAACCCGCGGGATGCAGCTCGGCCGCGCGGTCGTGGAGTTCCTGCAGGCGCTCGGTCTTGAGCTTTTCCGAGATCAGCTCCGCGAGCATGCCGTTCTTCAAGTGATAGCGCGTGCCGGGCTCGTCGCCCGCCGCGCTGTCGCGCGTGATCAGGTCGAAGGAGAGCAAGAGCTCCAGGAGCGGCGCGGGATTTTCGATGCCGGTCATGCGGGAGATTTCCCCGGCGCGCAGGCGCCCCGCCACCGCCATCGCCTCCAATGCGGGCTTGAGCCCGGCCGGAAGCTTTTCGTAGCGGCCGTAGAGCAATTCCTCCAGGACGCCGGAGAAGCGCGCCTTGGAAAAATCCAGCCCCAAGTCCTCGAACGTGGTTTTCTTCCAACGCCCGGCCGCGTCGAACAGGGCGCCGCGGTCGATGAGCGAGCGCAGGAGCTCGGTCACCAAAAGCGGATTGCCATTCGTGCGCGATTCCAGTCCGTCCAGCAGTCCGGCGGGGGGATCGTCCAAACCGGTCAGTGACGAGACGTACTCCTTCAATTCGTCGTGGGAGAAGGGGCCTAGTTTCAGAGTTTCAAGGTTCAGAGTTTCCGAATGAAGGCTGGAAAGGAGATCCTTGAGCGATGCGGGGATGGCTTCTTCGGAAACGGCGGAGCCTACCCAGAGCACGGGAAGGCGGTCGGTCGCATCGCCGAACACCAAGCGCGCCAGCGCGCCGCGGAACTGCTGGAAGGAATCGTCGGCCTCCTTCCACTGATCGATGTCGTCCAGGAGAAAGACGGTGGGGCGGCCTTCGGTGGCCTGGCGGCGGAAGACGTCCAGCCAGAGTTTCAAATCCTCCGGATCCTTGACCGACGCCGATTCGACGGAAACGCCCTTCAGCTGCGAAGCATACTTGAAGTCCTTCAGGAGACGGCTCTTCCCGGTGCCCGGTTCCCCCAGGATGAGGAGAAACCCCATCGTGTCCGGAGAGGTGGGAGAAAAGACCCGCTCGTAGCTCCGGGCGAAGGCCGCCCCCTCCCCTTTCCTCCCGATCAGTCGCCCTTCCTCGGGCAGGTAGGACATGAGGGTCTCCCGGGTCTCCATGGCGAACTTCCGAGGGGAGTAGGAGTTGATCTCCCTCAAGACCTCGTCCGCCCTCTGGTAACGGTTGGCCGGGTTCTTCTCCAAAAGGCGGGCTAAAATGCGGTCTAGATATGGAGGAATGTCTTCTCTTAAGGAAGACGCCGGCGGGGCGACCAAAGTCTGCTGATTCTTTAAGGTTTCCGGCACGGACTTGGCCCGAAAGGGATTCTGGCGGGTCAGGCAGGCGTAGAAGAGGACGCCCAAGGAATAGAGGTCGGCACGAGCGTCCGGTCTCTCCTTGGCGATGATCTCCGGGGCCATGTAGGCCGGGGTCCCGATCATCTTTCCCCCGGGATCGATGGAGGCGAGTCCGAAGTCGATGACCTTGATGTTCAAGCCCGAGATCGCCGAGGGCGAGGGCATTTTTTTGGAAGAAAATAAGGATTTCAATGGATTGGCCTTTTGCGGGGCCTCGGTCTGGGGGGCCGTCAGCATATTGGCGGCCTTCACGTCGAAGTGAAAAACCTTGTACGAATGCAGGTAATGGAAGGCCCGAAGGGCCTGAACGAAGAGTTCCAGGACCACATCCACCGACTTTCCTTCGGTGGCCTCAAAAAGGTCCCTCCCTTCCACGAGCTCGGTGGTGTAATAATACTGCTTCAATTGGGGATCGAAGCCGAAGTCGAGGATCCGGCAGATGTTGGGGTGGGCTAAGTCTTTGAGGATGGCGAACTCGTGCTTAAAATCCGCGACCGCCTCCCCGGTAGGCTCCCGACTTAAGGCCTTCCGGAGGAGCTTTAAGGCGGAACGGCCGGTGGGCCCTTCCACCACAAAGACGTCGCTAAAACTCCCCCCTCCAAGGACGTCATCGATCCGGTATTTGGAATCGATGGTTTGGCCTTTTTCCACGGAGGAAAAGTATATTCCATGGAGTTTTAGGGATATATAAAAAATACATCGGGTCTTTATTTTATAGATATAAAATATCAAGATACTGAAATTATTGTGTATTTATAAGTGGCATTCTCTTTGCTCTATCTCATGTACGGATTCTTCTGCCGGAGGGGGACAGGCATGATGCGACGGTATTTTTACTTAAGCTTACTCGTCTTAGGATTGGCCGGATGTAGCACCACGACGGCTGCCTCGGCCCCACCGATTTCCCTGCCCGCCCCCGTCACCGGCCGGCTGACCATCTCCAGCCCGGATGAAAGCGGTAATGTCTTAGTCGTCGGAGACGAAGGGGCTGTCCCGGCCGGGTCCCTCGTTCATGCCGTGAACAACAGCAAAGACGCCGTCGCCCTCCGGGTCTTGGAAGGCACCCTCTTCGGATGGGTCTCCGTGGCCGAGGCCCAAGCCGGCCTCCCGGAGATTTGCGGCCATACCTTCCATGCCTGCACCCTGGCCGATAACAACGGCTCCTTCGAGCTCTCCGTTCCGGCGGCCGAAGACGAGGAAATCATCGTCGAAATCCTGGACCCGGCCACCGGGGCGCGCATCTCGGAGCGATTCCAGAAAAAGGTCCCGGCCAACGTGAAGGGTTTCCCCCGGCCCGTCAGCGCCCTGGGGTTTTTGGGAAATTCGATCACCGGGGACCACACACTCTATGCCTTGATGCCTCACTTGGAGCCGGGGGGGACGCAGGGTCTGATCTCCGTGGTGAACGTGGACACCGGAGAGCGGACGCCCGTGGATTTCGACGGACCGAACCCCACTCGGATGGTGGTCGAGGCGGCGAGTCGCCAGGCGGTCTTATTGGATCCCGAGGGGGAATTCCTCGCCAAGGTGGATCTCACGGCGAATAACTTCGATACCCCGGCGAAGACGCCGGTCGAGGCCCCGAGGGATGCGGTTCTCAATACGACCGGCTCCCTTCTCCTGGTGGCGACGGGCGAAACGACCGACGCCGGGACGCCGGAGGACGCCCGCTTCATCCGCACCTTCAATTTCATCACCGGGGTCGAGGGTGATCCGATCCGGATCAGCACCCTCCAGACCGTCATTTCGGGGGCGACCAATCTGGAAACCCTCGCCCTGGACATCCGCCCCTTCACCGACGGTGCCATCTTTTTCGATATGGCCGCCTTCGTGGGAATGTTCGACATCCCCGGCGCCGGCCCGACCGCCGTCATCGGACTCTTCGACGCCGACTCCCTCATGTTTTTGACCGCCCTCCCCCTGCCCGCCGGCACCCTGCCGGAGGACATCGCCCTTTCGCGGAACGGAGATCAGATCCTGGTGACCGATTCGGGTAATGATAAGATTCTTGTCTTTGATTTCAGCTACATAGGTGGGGTGACCACAATCACGCCGGTGGGCGCTGTGGCCGATCCGGAAGGATTTGTCCAAAACCCCCGGGACATCGTCATGCTCCCAGAGCAGCCCATCGCATTTGTGACGGCAAAAAACGGAACCGACGACCGGCCAGATACGGTCCTGACCCTCTCCTTAATCACCCCTCCGACCGTCGTGGACATCAACCCGGTCGGTCTCGGTCCGACGGACCTCCTTCTGGACCCCTTCAACCAGGCGCTCTTTGTTTCTACCTTTAAATCCCATTCCGTGGCCATTTGGGGCCCGGCGGACCTTCTCCCTTAAGCGTCTATAAAACCGCTAAAATCTCTATAAGATATATTTAATATATAAATTTAGCCTCAAGGAGTCTTGGCATTGATTGCAATATCTCCCGCAGGAGGATTGCTATGATTTATGACCTTGTCCTAGCCGTCATTGTCTCCGTCTCCATCCTGGGCATGCTGCTCCCGGTCGTCTGTGGTGCACGTGTAAAATCGCGCCGTTAGGTCGGGTCCGTCTCTTTTAAAAACAAAGAATCTCTATAAAGGTTGCGAAAAGGTACCCTCTTTGCGACGTTGGTCGCCACCGATGAGCTTCCATGTGCCGGCGATCGCGAAGAGGGTCCCTTTTTTTCTGATGGCCTTCGCTTTCCTCAGCTTTCCGTCATCTGCCCGCCCGGAAGAGACTCCGACCCTCAAACTCCTCCAGGACTTGATCCGCATCGACACCTCGAACCCTCCCGGCAACGAAACCGCCGCCGCACGCTACGTCCATGATGTGTTGAAAAAAGACGGCATCGACTCCGTGATCATCGAATCGGCACCCGGACGCGGCAACCTGATCGCGCGCCTGAAGGGCGACGGTAAAAAACCGGCCATGATTTTGCTGGGCCACCTGGACGTCGTGCCGGCCCAAGCCTCCGAATGGTCGATGCCGCCCTTCGGCGCCGAAATCAAGGACGGCCAGCTCTGGGGACGCGGAGCCCTGGACATGAAAAGCTTGGTCGCGATGGAGATTCAGACGCTGATCCGGTTGAAGCGCGAGAACGCCAAATTGGACGGCGACGTGATCTTGGTTCTGGTGGCCGACGAGGAGGCCGGCGGCGAGAAGGGCGCCGAGTTCCTCGTGGACAATCACTGGGACAAGCTGGACGCGAAATATCTCCTGAACGAGGGCTCGGTGGGCGTGCACAAGATGGGGCTCCATCTCTTTCCGATCCAGACGGCGGAGAAGGGCGTGACGTGGTTCAAGATGACGGCCCGCGGCCAGTCGGGGCACGGCTCGATGCCGTCGCCGGACAACGCCGTCCTGAAACTCGTGGAGGCGGTGGAGACCGTCTCCACGCACACGTTTCCGATGGTGCCCACGCCCGTGCTGAAGGAATTCCTTACCCGCATCGGAGAAAAACTGCCGTGGTGGAAGCGGTGCGGGATCAAGCTCCTCTTTACGCCGGTCATCGGGCCCGTCGCGCGCCATTTCGCCGCCAAGGCCCTGGCGGGGGAGAAGGCCGTGCGCGCCATCGTCTCGAACACGGTGAGTCCGACGATGCTCTCGGCCGGTTATAAGGTGAACGTCATCCCGGCGGAGGCGACCGCCCAGATGGACGCGCGCATCTTGCCGGGGGAGACGCCGGAAGGCTTCCTCGAGGAAATCCGCGACCTGGTCGACGACGACATCGACGTCGACCTGATCACCGGCAGCCTGCCCAACTCAACCGACTTCAACACGGATTTTTTCCGGACGATCGAATACGCCGTGAAGAAGGCGGACCCCGAGGCCGTCACTGCGCCGATGATCTCCGCCGGCGCCACGGATTCGCGCTTCTTCCGCGAGAAGGGCGTGATCTGCTACGGGTTGATCCCGCTTCTCTTGAATTCCGCCCAGGTGGAAGGCCTGCACGGAAAGAACGAGCGGATCCCCGTGGATTGGGTGGAGAAGGGGACGGAAGTCGTCTACGATATCGTCGTCGCCATGGAGGGCCAGCGTCCATGAAATGCGCTTATTGCGAGGAGAAGGCGGGATTCTTCAAACGGGTCTGCAAGGACTGCGACCGGCTGGTGGAAACGGTCAAGGAGATCCACGGCCGGGCCGAGCGCGAAGGGGGCTTCGGCTACCGCGACCTGCTCGACACGCTGATCGCCACGGGCATCGACCACGCCAAGATCGAAAAGTTTTTGGACGCCGATGTGGACGGACGCGGCTCGGTAAACGACCAGATCACCGCGCGCATGACCAATCAGATCATGGAGAGCATGGGCCAGCCGTCCCAAATGACGGGCAAGGACGTGAAGAAGGTGCGCAAGGACATCGCCGAGGGAAAGGCGCCGTCGCAGACGGACGCGGAGGTCGTGGATTACAGTCAGTTGAAGGGGAAGACGTAGGTTACGCCATCCGATCCACCTTGCTCCTCAAATCCTGCAGATAATTCTCCAAATCCGGCCGGTCGGGATCGTCCGGCTGCCGGTTCAGGTACGTCTCCAGATCCTTAAGCGCCGGCGCGAAGCACTCAAGCTGGTATTCCACCAGCCCGCGCTCCTTCAATTCGAACGGCCCTTCCGGCTTGAAGAGGAGGATGCGGTTCAAGAGCTGCAGCGCCATCGGATAATCGCGCTGCATGAAGGCGATGAGCTTCAAGTTCGTCAGCATGCGCAGCAACACCTCGCGGTGCCCGGCCGGCTCCAGGAAGGCGTTGTGGTAGGGCAGATCGTTCCCGTACATCTCCTGCAACCGCTCGCGGCACTCAGTTTCCGTCAGGATCTTCCCCTTGTGATACGGATCGATGAACAGCACGCCGTCCTCGCTCTCGTAACGCACGAGAAAATGGCCGGGAAAACTCACGCCGCGCACGTTCAGTCCGATCCGCCGTCCGATGGCGATGTAGAGGATGGAGAGCGTGATCGGGATTCCCTGCCGCGTGTCGAGGACGTCGTTCAGAAAGCTGTTCGCCGGGTTGTAGTAGTCGCCGGTGTTTCCGCGAAAGCCCTCCTCGTCGAAGAGATAGTGCCCCAGGCTTTGGATGATGGAGTAGGCGCCCAGCACGCCGTTCACGCGTTGATCGGCGCGGCGCGCGAATTCGTCGATCCGGGCGCGATAGAGAGAGGCGTCGAAATCGGGATATTTCTCGCGGACGAGGGCGAAGGCGATTTCTTCCAAAGGGATGGTTTCGATGTCATGCGAGGCGAGAGAGGGAAGATCCATTTGGAGGAATCTTACCATCGCGGAAAAGTGAGAAACACCACGATCCTTGCTTGAATTTTTCGCCTTATTTAGCTAGTATTAGCTAATCAATATAACTAACCGATTTATTTATGATTATCGTCAACATGCATGAGGCCAAGTCGACGCTCTCAAAGCTGGTTAAGGCGGTCGTCGAGGACGGGGAAGTCGTGCGGATCGCGCGCGATGGAAAACCGGTCGTCGAGCTTCGGGCGATCAGCGGAGGGAAAGATCCGCTGATCCAGAATCCGCGCTTGAAGGGCATCACGTACGAAGATCCTTCCTTGCCCACGGAACCCGAAGGTTGGGATTAGACCATGGCGCTTCTCTTAGACACTTGCACCTTGTGGTGGCTAACGTCCGAACCCGACCGGCTCTCGGAATCGGCACGACGGGCCATAGAGGAGGACTCCGAAAGCCTGTTCGTCTCGTCCATTTCCGCCCTCGAGCTCGCCATGAAGATTGCCAAGGGAAAACTGGGAATTCCGCTCGAGTCGCCCGAAACATGGTTTCGGGAAGTCCTGAAGCACCACGGCGTGGAACAGGTCCCCATCAACTTCCAGATCGCCTCCCACTCCGGCGAACTGCCTCAGCATCACAAAGACCCTTACGACCGCCTCATAGTCGCCACCGCCTTGGAATACGGGATGACGATCATCACGCCGGACGCGCTCATCAAAAAATACGACGTGAATTGTCTTTGGTAGCGTTCGCGCAAGCGCCCCTACAAAGACTGCATCTTGCGTTTCAAATCGACGGGAAGCGGAAAGGTCCTTTGTTTTTTGTAATTGTACGACACCTGCACCGAAAAACCCGTCGCCACCGCCGTCTTCGATTTTTTATCCCGGATCTCGTACTCGAACCGGAAGGCCTTGTTGCGGATCTCCGCGACGCGGATGGCGACGGTGAGCGTTTGATCCACGTAGGTCGGCGCCAGAAACTTGATGCCGATTTCCGCGACGATGAAGCCGAAGGCGGATTTCGCGTCCATGTAGCGCAGATCGAGCTTGTTGATCTTTTTGAAAAAGGCCACGCGCGCTTGTTCGAAGTAAGAGAGGTAGACGGCGTTGTTGACGTGGCCCATGACGTCGACGTCGGCGAAGCGGACGACTAAGTCGGTTTTGACGGGGAAGCGGGTTTTCATGCACCGGCGATGTACCGGAGGATCAGCGGCGCCGCAAGGGAATCACGCGGCCCGCGTTCGGGTTCCCCTCCAGCCGCCGCAGCTCGGCGATGGCGGCGTCGTACTCGACCCGCGAGGAGTTCGTCGCCTTGCCCAGGCGCGCCACTGCGGCGCGCACCTGAAGGCGGACGATCTCCGGCTCCACGTCGGGTTGTTCGCGCAGCGCCAGGTCGTAGGCGACGTCGATATTCGCGTGAATGACGTCGATGTTGCCGAGCAGCTCGGAAGCCCGGAGCAGGTCCTTCCAGCCGATGCCGGCGCTGGTGGCGTCGCCTAACTGGACGACGCGGCCGTTGCGGGCGCAGCGGAGCTCGTCGATCAAGGCCGTTTCAACCTTCCCGTCTTTGATTTGCCTCAGCAGGCAGAAGAGTTGGTAAGCGCTGTACTCGGGGATTTGCATGACGATTTCCGTGCCGCGCTTCCGGCGTTCGGCATCGAGGCAGGCCTCGGCGTCGATGCCCTCGCGCTTCTCCTGCCGCTCGATCAAGATACCGATGGTCTCACGGCGGCACTCCACCCAGGGAATGTCCTGGCCGTCGTTCAAGAAGATCAGGGCCCCGCGCAAGTAGTCCATGAGGCGCGGATGGGAGTCTTCGAAATACCGGGGATAGGCGACGTCGGCGGGAAGCGTGTCGCCCACGACGATTTCCGGCAACGTCGCGACGCGCGCGTCGAGCTTGCCGATGTGGGCGTCGAAGGCCCCGTCCAGAATTTGGGCCAAGGTTTGCAACCGTTCGTGCCGGCTGTTGAAGAGAGCCGTCGCCAGCCGGTCGGCCTTGTCGAAGACGCCCTCCTTTTTAATAGCGCCGGCGCGAAGGACGAAAATGCCGGCCCGTTGCAGCGACCGGTCGGCTGTTCCGAACCGTTCCACGCTCGAGGAGAAAGCTTCGTTCGGATCGGCGAGGAACATCCCGGCGGCCAAGGTCTGGGCGCTCACGCGATCAAGCGCTTTTTTGGCGCGGCTTAGGTTCCAGGAATCGCCGAAGACACGCCTCGCGATCGGCCCGACCGGCGTTTCCGCCAGCGCAACCGACCGGTCGATCGCGGCCGTCCATACGGCGCGCTGGCTCTCTGTGCCCGCATTGGGCTGGAGCTGGAGACTCGCGCGCAGGATGCCGGCCTGGGCGGTGATGAAGGATAGGGATAGATCGGCGACGGGCATCGACGCCCCATATCGTCGGAAGAGGGCGAAAGTTGCTACGGTCCGGGGATCGGCCTAGCCAAGGCTGCGGCGAGCCCTCGCCGCCTGTAAAATCGCGTCTTTAAGCTCGGGGACGGCCTTCTTGCCCGCCCGCCAGTAGTGGTAGATGTTGGAGGTTAAGTTCCGATGCACGAACTCCTCCGAAGTCCGGGGTCCCATGCGGTGGCCCAGGAATTTTTCGAGGAAGAGGACGTCCTCGCGAATCGCCTGCCAAGCCGGGTCCTTCTTGACCAGGAATTTTAAGTTTTCCCAGTTTAGATAGGCGCCGATGCGCTCCAAGTCGCCCACGAAGGTGGGGAGGTATTTGAGCAATCGTTTTTCGGCCGACTTGTCCTTGAGCAATTCCCTCAAGCCCCGCCCCGTGCCGACGACGGAAGGCGGGATGCCGAGGGAAGCGAGCGTAGCCACGAACGAGATCGCGCGCGGCAGGCTCGTGCCTTTTCCCAGCTTCCGCGAGTAACCGAAGTGGCCGGTGTGCGGGATCCTCTCGCGGTGGGACGGCACGAAGCGGGCGACGGCGTTGATGGTCGGCGCGAGCTTCATGATGACCGGACGGTAGAAAGCCGCGAAGTGCTCCGAAAATCCGATGACTTCCCGAATCTGTTCCTCTGTGAAACGCGCGGGACGCAGGCGCGGCAGTTCCTTCTTCAACCGACCCACGGCGCGCGTGACCTGGGCGGCGGGATAATCGTAACGGAAGGCCGACTGGAGCGTCACCGTCCGGACGCCGGCGTAGTTTTCCAAAAAGGGATCGAGCGTCGTGGGCGAAAGACCGCCGCGGAAAAGGGGACAGCCCACGCCGATGATGGGATACACCGGAACGCCGGATTCTTCCTCGAACCGGTAGTATTCGGAGATGGCGCCGCGTGCGGACAGCACCGCGGGAACGAAACCGGCGTCCAGGGCCGGATCGGAACGCGCGATGAAAGGGCGCAGGTAAGGCACCTTCCGCTTCCAGAGCTTCCGGTAACGGGCGACGTACTCTTTCAAGATCCTCCGGGAATGAAGCAGCGTCGCGCTGCCCTCGATCAAAGGAATCATCTCCAGCCGGCCTTCCCCGGCCACCCTCTCCTCGAAGATCTCGCGCTCGTATTTGAGGGCGTTCCGGTATTTTTCCAAAATGGCCACGAGCTGGGCGGCCTCGGTGGTCATCGGTAGGATCACCTCGAAGATCGGCGGCGTGTGCACCCCGTGCGCAGCCGCCGTATGCGCGGCGGTGATGATGGTCATGTAGGAACGCGCGAGGCGGTAGCCGCGTTCCTTCCAGATGTTCGGAACGCGAAAAGTCAAAAACTTGTCGCGGCCCAGCTGGTGTTTTTGGAAGTACGACTCGTGCTTGTTGAAGAGCCGGTCGACGACGGCCTCGTCTACGAACTTGCCCTCCCAGTCCCACATGTATTCGTCGCAGCCCAGGTCGGAGAAGACACGGTAGCATTCCTCCACCTCGTCGACCGTCGAGATGAAGGGTGAGTCGTGCCAGTACGGAGCGGTGGCATTGTCCGGATGCTGCGTGGCCATAGTGGCGGGGATTTTTCTCACAGGGACCTCATCTTCTCTTCGATCAGCCGATTGGCCGCGGACGTCGGAAGTTTTTTCCTCACGATCGTTTCCCGAACACCGTTTATCGTTTGGAGGGCGTCAAGTACGCCTTCGCGCTTCGCGGCGAGAAATAGTCGGGTTTCATCCAAGACGTTCATTTCCATCAACAGGAGGGCATTGATGCCATCGATGGCCGATTTCCAGAATTTGTACCCGCAAAGGCGATCCACCAACAAATCCTCGCAGGAAATGATCCGAAGAGGGACGCCGTTCACGTCGATCTCGCTCCACTTTTCGCCAGGACCAAGCGATCCCGACGGAAATTCCACGTAGATGCCGCGCGCGCGATCGACGAAATCCTTCCCAATTTTTTCAAAACCGAGAGCCTTCATCGTTTCGACGACGTCGACGCCGCTATCAGAAACGAAATCGAGATCCGACGTCGAATATCCGCCCTGCGTGTAAAATTCGACCGCGGCACCGCCGACCAATATGGGGTCCCTGCCGATCGCCCGCAGGGCTTCCGCGATGACGGCCCCGATCTCCGCGATCCTTTCGCCGGGCTTGGACTGGGCGGCGGCTTTATCCAGCTTATTTCTGAGGCTTGGATTCACGATAAGTCTTAACCAGCTTCCTTTTGTAATCCTTCTGTCCCTTGCGACCGAGCCTATCCGCATCGAAAAGGCCGAGTATGGAATCCCTGACCGTTTCGCGGTTTTTCGATTCCTTTTTCCATTCCGAAAGGGAAATGCGCTGAACCGGCGATTCTTGAGAGGGTTCCGGGGCGGCTCTTCCTTGCGATAAGTTCAAATAATCCTCGTAGGAAATGAGGACGGCCGAAGGACGGCCGTTCGTCGTCAACACAATCCGCTTTCGCTCCAAGAGGCGGACATACTCGGAAAGCTTCGCCTTGACCTCCGAGAGAGGAGCAAAGTCGATCGTTCTTAAATCCAAATAGTCAGTTTTCATGACCCCAATTGTAGTCTTATTAAGAGTCTCTATCAAGACTATAATTATAGTCTAAAAAGAAGAACTAAGAGGTGGTAAAGACCTCGGCCTGACTGGATTTTGCCCGCGGAGCCCGGCGCACCGACCGGTACGCTTCCAAGATAACCAAGGCCGCCAGCAAACAGAGGAGCAGGGCGGCCAAGCCGTTGAAGAAATTAAGATTGAGGTGAAGCCCTTCCTCGAAGACACGACTCGTCGCCGTCTGGATCTGCTTGGCCAGCGACCAGAAGGTGATGCCCATCACGAAGATCATCGGAACGAGCGTGAACCAGTAACGGCGCGAGGTCCGGTAGAGCCAGACGGTCACGCCCAGGAGCGTCAACGCCGCCAGCAATTGGTTCGACGTCCCGAACAGCGTCCAAAAATTCGACCAACTCCCCGCCGGCGCCTTCGCCATCAAAAATCCCGGGACGCCGACCGTCGCCAGCGTGGCGACGACGGCCGAGACTTTTCCCTGACGCCCCGTCAGCTCCTGAAGGATGTAGCGGCCGAGACGGGCGGCAACGTCGAGAGTGTCGAAGACGAACGTGGAAAAGGCCATCGCCCCGAAGGTCATCGCGAAGACCAAGTTTTTCTTTCCGATCACGAGCGTGAGGAAATGCCCCATGCCCGCGCCGTAGATGGAACCCGGCGCGCCTTTGGCGTCGGAATCGGAGAGGATCATGATGGTGGCCAGCGCGATCACCGCCACGAAGCCCTCGAGCAACATGGCGCCGTAACCCACGGGCCGGCAGTCGCCTTCCTTCGCGATCTGCTTGGACGTGGTGCCCGAGCACACCAGTCCGTGGAAACCGGAGCACGCGCCGCAGGCGATGGTCACGAAGAGGAAGGGAAAGAGCGAGCCCGTCGTGCCGCCGGCGTTCCAGGTCTTGAACGGCGCCTGCTGGATGTCGTACCCGCCCAGGAAGACGCCGATCACGCCGACGGCCAGCGCCATATAAAGGACGAAGCCGCCCAAATAACCGCGCGGCTGCAAGAGCAGCCACACCGGAAGAAGAGAGGCGACGAAGCAGTAGGCTAAGATAATCAGGCCCCACGATTCCTTGGAGAAGAGCAGCCACGTCGAAATCTGGGTGCCCATCCACACCACGCCCAAGGTGGCCGGCACGAAGATCAGCGTGATGAGCCAGAGCGGCGGATTGAATTTTTTCTGGATCAATCCCAAGACGATCGACAGCAGCAAATACATCGCCGAGGCCGCCGCGACCGCGCCGCCGCGTTCGAAGCCGACCTTAAGCCCCTCCATCTCTTCGATGCGTCCGACGAAGGTGCCGGCGGTGATGTCGGTGAAGGCGACGATGACGTAGAGGAGGGAGAGCCAGATGAAGAGCATGATGGCCAGCCACGCGCGCGCGCCGATGTTTTCCCGGATCATCTCCGCGATGGAATGGCCGCGGTGGCGGACGCTGGCGACGAGCGCCGAAAAATCGTGGACGGCTCCGATGAAGACGACGCCCAGGCCGATCCACAAAAGACAGGGCAACCAACCGAATTGCTGGCACGCCAAGATCGGGCCCGCGATGGGACCGGCGGCGGCGATGGCCGAGAAATGCTGGCCCATCAAATAGAACGGCTTGGTCGGCGCGAAATCGACGCCGTCGTTGAACTCCACCGCGGGCGTGACCACCGCGTCGTTCAGCCGGAAGAAGCGCGCGATCAAACGGCTGTAGAGGACGTAGGCAAGGCCGACGACGGTCAGAAAGGTCCCCGCGATAAGAGGAAGAGACATGGCGAGGCTCTAGGACGTCTTGGCGATCCGGACAACTTTTTTCGCGCCGCGGCGATAAGGGCTTCATGTCGTTCTTCCGCCCCCTTGCGTCCTGGAATTTTGGGAACTCCGGCCTCGCCGGCCTGACCCAGCGATCGCTGCTGGGTACGGCCCGTTTGGCGCTTGCGACGGAGAGCCGGCCCTTGAGCCTGGCGGAGGGAATCGCCGCGTCCGTCATCGCCGGATCTTCCGAGTTCGCGGCCAACGCCATGGATTACGGCCGCCTGATCAACGGACGGGATCTGGAAAAGCGCACCCTTGCGGCCTTAACGGAGGCGCTGCCCCAATACCCTCTGCCGTTCGCGACGCATCCCTTGCTCATGAACGTCGTTTACGGCCTTCGCAAACGGGGCGAGGACGCCGTCCTTCAGCAGTTGTCGGAAGGACAGCACGGCATCCAACCTTACTTGAGGGAACCACTCGCGACCTTGCTCCGGCGGCACGGTTTGGACGTCGACATGGATCTCCTCGCGCCGCGGGATCCGTCGAACGAGGCCTTCTTCGCCGCCCATCCCCTCCCGATGTTCGACGGCGTCAACGCCCGCGGCATCGTTCAATACGACCGCGAACTCTTCGGCCGCGACCTTCTGGAAACCCTGGCCGGCGGCGTGAAGCCCGAACAGACCCGGCTCTGGAGAATTTTAAAAAATCTTCCGAAGGGCGCCGTCGTGGCGGATTGGGGAGGGGGCACGGGCGTCTTCGCCTACGAGCTCAAGCGGCTCCGCCCCGA
>DASUFF010000123.1:0-3539 GCA_036274695.1 bacterium | reverse complement strand
TGAAAGCCGTCTTGAAGGCCTCCACATCGATACGCCCCAAGGCGTCGACGCCGACCCGCGTGGACGTCGCCAGCCCTTCGGCCTCCAGGGCCTCGAGGCAGGACAGAACCGCGCTGTGCTCCACCGCCGTGGTGACGACGTGAACGGGCTTCCGCCCGCGCGCCAGGGACGCGGCGGTGACCACGCCGCGAATCGCCAGCTGCACGCTCTCGGTGCCGCCGCTTGTGAAAAGGATTTCTCGAGGTTGGGCCTTCAAGATTCGTGCGACCGACTCACGAGCATCATCCAAGGCCTTGCGCGCCCGGGCGCCGACGGCGTGGACGCTCGAGGGGTTGCCGTAGTCTTCTCCGAGATAGGGGAGCATGGCGTCGCGGACCTCGGGGGTCACGGGGGTGGTCGCATTGTAATCCAAGTAGATTCTTCGCATCGGACGTCAGGCGATCTTTTGAAGGGACCGGATCTCGTCGCGGACTTTTTCGTCCAGGTAGATCTTGAGCAGCGATTGATAGGGAACGTCCTTTACGTCCGCCAGCCTTTTCAAGCGCCCCAGAAGACGAAGCGGCAGGCGGAGGGAGATCGTCGTCGTTCGGCGGGGCATCTTCAAACGCACGCCCCCCTTGGCGGGGAAATAGGCCGTGGAATCGGCGGAATTCCAGAAAGCGGCCTCTTCCGCCTCCGACGGGAAAAGCGGGATCGTTTTGAGCTTATTTCTTCCCTTCATAAATCATCCTTTCCTTCTTCCTCATGGGCCGGATCGAGATGTTCCGGATCAATCCTCTTCGTACCGTGAAAAAGGCGGCGAGAAGTCGGCCGACCGACGTCATTCCGAGGCAACGAAACCTTCTTTCCCCCGCCTTCTCGTAGGCCCCCTCATCGATGAGGGGCGCCAAATAAAAAATCTCCTCGGCCTCCTCCTGGCTGACGCGGTGCTTCGCCAGCTTCCTCAAGTTGGCGTCGTCCCAGTCGAATCCGCGGATCTCTATCAGCATTTTAAGTATATTATAGTCGTATACTTACAATGCAAGCCGGTTTTTTTCATCTTTTAGCGGGCCGGTAAAATCAACCGACGGGGTTGAAAAGAAGGCCCAGGATCCCGTCCCACAACAGAGACCTCAGGGAGGGCTCCATGGGAAGGGATTTGCCGGGGAGGTTGTGGAGCCGGATGCTCAAATGTTCCGCTTCGCGCTCCCAATAGGTCCCCGCCACCGGCATGCGCAATTTGGGGTTGTCGCGATGGGGAACGGAGCCCCGCATCCCGACCATGACGACTTCCTCTGAGGACATGTTTTCCGGCAGAGACCATTTTCCGTTCGGGCGCGGGATCTCCTTGCGCCGGCCCTTCGCCCCCGTCACCAGCAGGGAGCACCCCGATTCCTCCGGGGTATACTGCCCGGAGGCGTAGATGCGCGCGGCCACGTCGAGCGCGACCTCGGCCCCGCCCAAGTCCTGAGGCAATCCCAGGAGGGACTTCAGCCCCTGGATCGCGCGCGACTTGATCTCGAATTGATACCCGCCGGGGCGGAAAACTCCCGAAGGGTCCAACGAAGCTTCCTGGAAAACGCGGACGTCCAAAGACCTCCAACCGACGTAAAGGTTCAAACCGCCGTCGTCTTTCACGGAAAGATGTAGGTCGCGCCGGCTCCGGCCGTGGAAGAAATTGAAGGACACCCCGTTGTCGTTCAGGGCCCCCGACCGTTCTCCCACCCCCCATTCCCCTTCGGTCGCGTACAAGAGAAAAGTCCGGGACGACGCGACGAGGTCGTCTTCCTTCACGAAATGATCGGCTTCTCCGAGGAGTCCTTGAACCGTCCGCCGCGCTTCGGAGAACGATTCCTTATCCAGGGACCGGATCGAAAAGGTCGTCGAAGCGTCGCTATCCGGGACGGCCGGGACGAAGAGCTTTCCCGTTTCCGGACTGGGCTGGAAGGCCCCCAAGAGCGTGTTCGTGCTGAAGTGGGAGACGGGGTCCCCCAAGAGCATGGCGGGGGAATACAGCGAGGGCCCTAAGCGAGAAAGGAGTCCCGGCGACATGGCGGAGCCGATGGTCATAGGTAATTCCCGAAGTGGGGGGATTATCGGCCATAAGTCGGGGAAGTTGTGGAGTGAAAATTATCCCTCAACTGCTCGAAGCGGGAGACGAGTTTTCGAGAAGTTTCCTGGGGCAGCTTGGAGCGGATTCTTTCAAAATAGTGCTCGAATTCTCTGAAAGAGAAGTCCAGGTCTCCCACGACGTTGATGAGATGCTGGACATTCTCCCTTTGGGAGCGCGGGATGGTATCGCAGCAGGCCTCCCACAAAAAGGTACCCAGAAGCCTCTCTTCCGGATCAAGCTTCGCCGCCCAAAGCGCCGCGTGGCACTCGTCGTGCAGGGGGAAACTCCAGGCGTCGACGAGCATCCGGTGGATCTTCCGGAAGGAGGTGGGGAGCCCGATCGTGTGAATCGAGAACCGGTGAAAATGATTCAACTGCCTCGGGGCGACGCTCCCGGGGGCCAGGATAAACCGCGGGGCCTTTTCCGATCCCAGAAAAATGCGAAGCCCCAACTCCATCGCCGAGATCGAACAGTGCCGGAACGTCACCGTCTCATCCGCACCGGGTCCACCCTCGAAGGGTATATGGCCGAGATGGATTCCCAACGGCCCCAAGGCATCGTGAAAAGAGCCGAATGCGACTTGGAGCATCGGTACCATCCACTTTTTTTGGGGATGGAGAGACGGCATGGTTGTTTTGATCTCAAAGACCGGACGGGCGAGCGCGTCCAGTCTTTCAAAAGCGTCCAAGAAGGCCCTCTTTTTTTCTTCATCCGCAGGATTGGCAGGTCCGCCCGAAATCGGCTCAAAGAGGCGCTCCGCACCGTGCCAGGAGATCCGGATCGCCTCTTCTCCGAACCGCCTCCGGGTCCGCTCGATCCAGCTCAAGCCCCCGGCCAGCATGTAGGCGTCCCCCACGAGACGGGTGGGCGCGCCGTTGTCTATCAAACGGGCGATGCCCCGCCGACCTTCGTCGTCCAAAAAGGGATTGGTCGGCAAGGAGCGGGTCAAGTTGGAGAGAAAGGCGGACTCCAGGCCCGCCAGCACGGAAGGAGGAGGGATCGCGTTCATCGAATCACGCCCTTCCAGAAATCCTGAATGTCACCTTCGGAGTCGGGCCCGAAGGTCCAGGAGCCGATGGTCCGATCTTCCAGCGAACGCTCCGAAACCTCGAGGATGCCGTCCTCGAATCCATCGCCTCCCCGCTCCGGATCGGGAACGACTCGAAGCAGAAAGTTCCGCGCGGAGGTCCTGCGCTCGCCGGCCTCCCGGTCCATCCGGTCGCGCCAGAAATAAACCTCGAAGGAATAAGGCAGGAGGCATTGGACGAGGGACAATTGGTGCTCGTCCCGCGGAGTGGAAGAGATCAGAGACCAAGACCGTCCCCAGATCTCCGCCTTCGCTTCCATCGTCTTCAAATCGTAACCCGAGGGAAGGGCGACCCCGCCCTGATGCGTGTGAAGGAGGAGATCGCCGCCGTTGAGAAGGGTTCCGGCCTCCCCGCTGAGG
>DASUFF010000122.1:0-12636 GCA_036274695.1 bacterium | reverse complement strand
CGCCTGCTCCTTCAGAATCCCCTCTCCTTCTTCTTGGGCGGCGTCCTGAAGGTCATGCATACGGGCATGATCGACAAGAAGGACACGGAGCGCTACATCGAGCACATCTTGTCGGTCGACCCCACGTTCTTCCAAATGCTCCTGAAGAGCGCCCAGGACAGCTCCTCCGAGGACATGCTGCGCACCATCCGCGTTCCCACGCTGATCATCGCAGGCGAGTTGGATCAGTTCACGCCGGTGTGGCTGTCCAAGAAGATGCACCGCTTGATCCCGGAGTCCGAGCTTTTCGTCATGCACAAGGCGACGCACGCCGGATTGGTCGAACAGCCCGACTTGATCAACCTGAGGATCGAAAAGTTCATCAAGGACCGCGTTCGCGCGCACCTGCTCCGTCTGAAGAAATCGGCGCGGGCATCGAGTAAGACTGCCAGCAAGAAAAAAGCCTCGAAGCAAAAGTCCGTTCCGGCCCGGAACACGCGGCTGCGCCTGGTCGCCGGCGCGCGTTAACGTCGTTTCAAAACGAAGGGGGACTTATGAAAAACTTCACGCTCTTCCTGCTCTCGGCATCCCTGCTGGCCCTGGGTTTGGCCGGCGGAACGGCCGGATGCGGCGGCAACCCTCCGGATGTCGCGGGCACCTACGATCTGACGTCCACCGAATGCCCCGGCTTCTTCGGCGCCGTCATCGAGGTCACCCAGGACGGCGGCGACATCACGATCGATCCCGACGGCGTCGACCTGTCCGGCTCCATCGGGAGCGACGGCGATTTCACCGTCACCGACGACGAGGGCGGCTCCTGCGAGGGCCACTTCGAGAACGGGGTGGCGACCGCTTCCTGCGAAAATGCGGACGGGGATCAGTGCGACATCACCTACGAGCGCCGGTGAGCCTCCGACGATTCTCCGTTCTCCTCCTTCTCCTTCTCCTGTTCCCCGGCGTGATCCTCTGCCGGACGTCCTCCGCCCAAACCACCTTGGAGCTCGTCGACGAGGATTCCTCCCAGGTGCATTCGGGCCTGGTCCCGCTGTCTCCGGAGGAATACGCCAAGCTCGAGCAGGTCAAGGCGGCGCGCAGCTTTTCCGCCGACGACGCAAAGCCCTATCAAAACCTCCCCCGGAAGGTGGACCTCGCCGCCCAGCTCCCCTCGCCCGGCGATCAAGGCAAGCAGAACTCCTGCACCGCATGGGCGGTGGCCTTCGCCGTCAAGTCCTTCCAGGAGAAGCGGGAACTCGGATGGGATTTCAGCGACAAGCACCTCTTCAGCCCGGCCTTCGTCTACAACCAGATCAACGGCGGACAAGATCGTGGGGCGCTCTTGAAGGACGCGATCAACGTGGTTTTAAGCGAAGGCGTCGTGCCTTTGAGCTTCATGCCGTATCAGGACGGCAATTACACCGCCCAGCCGACGGAAGCGCTTAAGAAGGCCGCTTCCTATTTCAAGGGTTTGTCCTATCGGCGCTTGGACGAAAAAGACGTCCCGCAGATCAAATCCTTCCTCGCCTCCGGCGAGCCGGTGATCTTAAGCGTCATGACGTACAAGAATTTTCTCCCGAAGGGCATGGTGCGTTCGGGCAACGTCTACAAAGAGAAGGTCGGCGGATTTCTGGGTGGCCACGCGATCGTGGCGGTCGGTTATGACGACGACAGGAACGCCGTCAAAATATTGAACTCGTGGGGCAAGGGTTGGGGCGAGAACGGCTACGGCTGGATCGACTACGCCTTTTTCCCTCAGGTGGTCATGCAGGCCTTCGTGATGTATGACCTGCCGACGCCGCGCGAGGCCGTCGCCGCCTTGGACAATTCCGCGATTCCGACTCCCCCGCCGCTTCCCAAACCGACTCTTCCGGCGACCCCTTCAGTCCCTACGGTCTTATCGCGCGTCAAAAGCCCGGTGCTCATCGTTGCCAACGAGGGCGGCTTGAAGATCGGCGACCGGTGGCTCCGGCTCGGCTCGTCGTGGGAGCAGGCGGCGCAGGCTTTGGGCTACAGACCCAACGAGATCGACCGGCTCCACGCCTTCAACGCCATGATGGACGAAGTGATGATCAGCCCCGACTTTCTGACGAAGGATAGGATCGGCATGCTGCATTTCTTCGACCGTGCGGGCACACCCGTGGCGACCAACGAAGGCGTCACGTTCGGCTCGAACCGCGCCGACGTCCGGCGCATCTATCAAGCTCCTGATCACGTCGATGACCGGTTCAAGTCGGACGCCTATTTCTTCCATGCCGTCGCCCAGGAATGGGGCGGCGTTCCGGTGACCCAGCACATCGCCCTGTTTTTCTACTACGACGATCGGGACCGGGTGACTCGAATGTCCCTAGGCGCCGTCGTCAAGCAATCGGTTCAGGGAACCGGCTTCACGCCGATGGCCGGAGGGGAACAGACGGCGACCGCGGAGGGCTCGCGCGTTCAATCCGCCGAAGGCGGCATCGATTTCACAGCGCCGGCGAAACTGCCGGAGGTCAAGAAGTCGGTGTGGGAAGGAGCGGGTTTCGGCTACTTCATCCGCGATCCGAACAAGCCAGGCGATTTCATAGCAGTCAAAGTATTCACGATGAAGGCTCCGGTGACCGGTCAGGATATTGAAACGAGAATCAAAGCGGACTTAAGCGCGCCCAACACGCCCGCGGCCACGATGGAAACGTCGAACTTCGGAGGTCTCCAGTGGCGGGTGGCGAAGCTCGGAAACATGCAGACGCGTTATTACGCCGCAAAGGGTTCCAACATCTACCAAGTGCAGATTTATTCCGGCCAGGACTTGGCCGTCACGGACTGGGTGCAGCCGTTCCTAAGCTCGATTTCGATTCGCTGATTTCAGACTCTAATCCTTCTTGAAGGTAAGCCCGCCGATATCCGCCGCGTCGGAAGTGACGATGTCCCCGTCCTTGAAATGCCCCTCCAAGATCTGCATCGAGAGGGGATCCTGGAGATACTTCTGAATGGCGCGCTTGAGAGGCCTCGCCCCGTAAACCGGGTCGTACCCCTGCTTGGCCAGAAAATGCTTGGCCTTGGTCGTCAGATGGAGCGTGATTTTCCGGTCGGCCAGCAGCTTCTGCAAGTGGGCCGTCTGGATATCGACGATCTTCTCGATCTGTTTTTCCGCCAGCGAGTGGAAGATCACGATGTCGTCGACGCGGTTTAAGAACTCCGGGCGGAAATGGGCGCGAAGGGCGTCCATCACCCGCTTCTCCATCTCTTTTTCGTCCTTGCCGGCCAGTTCGGTGATGAACTGGCTGCCGATGTTACTCGTCATTATAATGACCGTGTTTTTGAAATCCACCACCCGCCCCTGACCGTCGGTCAAGCGGCCGTCGTCCAAGACTTGGAGCAAGACGTTGAAGACGTCGTGATGCGCCTTTTCGATCTCGTCGAAGAGGATGACGGAGTACGGGCGGCGGCGGACGGCTTCGGTCAGTTGGCCGCCTTCGTCGTATCCCACGTATCCCGGAGGCGCACCGATCAGTCGCGAGACCGAATGCTTTTCCATGTATTCGGACATGTCGATGCGGATCATCGACTGCTCGTCGTCGAAGAGGAATTCCGCCAGAGCGCGCGCCGTTTCGGTTTTGCCGACGCCGGTCGGGCCCATGAAAATGAAGGAGCCGATGGGCCGATTGGGATCGGCCAAACCCGCGCGCGACCGGCGGACGGCGCTGGCGACTTTCTTCAAGGCCTCTTCCTGGCCGATGACGCGGTCGTGGAGACGCTCTTCCATGTGAATCAACTTCTGCACCTCGCTCTCGAGCATCCTCGAGACCGGGATGCCGGTCCACTTGGCGACGACCTCGGCGATGTCCTCCGGCTCGACCTCCTCCTTCAACATCTTCACGTCCTTCTGAAGCTTGGCCAACCGCTCGTTCTCTTTCTCCAAGGTCTTCTGAAGCTCGTGCAATTTTCCGTATTTCAATTCGGCCGCGCGGCCCAAGTCCCCGTGGCGCTCCGCCTGGTCGGCCTCGGACTTGGTGGCCTCGATGGCCCCTTTGGCCTCGCGAATCTTGGCGATCGCCGCCTTCTCGTTCTGCCAGTGGGCCTTGAGCTTGGTCGACTCCTCCTTCAAGGAGGACAGCTCCTTCTCGATTTTCTGCAAGCGCTCGGCGGAGGCCTTGTCGGTCTCTTTTTTGAGCGCCTGCTTTTCGACCTCCAATTGCAGGATGCGGCGCTCGACCATGTCGATCTCCGTCGGGAGGCTGTCGATCTCGATGCGGAGCTTGGAGGCCGCTTCGTCCACTAAGTCGATCGCCTTGTCGGGCAGGAAGCGGTCGGCGATGTAGCGATGGGACAACGTCGCCGCGGCGACCAAGGCGGAGTCCTGGATCTTCACGCCGTGATGGACCTCATAGCGCTCCTTCAGGCCGCGAAGAATGGCGATGGTGTCCTCCACCGACGGCTCGCCCACGACGACCGGCTGGAACCGACGCTCGAGGGCGGGATCTTTTTCGACGTGCTTCCGGTATTCGTCCAGCGTCGTCGCCCCGATGCACCGCAATTCGCCGCGGGCCAAGGCCGGTTTCAGCATATTCGCGGCGTCGACGGCCCCTTCGGCGGCGCCGGCCCCGACCAGCGTGTGCAACTCGTCGATGAAAAGGATGATTTCGCCGTTGGACTCGGTGACTTCCTTTAAAACGGCCTTCAGCCGATCCTCGAATTCGCCCCGGTACTTGGAGCCGGCCACCATCGAGCCGATGTCCAGGGCGACCAGCCTCTTGTCCTTCAGGCTCTCGGGAACGTCGCCGTGGGCGATCCGCTGCGCCAGGCCTTCCACGATGGCCGTCTTGCCCACGCCCGGCTCGCCGATCAGCACGGGATTGTTCTTCGTGCGCCGCGAAAGGACCTGCATGACCCGGCGGACCTCGTCGTCGCGGCCGATGACGGGATCCACCTTGCCCCGGCGGGCCTGCTCGGTCAGGTCGCGGCCGAACTTGGAAAGCGATTGGTATTTCGCCTCGGGATTTTGGTCGGTGACCCGGTGCGTCCCGCGCGCCTGCTGGAGGGCCTTGAGGATGTTTTCCTTGGAGGCTCCCAATTCCCGCAAAAGCTGCGAGGCCGGCGCGTCCTTGACGTCCACCAGGGACAGAAGAAGGTGCTCGGTGCTGACGTAATCGTCTTTGAGCTTCTCCGCCTCCAGGCGGGCGTTGTCGAAAACCTGTTTGAGCCGGAAAGAGACGTAGACGTTGCCTTGAAGCGGCGTGACCTTGGGGATCTTAGTCAAATCCGCCGTCAGACGGGTCGACAAAACGCCCAGGTCCACTTCCAATTTTTGCAGGAGAGGACGGACCAACCCTTCGCTTTGATCCAGAAGGGCCTTGAGGAGGTGCTCCGGCTCGACCTGCTGGTTGCCGAGGGATTCGGCCACCCGCTGGGATTCGAGGACGGCCTCCTGGGCCTTGATGGTTAATTGCTCTAATCGCATTTCATGATCCGCATGCGGGCGGGGGGACCCCGCCCCTACTTCGTAAACGCCAGGAACACCGTCGCATCGTCCCGTTTGATATACAGCCGGACGATCTCGCCCGGCTTGATCTTCTTGGCCGCCGTCACGTAGTCGGCGACCCCGTTGAGCTTCGTTCCGTTCACGGAGAGTAACACATCTCCTCTCTGAACGCCCGAAATCTCGGCCTGGCTGCCGCTCTCGACGTTGACGATCATCACGCCCTTGTTCTCCTGCGCGAGGCTCAAGTCGGCCGCCTCCTCGGGCGTCACGTCGCGGCAGGTCAGCCCCAATTCGGCGGACGACGTCTTGGTCGTCTGCTCGGCCACTTCCTCGCCCTTCTCCATCTCGCCCAAGAGGACCTGGAAGGTCATCTCCTTTCCGTCGCGGAGGGCAGTCAACGTCACCGTCTTGTTCACCGGCTCGCGGGCGACCATCGTCGGCAGGTCGCGCGATTCGTTGATGGGCTTGCCTTCGAAGGAGCGGACCACGTCGCCGCTCTTCAGCCCCGATTTCTCGGCCGGGCTGTTCGCGAAGACGTTCGAGATGAGCGCGCCCTTTTCGTCCGGCAGCTTGAACGATTTCGCCAGTTCCGGCGTGATCTCCTGGATGCCCACGCCCAGCCAGGCCCGCGTGACCTTGCCCTTGCTGATCAATTGCGGGATCAGGTCCTTGGCCATGTTGATGGGGATGGCGAAGCCGATGCCCTGCCCCGCCGCCACGATGGCGGTGTTCACGCCGATCACCTCGCCCTTAAGATTGAAAAGAGGGCCGCCGGAGTTGCCGGGATTGATGGAGGCGTCCGTCTGGATGAAGTCGTCATAAGGCCCGGCGCCGATCACGCGCCCCTTGGCGGAGACGATGCCCGCCGTCACGGTGTGATCCAACCCGAAGGGATTGCCGACCGCCATCACCCAGTCGCCGACTTGGATCTGATCCGAATCGCCCAGCGTCACCGAAGGCAGGTTCGGCGCGGAAATCTTGATGACCGCAAGGTCCGTCTTCGGATCGCTGCCGACGACCTTGCCGTCGTACTTCTGCTTGCCGTCGACGACGACCTTGATCTCGTCGGCGCCGTCCACGACGTGGTTGTTGGTGATGATGTAGCCCTCGCTGTTGATGAGGAAGCCGGAGCCCAGGCTCTTTTGGGGCGCGTCCATTTGGGGGCCGTTGAAGAAATGCTCGAAGAAGTCGTCGAAGAACGGATCGCGCGGCCCCCGCCGGTTGAAGCCCGGGACACCGCGTCGACGCGCGTTCTTGGTGGTGCTGATATTGACCACCGAGGAACTCACCTTCTTGGCCAGGTCGGAGAAGGTCGGCAATGCCCCGAAAAAGGCGGCCGGCTGGACGGGCGCCGGGAGGGGCATCGCGGTGGAAGGGGCCGGTTTTTCCCCTTCTTTGAAGTATTCGACCGCCTTGACGCTGGCCTCCCGGTCAAAGCCGATCACGGAAACGACGCCGACAACCGCCCCCAAGAGGGCCATGGCCAGGCTTAAAGAAACGACGGAACGTTTACTCATGTCTTTGTCTCCTCTGCCCCGATCTGCGGCTTAAACTAACGTGCGATACCGCACGGATGAAGTTAAAATTTATTAATAAATTTAATGAGATATTAATCATCGCCCGTGGCCTGTCAAGGCGCCGGGGCCTCTCTTGACACGCCCCGCCATCGTCCCTATATTTGTTGGTCAGAGGTGCTCAATCTATGTCCCGGTTACCGGTTCCGCAAGGATCGCTGACGACCTACTTAACCGAGATCAACCGGTTCCCTCTCCTCACCCCGGAGGAGGAATTCCGGCTGGCGGTGAAGTACCGCGAGGACGGCGACGTCGAGGCCGCCCATCGGCTGGTGACGTCCAACCTGCGCTTTGTCGTCAAGGTGGCCCACGAGTACGGTTCCTACGGCATGCGGATGTCGGACTTGATCCAGGAAGGCAACATCGGCCTGATGACGGCGGTCAAGAAGTTCGACCCGCACAAGGGCTACCGCCTCATCTCCTACGCCGTCTGGTGGATCCGCGCGATGATCCAGAGCTTCATCCTGAAAAGCTGGAGCCTGGTGAAGATCGGAACGACGCAGGCCCAGCGGAAACTCTTCTATAAGCTCTCGCAGACCAAGCGCACGCTGGCCCGGTTCCTGGGCGGCGGCGACAAGGACCATCTGGACGAAGCCTCGCGCGACATCGTCGCCAAGACGCTTCACGTCAGCGGCGAGGACGTCGAGGAGATGGACGCCCGCATGCGCGGTCGCGACGCCTCGCTGGACGCCCCTCTGCGCGAAGACGGCCAAACGACCGCCCTGGACCTGCTGGCCGCCTCCGATAACCAGGAGGAATCGCTCGCCCAGTCCGAGGAGCAGTCCCGGGTGCGCGACGAGATCAAGGTGGTCTTAAAATCGTTGAACGAGAAGGAACGCTACATCGTCGAAAAACGTCTGATGACCGACGAACCCCTGACGCTCCAAGAGATCGGCGACCATTACCGCATCTCCCGCGAGCGCGCGCGCCAGCTCGAAGAACGGGCGAAACTTAAGATCCGGACGGCCCTCTCCGAGTCCGGTCTCTCGAAAGAGCTCCATTGAAAAAAACAGCCCTACTCGCCCTCGTGTTGATCGCCGCCGGAGCCGCATCTTTTTTCGCCGGGTGCGCCCATAAGCCCTATCTGTCTTCCTCCAAAAGCGGCGAAGACGCCTACGACGAGTGCGAGAAGCTCTCCAAGGACAAGGATTACGACCGCGCCAACGAGTGTCTGGAGGTCTTGAAGAGCCGGTTCGCGGGGAGCGGGGCGGCCACCGACGCCGACCTGGCGATCGGCGACAACTATTTCCGCAAGGGCGATTATCTGCTGGCCTCGGAGAGCTACATCGCCTTCACGAAGCTTCACCCGACTCATGAAAAGATCGGTTACGCCTATTACCGGATCGGTCTCTGCTACCTGAAGGAGAACCCGAAACCCATCGACCGCGATCAAAAGTACCTGGAAACGGCGATCCAGTATTTCGAGCTCGCCATGAACCACACCTCGGGCGACTTGAGGGCGCTGGTTCAGGAAAAGTGGATCGAGGCGCGCATGCGGATCGCCAAGCGGCACTTCTATATCGGCCGTTTCTATCACAAGACCGGCGAATACAAGGCCGCCATCCCCCGCTTCCAGGAGATACTCACCAATTACACAGGCTTGGGGTTGGACGAGAAGTCCCTCTACCTGATGGGCGACTCCTACGAGCGCATCAAGGACAAGGAAAGGGCGCTTGAAATCCTCTCCGTCTTCGAGCAACACTTCCCCGAAAGCAGATACCGCAAGAAGCTCGCGTCCAAGCTGGACGTGAAATAGCCTGCGGAAACGCGGGAGGAAGCATGCCGACCGAACTCCGAGAACTGGTCGAACTGGGAAAGAAGCACTTCGAAAGCCGCAACTACGCGCGCGCCGAGCAGTATTTCCAAAGAATCCTGAAGTCGGGCGCCCGCTACGCGGACGTGCTGAACATGCTCGGCATCATTTATCACGCGGACGGCAAATTCAACAACGCCATCAACTCGTTCGAGGAGGCGTTGGAGATCAACCCGCAATACGCCGAAGCGACCTTGAATCTCGCCGTCCTCTACAACGACCTGGGGGAATTCAAGAAGGCCAAGGCGCTGTACGGGCGCATCCAGGACCGCAAGGGAGCGACGGACTTGGATCCGATCCTCAAGGGCAAGATCGCCAACATGCACGCGCATTTGGGGGACGTGTACCGGGGCATCGGAAAATTCGCGGACGCGATCGATGAGTACAAGAAGGCACTGAAGCTTTGTCCCACTTATTCGGACATCCGGACGAAGTTGGGAACGTCTTACCGCGAAAACGGCCAGAAGGACCTGGCCCTGAAGGAATACGCCGAAACTCTGAAGCACAAGCCGGGCTATCGATCGGCGCAAGTGCAACTGGGGCTGTCCCACTTCCTGGCCGGCCAGAAGGACAAGGCCGCCAAGGCCTGGAAGGACGTTTTGGCGAAGGATAAAGAGAATAAAGTGGTGAAGTCCTACTTGCGGCTCTGCGAGAACGGATCCTCGAAAAAAACCAAGAAATAACTTTTTCCGGAATCAGACCAACGAAGCCACCTTTTGCAGCGCTTCCTTCAAGGCTTCCGGCTTTGAGCCTCCGCCCTGAGCCATGTCGGGCCGACCTCCGCCGGTGCCCCCGACGATCGGCGAGATCTCTTTCAGGATATTCCCTGCGTGATACTTCGGGGCCAGGTCTTTCGAAACGCGGATGATCAAGGTCACCTTTCCGTCGGCGACCGTCCCCAACGCGGCGATGCCCGAACCCAGTTTCTGGATCTTCTGGTCGGAGACGTCGCGCAAAAGCTTCGGATCGTCGATGGAGACGATCGCGGTCAACACCTTCACGCCGTTGATCTCCTTGATCTCCTCCTGCTCCCCTCCCGCGTCGGCGCCCTTCGTTTTCGCCTTCTGAAGGTCCTTCTCGAGCTTTTTCAACTGATCCAGCAGCTTCTCAACGCGGTCGACGACGTCGTTCGGGTTGGCCTTCAGCATCTGGGCGATCCGGCCGACTTCGGATTCCAGCTTTTTCAGATAGTGGATGCCCTGCGCACCGACCACCGCCTCGACGCGGCGGATGCCGGCGGCGACGGAGGCCTCGGAGGTGATCTTCAGCAAACCGATCTGGCCGGTGGCGGAGACGTGCGTGCCGCCGCAGAACTCCATCGAGAAGTCGCCCATCTTCAAAACGCGGACCAGATCCCCGTACTTGTCGCCGAAGAAGGCCAAAGCGCCGGCCTTGATCGCTTCCTCGTACGGGAGCACGGAGGTTTGAACGGCCATGTTCTTCCGGATCTGCGCATTGACCATTTCCTCGATCTCGTCCAAGCGCTCTTTGGAGACAGGCTCGAAGTGGGAAAAGTCGAAGCGGAGTTTTTCCGGAGTAACGAGAGATCCGGCCTGGCGGACATGGGTGCCCAAGACATTCCGCAGCGCCGCATGCAGGAGGTGCGTGGCCGAATGATGGGCCATCGCCCCTTCGCGCCACTGGGGATCGACGGCCAGATCGACCTCATCGCCCTCCTGAACCTTCCCTTCCAAGAGTTTGACCCGGTGCACGACCAGCTCGCCGCCTTTGTGGGTGTCCAAGACCTGGGCTTTCAGGTTCTTGGCGCCGATGAGCCCCTGATCCCCCGCCTGACCGCCGCCTTCGGGGTAAAAGGGGGTCTTCACGGTGATGAGTTCGATCTCTTCCCCAGGTCCGGCCTTGTCGATGATCTGTTCGTCGGCAACGCGGATCATCGCGGCCACGGGGGAATTTTCCTTTAACCGATCGTAACCGACGAATTCGGAATGGACATTCTTCTGGACGATCTGTTGATAGATGTCCTTCATTTTGCTTGCAGCCGAACCCTTCCACGCCCGGCGACCGCGCCCCTTCTGGGCCTCCATCAGCTCCTCGAAGCCGGCCATGTCGATATCCAGGCCCGCTTCCTGGGCGATCAGCTCGGTCAAATCGATGGGGAACCCGTAAGTATCGTAGAGCTTGAAGACGACTTCTCCCGACAACACCTTCTCTTTGGCCTTCCGCGCGGTCTCGAGCTCCTCCTTGATGATGGCGAGCCCTTTGTCCAGGGTCTCGAGGAATTTCTCCTCCTCCGAGCGAATGATCCTTTTGATGGTTTCGATCTCGCGACCGATCTCGGGATAAACGCCGCCCATCTCCTTCAAGACGACGTCGGCGAGCTTGTAGAAGAACGGCTCGCTCTTGCCCAACAACTTGCCGTGGCGGATCGCTCGTCGAAGGACCCGGCGCAGGACGTAGCCGCGGCCTTCGTTGGACGGCTGAACGCCGTCGGCGATCAGAAAGGTGGCGGAACGGATATGATCGCAAAGCACGCGAATGGAGACGTTCTGCTCCTCGTGCTCGCCGCCCCGTCCGGGCAACGCTCCGCTGTATTTTTTGCCGGTCAACTTCTCGACTTCGCGGATAAGCGGCGTGAAGAGATCACTGTCATAGTTGGCATGAACGCCCTGGGCGACGGCCGACAACCGTTCCAGGCCCATGCCGGTGTCGATGGAGGGCTTCGGCAGCGGCTTCATGTGCCCGTCGGCGTCCCGCTCGAACTGCATGAAGACCAGATTCCAGATCTCCATGAAGCGGTCGCAGTCGCAGCCAATGGCGCATTCGGGTTTGCCGCAGCCGAATTCCTTGCCGTGGTCGTAATGAATCTCGGAGCAAGGGCCGCAGGGGCCGGTCTCGCCCATCGACCAGAAGTTGTCCTTATCGCCCAAGCGCTTGATGCGCTCCTTGGGGACGCCGACTTCGGACTGCCACAACTGCTCGGCCTCGTCGTCCTTCTCGAAGACGGTGATCCAGAGTTTGTCCTTGGAGAGCTTCATCTCCAGGGTCAGGAAATCCCAGGCGTAGCGGATGGCCTCGCGCTTGAAGTAGTCGCCGAAGGAGAAGTTGCCCAGCATCTCGAAGAAGGTGTGGTGGCGCGCGGTGCGCCCGACGTTCTCCAGATCGTTGTGCTTGCCGGAGACGCGCAGGCATTTCTGGGACGAGGTCGCCCGCGGGTACGGGGCCTTCTGGGCGCCGGTGAAGAAATTCTTGAACGGCACCATACCGGCGTTGGTGAAGTACAGCGTCGGATCGTCGGCCGGGATGAGCGAAGCCGAGGCGACGCGCTTGTGCCGGAGCGATTCGAAGAATTTAAGAAAGCGTTCCCGTATCTCTTGAGACGTCATGGTTTCTCACTCGCTTTTTCTGCTCGCCTTTTCACTCCTCGAGGCTGGCCCGGAGCATCCAGGCCATCTTTTCGTGTTTTTCCATCAACCCCGTGAGGAAGTCGTTGGTGCCCATGTCTTCATATTTGTCGCCGCATGCGTCCAGGTCAACCCGCAAATGGCGAATCACCGCCTCGTGGTCCTGAAGCAGTTCGGTCAGCATGGCCTTGGCGGCCATGGCTTTCCCAGCCTGCTCCTTCAGCCGCGTGTGCTTGGCGAATTCGGCGAGCGAACCGAACGAGACGCCTCCGATCGAGCGGGCGCGCTCGGCCACGTCGTCGACGATGTCGTTCAACTCCTCGTATTGGGCCTCGAGAAACTTGTGCAGGTCGTGGAAGTTCGGGCCCGTCACGTTCCAATGGAAGTTCCGGGCCTTGGTGTAGAGCACATATTCGTCCGAGAGGACGGTATTGAGGATCTTCACCACCGCTT
>DASUFF010000121.1:0-3886 GCA_036274695.1 bacterium | reverse complement strand
CGCGAGGGCTGGGCCCGCGAGGAATCGGAAGCGAACCTGCGCGGAAACCTGGCCTCCGCGATGCGCACCTTGGACTTCACGCTGGCGAGAAGCTCCATCGTCCGTCCGGACGGCACGGTCGATCCGGAGGTTCAGAGAAATCTCCAGACCGCGGTCCGCCGGGTCACCGACGCCTTCGGCGATTACATGATGTTCCAGTTCGCCAACGAGACCAGCGAAGGACGCGCCTTCGTCAGCGCGCAAAGCGCCTGGGCCGGCAAGGAGAGCGATTACGAAAGCTTCCTGAACGACTATCCCGAGGTCCGCGAGGAGATCCGCCAGCATCCGGACCAGCAGCTGCCCATTCTCCGCCGCGTCCGGCAGGAAGCCCACGACCGGTACGCCCACAATCCCTTCGACACGCGCAGCGGCTACGATTCGAGCCTGACGCACAACCGCCTGGCCACCATCATCAGCGCCCGCGAGGAACTGGACAGGACTCAGGCGGCCTTTCAGGAGATGGTCCGCCGCCGGCTCCAAAACGCGCCCAACGCGCCGATCCCCGTCCCCATGCATCAGTCGGCAGACGGATTTCGGGCGGGCTTAAGGCGCGATCCTCTTCAGATCTATCAGCAGTTCCAGGGCTACCTGACCACGCGCATGGCCTACGCCGACGAGCGCCGCACGCAGGGCGTCGACGCGACGGCCATCGAACGCAACTACGCCCCGTCGCCCCTGTCGGCCCCCGTTGGCCCGATGGACTTCCGTATCATGCTGGATCCCCTGCCGGAGCAGAACTTCCTCGGCAATCCCCTGGGGCTTCCCGTCCTGACGGCTCAAGGCGGCAATTCGCCGTTCGTTCTCCCGACGTCCTTGGGGAACGGATCGAATCTCTTCGTCCTGCCCGCCCAAGGAAACGGCCTGGCCTTCCCGAACGGGATCGACTTCAACGCCCTGTCCGCCTCCAACGCGGCCCCGGCGCCGAACGACGGCAGCCTTCCCGTCTTCTACCTGGACGGCTCGAACCACATCCGTCCCATGAGGGCGGAGGACCAGACGGTCACCGGAGGCGTGTGGGTGTACAATACCGAGTCGCGTCACTTCGAGATGGTGAGGGATCTTCCGACCCTGGGGAACGCGAATACCGATCTGCCCGTCATCGATTTGACCGGCTCGAACCGGATCGTGAACGGCCCCGTCGCCTCGTTGAACGGGCGCACGATCACCATCGACCGCACCGGCCCCTCGCCCGTCGTTCGCTTCGTGCGCAACTGACTCAGGTGATAAATTGCGTTCGGGATTTATCGCTGCGCGTCGCCGGAGAGCAGGAAGCGACGGTTCATCTGGGAAAGATTGTCGGCGGAAATCGTCAGTAAGCTGATTTTTTCGACGACGCGCCGTCTCGTCGACGCGCGGTCGCCGCAGGAATCCCCGCATCCGTCCAGAAGACGCAAGGCCTCCTGATAGGACAAGACGGCTTCCCGGTAATGCATTTCCATGCTGACCGTCGCGGCGCGGTTCTCGCGCACGCCGATGCAAGGGTTGATCGCCGCGGCCTCCTCCCGCGCGCCCTGCCTCAGGGCCTCCGACAAGGGGAGCGGAAAATCCGGATTGCCGGCGATCAAACGGTCCCATTGGACCGAGGGGTTGGAGAGTCCGGACGGAGGCTCGCAGGACGCCGCCGGCTGCGGGTCCCCGCTCGCCGTGCGGTTGCACGAAACGCCGAAGAGGGTCGAGGACACCGCCAGAAGGGAAATGGAGAGATACCGCGAGATCATGATGCCCTCCTTCGACCCCTATCAGTCAAAAGTTGCGATTATTCCCAAACATCCAGCCAGTCCGAAATTAAACCGGAGACGCCGGAGACGGGGCCGGAGAGGCAGTTTTCCAGGCGGCTTAGGAGGTCGCCGGCGTCCTCCGAGGGTTTCAACCAGCGGCTGCCGAAGCCCCGGGAGGCGGCCCTCTCCTCGGCGTCGGTGACGTTCTCGACCAGCAGCTCGAAGGGGAAATCGGGAAACGGGACGCGCGCGCCCTTCAATCCTTCGAGCGCCAGCCGCCCGTCCGCCGTCTGGAAATGCCGCTTCCAAGACTCGTTGCGCTTCAAACCGTCCCGATAGCGGCGCGAGGCGCCCAGTTCCCCCAACGTCAGGAGACGCCCGGCTTGTTCCGGCTCCGCCAGGCCGAAGGCCACCTTGAGGAGGGGAAAGTCGTTGAAGAAGGCCTCGTAGCCCTCGCGTCCCTCGTCGGCGGCGTCGACGCGCAGGCAATGCCCCGCCGCCCACAATCCCAAGAGAAGCGCCTGAAGTCCCCGGCGCGGAAGGCGGACGCGCTCGTATTGATGGACGATGTCCTGGAAAGAGACGTCGAAACGCCCCGGTTCCTTGAGGAGGACGGCCTCCGCGTCCTCGCGCGCGAAGGCGTCCGCCAGCACGCCGTCGACGGCGAAGGCCAGATCGCGGCCCTTGAGCGGGAAGGACGCCGCCCGCTCGTAAAGCGCGACTTCCCGCTCGGTCGCGTCGGGACGGAAGCGGAACAAGAGCAGCATGCCGGCGTCGCTGCGGGTCATGCCGGTAACCCGGGGCATTTCCCGGAAGCCCGGCAGCGCCTCCCAATCGAAAGACCGGTCGAACTCGCGAAGGCTTAAGACCCAGGACAGCCGCCGGCGGATCTCCTCGAAGGTGCCCTCATTCCAGCGCCCCTTCATCAGCTCGCCCACCGCGCGGACCTGCGCGTCGGTCCGAACGAGCCGGGTATGAAGGCGGCCGGCGACGTCCATCATCCAGTCCGTGCCCTCCGGCGGGATCCGCCCCGCCCTTTCCGCGAGCAAAAGCTTCACGCGAAAATCCTGAAGGTCGTCCTCCAGCGAACGAAGTCCCGTCTCCGCCTCCGGCAGCCAGTCGTCCAACGGGCTTAGGAGATCGGCCGTCCGGTCGGGTTGCCGAAGCCCTTCCAAGATTCTCTCCACGGAATTGCGCAGGAGAATTCCGGCGCGTTCCCGGCGGTCTTGAAGGGTTCCCAGCATCTCGGCGACGTCGTCGGGACCGTGGACCGGCTGAGGCGCTTCGACCAAGCGCCGGATCGCGGCGGAGATGTGGCTGGCCGGACGCGGCGGATGCAAGGCCTCGGGCAGAGGCGCCCGAACGATGTCCGCCCAACCGGAAAGGGACTCGAACGCGCGGCTGGCGGCGACGGGTCCGGCCCAAAAGACTTGCAGAGAGGGAGGTAAGGAGCTCATGATTTCCGTGTAGATAGCCGAAATTGCTGCTCAAATCACGCAACATTTGCTCTTTTCCGCCGAAGGAAGAAAAAAATGATCCAGCTCCTCCAAGGCAATATCATCCACCAGGCGGCGGACGCCCTCGTCAACGCGGCCAACGCCCAGCTCATGGGCGGCGGCGGCGTGGACGGCGCGATCCACGGCGCGGGCGGCGCATCGATCATGGCGGAACTGCGCTCCCGCTACCCGCAGGGCTGCCCCACCGGTTCGGCCGTGATCACGGGGGCCGGGGCCCTGAAAGCGAAGTACGTGATCCACGCCGTCGGGCCGATGTGGTTCGGGGGGGACTCTGGAGAACGGGAAGATCTGGCCTCCGCCTACCGATCGAGCCTGGAGCTCGCTTTGAAACACGGGTGCCGGACGGTCGTGTTTCCGTCGATCAGCACCGGCGTCTACGATTTTCCCCTGGAATTGGCGGCCCCGATTGCGCTCACGACGGTCCGCAATTACGTGAGCGAACATCCACATTTCGACTGGATCCGTTTCGTCCTGTTCGACGGAGACACGCTGGCCGCCTACGAATCCCATGTCTAGCTTCAACCCCGTCAACGGCTGCATGGCGCTTCAGCTTTGGTCCGGCGCCATCGCGGCCGTCGACCGCAGCCAGATCTCCGGTTACGGCCTGATCAC
>DASUFF010000120.1:0-7542 GCA_036274695.1 bacterium | reverse complement strand
TGACGACGCAGGGGCTCACGTCCGACGTGTTTCGCCTCTTTATGAGACTGAAGCGGTCCTCAAGCCGGGCCAACCTCCCCAGCCGAATTTCCTCAACGGCGTCTTCGAAGTCGAAACCGATCTCGAGCCGGAACGCCTCCTCGATCTCCTCGAAGCGATAGAACGCGACCTCGGGCGCGCGCGGAAGGGCGATTGGTCGCCCCGGCCCGTCGATCTCGACATTCTTTTCTATGACGACCGGGTCGTTTCCACGGACCGGTTGAAGATCCCCCATCCCGGACTCGCCGGCCGCCTCTTCGTTCTGAAACCCCTTGCGGACCTGGCGCCCGATATGGTCCATCCCGTTCTGAAAAAGACGATTAAGGAGCTCTTATGGAATTTTTCATCGACACCGCCGACGTGAAGGAAATTCAGGAATGCTGGGAGATGGGCCTGATCGACGGCGTCACCACCAACCCGTCCCTGGCCGCGAAGGTGGGCCGGAAATACGACGACATCTTGAAAGACATTTGCGCCATCGTCGACGGGCCGGTCAGCGCGGAGACGGTGAGCCTCGATTTCGACGGCATGATGAAGGAGGCCCGGCACTTCGCGAAGATTCACAAAAACATCGTCATCAAAATTCCGATGACCTTCACCGGCATGAAGGCCGTGCGACAGTGCGCAAAGGAAGGAATGCGGACGAACGTGACCCTGATGTTCTCCCCCAACCAGGCCCTGCTCGCCGCCAAGGCGGGGGCGACCTATGTGAGCCCCTTTGTCGGGCGCCTGGACGACATTTCCGAGGAAGGCATGGAGTTGATCCGCCAGATCCGGACCATTTATGACAATTACGATTTTCCGACGAAGATCTTAGTCGCCTCCATCCGCAATCCGGTGCACGTGCGCGATTCGGCCCTGATCGGCGCGGACGTGGCCACCATCCCCTACAACGTCATCAAGCAGCTGGCCAACCACACGCTCACGGACGTGGGCATCGAAAAGTTCCTGAAGGATTGGGAGAAGGTTCCCAAATAGCCACCGAATTAATTCCGGGGCCTATTTCACGGTGATCGTGATCTTCGGCGACACCACGGGCGGATCGAGCGGCACGTGTTTGCCGTCGGCCAGTAAGAGCTGGAGCGTGTGCTTGCCCGGTGTCAGCTCGATGCTGGTCTCGGTCTGCGCCTGGCCGTAGTGGAGGACGTGCTCGTTGGAGGGCAGCGGCTGATCCAGCGGGGGAAGCGTGTCGACGTCCACGAGCAGGTGATGATGCCCGCTGTTCTCCTTGACGCCGTCCGCAGCCTTGCCCAGGTCGACGCCTTCCGCGCCGAATTTCACCGTGATCGGATTGGAAACTGTCGCCCCGTCCTTGGGTTCGATGAGAAAGACCTTCGCCCCGGCCTTCGACTTCGTCCGGACGACGGGCTCCGCCGGTTGGGTGGTTGCCGAGGCTGCGGGAGCGGCGGGTTTATCGCCGGCGCAGGCGACGACGGATTGTCCGAAGACGGCGAGCAATACAGCGATGATAAGAGTTTTCCTCGATGTCATAAATTCCCCCGGTTGAGATTCGTTATTTGAGTTCCTGCAGCACTTTTTTCGCGATGGATTGGAAACACGCCATGACGTTCCGGCCCTGCGTGGCCACCGTTTCGAACTCCGGTAAGTCGCGCTGGTTGAATAACTGGCGGAACTCCTCGACCGGCATGCGGTTGCCCAAATCCCGCTTGTTGTATTGAAGGGCGACGGGAAGGGTCTTCAGGTCGATCCCGGCGTTCTTCAAGCTTTTGTCCAGGTTCTTCCAGCTCTCCAGATTGTCCTCGAGCTTTTCGATCTGGGAATCCAGGACGAAGACGACGCCGTCCACGCCCTTCAGGATGATGGTGCGGGAGGAATCGTAGATCACCTGTCCCGGCACCGTATAGAGGTGGAGGCGGACGCTGTAGTCCTTCACCTTGCCGAGCGTCAGCGGGAGAAAGTCGAAGAAGAGGGTCTTGTCGTCCGCGCCCGAAAGCGTGGTGATCTTGCCCCGGTGTCCGGGCGCCGTTTCCTCGTAGATATGGCGCAGAGACGTTGTTTTTCCCGAAAAGGCGGGACCGACATAGGCGATCTTACAGTTAATTTCTTTGTCCCGCTTGTTGATGAAAGACACGTTTTTAGCTCCTCGGGAAAGATGTGATGTGCGAAGGCGGATCGTAACGTCTTCGTTTCGGCGTTTTCAATCTCTTTTTCTCGGTTTAAAATGTCCTTTAAACGCCGTCGCCTGGATAAAATATTGGCCAAGATGTATAAAAAACATAAATTATTACGAACACTTGCTTGCGTTCGTCGAAGAGGCTATGTTAGCGAGTAAGGTGTTATGGCAGTCAACGCCGTCCATAAACCCGTCGTGGAAACGCCTCCCTCTCTCTTAGTCGTCGATGACGACGAAAGCATGCGGGACATTCTCCTGGCCATCCTCCGCCGGGATTATGACGTTCATCTTGCCTCCAACTTAAACGAAGCCCGCCAGATCCTGCAGAACTTCGAAATTCAGGTCGTGCTCCTCGACGTCCGGCTGAACCAGGAAGACGGCCTGACCCTGCTCCCGGAAATCAAGGAAATGAACGAGCAGATCGAAGTGATCGTCATCACCGTGATCACGGACGTCAAGACCGCCGTTCACGCGATGAAGGCGGGCGCCTACGACTACATCAACAAGGAATTCAATCCCGAGGACCTGAGGGCCATCATCTCGCGCGTGTTGGAAAAGCAGCGCGCCATGAAGGAGCTGCTCTATCTCAGGGAGGAAGTCCGCCAGAGCGCCCCGGACGCGCTCTTGATCGGCCGCAGCCCGGCGATGCTCGCCGTGAAGGAGATGGCCGACCGCGCCGCGCCGATCCCGACCACCGTCCTGATCACCGGCGAGACCGGGACCGGCAAGGAGCTGATCGCGCGCTACATCCATCGCAAGAGCCATCTGGCGGACAAGCCCTTCGTCACCGTCAATCTCGCGGCGATTCCCTCGGAGCTGATGGAGTCCATCCTCTTCGGGCACGAAAAGGGCTCCTTCACGGGCGCCCACCGCCTTCATTACGGCAAGTTCGAGCTGGCCAACGGCGGAACCCTCTTTTTGGACGAGATCGGAGAGCTGCGTTACGACCTTCAGGCCAAGCTGCTAAGGGCCATCCAGGAAAACGAGATCGAACGGATCGGCGGCAACCGACTGATTCCGGTGAAGGTCCGTTTGATCGCGGCGACCAACGCCAACCTTTTGGAGAAGATCAAGAACCGCCAGTTCCGCGAAGACCTCTACTACCGGCTGAACGTCGTTCCCATTCACGTCCCGCCGCTCCGGGAACGCATCGAGGACCTGTCCAAGCTCACCGAATTGTTTCTTGATCGTTACAATAAGAAGTTCAACCGGCGGGTGAAGGGTTTCAAGCCCGAGATTTTCGAGATCCTCGCCACCTATGACTGGCCGGGCAATATCCGCGAGTTGGAGAACTTCGTCGAACGCATCGTGGCGATCACCAACAAGGAATACGTGGGCTTCACCGACATCCCCCTGGAGTACCAGCTCCACAAGGTGGAAAAGACCGAGGTCCAGGAGGGCGAGGAGCTGTTGCAGAAAACACTCGACGCCTTCGAGAAAAGCTTTATTCTGCGGGTCCTGGAAGAAGAGGAATGGAACCAGACCCAAGCCGCCAAGCGTCTGGGGATTCACAGGAAGACTTTGGAGTACAAGGTCAAGCGTCTGAACCTGGGGGAAATGATTGCTCTGGAGAGGAAGAAAGGCGATTGACCGCGTTTTCCGGACTTGCGCCCTCCTTTGCCTCGTTCTTATTTCCGCGGTTTTCCTTCGTCCAAAACCCATAAACGCCCAAACAATTCTCCCGCCCGTCGTCGTCACCGCCGACAAGCAGGAGCGTCCCATTGACGACGTGGCCGCGTCCACTACAGTGATCAGCCGCGACGAGATCGACAGCCAGAAGGCCTCCACCGTTTCCGAAGTGTTGAGGAACGCCGCGGGCGTCGACATCATTTCGACCGGCTCCCTGGGCGACGACAACGACATCCGCCTGCGCGGCGCGGACCGGGACCAGGTTTTGGTCCTGATCGACGGCGTCGCCATCAACAACGTGCTCGAGCACCGCGCCCAATTTTTAGGTTCCATACCTTTGGACAACGTCGAGCGCATCGAGATCGTCCGGGGATCCCAAGGCGTCCTTTACGGATCCGACGCCGTCGGCGGCGTCATCAACATCATCACGCGAAAAGGCTCCGAGACGCCCACCGTTTCCGCCACCTTCGAAGGCGGCAACTTGGAGACCTTCCGGGAGATCGTGACCGGCGCCATGCAGACGGAAAAATTTCAGTTCAGCGGCAGCGGTTCACGCACCGACCAGGGCGGCCGCTTTCCCCGCGACCGGTTCGGGGAGACGGCCTTTTCCGTCAACGCGGGCTATCAATTTCTTCCGGAATTGAAGCTCTCCGGCGGCGCCAATTATTTCCGCACGGACCAGGAGCTCTTTTACGAATTCCAATCGGGCTTCGATCCCGCCACGGGAACCGTTTTGGTCAAGATCGATCCCGACAACGACAACCGGCTGCACCGCGACAACGTCGTCGCCAACCTCTCGCTCAAAAGCCAGCCCTTCTCGTGGTGGTCCTCCGAGCTGCTCTACGGTCTCCTAGTGGATTTGGAGACCTTGAAGAATTCCTCCGTCGGGGAGACGGCCGATCCGGGGTTCTTCCCGGTGGATCAGGACTTCGACGGAACGGGTTTCGAGAACACGGTGGACCTCCGGAACTTCTTCTCCATCTACGAGTCGCCGAAGTTTTCCACGCAGGCCACGGTGGGTTTCGAATTCCAGGACGAGCGGCTTCACTTCACGGACTTCGGCGGTTTTGAGTTCCCGGGGCCCGGCCAGGAAGGCGACCGGCAGAACTACGCGCCTTACTTCCAGGAAAATTTCCGTTTCTTCGACGAGAAGCTGATCTTGACCGGCGGAACGCGCTTCGACCACAATACCACCTTCGGAGACGAATGGAGCCCCGCGGGCTCCGTCCTTTTCAAGATTCCCAAGACAAAGACGACGTTCCGGGCGAGCTACGGCGAAGGCTTTCACGCGCCCACCATCAACGAATTCTTCAATCAGATTCTCCTGCAAATCACCGGCGACCCGTCCTTTCAGGCGGCGCGCCTCCAGGCCGAGTTGTCGCAGAGCTACGAGGCGGGGATCGAGCAGAGCTTCGGCGCCGCCGACGGGAACGGGATCTCGGCCAACGTAACCGCCACCTTTTTCTACATCGACTACGACCGCCTCTTCGACGGGCTGCAGTTCATGAACGACGCCTACAGCACGGGCGTGGAGCTGGGCGCTTCGGTGACGCCCTGGCGCTGGCTGAAAGTGGGGGGGAATTACACCTTCCTGAAAGCGATCAACGAGACGACGAACACCCGCCTGGCGGACCGCCCGCGCCATCACGTGAACGTCTTCGTCCAATCGGATCCGACCGACCGGCTGACGGTGCGGGCCGACGTGAACGTGGTCACCGACCGGGCCGTGCCGAGCGCCATCAGCACGTCGGCGGGGGACTTGAACGTCCTGTTCATCGATCCGGCGGGCAACACTTCAGCCTCCGGCACCATTCCCGGTTACGTAAAGGTGGACCTCTCCAGCTCTTACGAGATTCTCAGGGATAAGCTGGCTATGAAGAGCGGCCGGCTCTACTTCAAAATCGAAAATCTCCTCGACGACTCCTATCAAGAGAAGTTCGGCTTCCCGGCACCCGGCATCACCTTCCTCGCCGGCGCCAAGGCCACCTTTTAACGTCCTCTACAGGCCATAGCCCTAATTCTTTCCGCGCTTGGCTAAAAAAGTATCCATGTTTTTATAGGCAGTAGTCTCCGTTATTTTTAGATGCAAATAGTGATAAAAAAATTGCTTAATTATATTAATATTATGTAATATTAATAAGTTATATAAATTTTTTATTTCCATATTTGTGAAGTTTTAGGGCCAACAACCGGTTAAGCATTTCTCCTGGTTCCGGGATTGCAGCGTCTTCCCCTCGCAGCGGGCACAGGCGGTTTATCCGAGGCGAGGGGACATGAAAGCATCCAAGTTCAATATCCTAACCGCGTCCAAAGACGAGCCCGGGAAGTACCTGCTTTACAATACCCTCTATGACCATAGGGTCCTCTTCGACGAGCCCGGCTTAAATCCCGTCATCCTCTTCGACAAGATCGAGAACCGCTACCCCTTGACCGAGCGCGAGCAGGAGATGATCCCCGATCTGCTGGAAATGGGACTGGTGCTGAACGACGACGCCGACGAGCAGAAGCTCTTCGAGGACTGGTACCAGACCCGCATCCGCGAGCGCACGGACATCATGCAGGTGACCATCCTGCCCACGATGGCGTGCAATTTAGCCTGCGACTACTGCTTCGAAAACGAGGTCCGCGAGGGCGGGGTGATGAAGCCGGAGACGGTGGAAAAGACCATTGCCTACCTGAAGAAGAAGATCGACACCGTCCGGCCGGAGACCCTTCACGTCCAT
Organism: bacterium; assembly: GCA_036274695.1. Lineage (GTDB taxonomy): Bacteria > UBA10199 > UBA10199 > JACPAL01 > DASUFF01. The sequence continues at coordinate 1,017 of DASUFF010000120.1, read as the reverse complement.
TTCTTCGGCGGCGAGCCCCTCCTGCAGCCGGAGACCTTGAAGAAGATCGGGAAGGCCCTGCACGAGCACTGCACGAAGCTGGGCATCCCCCTCACGCTCGGGATGATCTCCAACGGATTCCTGCTGACGCCGGAATGGGTGAACGAGATGATCCCCTACGGTTTCCAATGGGTAAAGATCACCTTCGACGGCGACCGCGAGGCCCACGACCGGAAGCGCATCCAGCACAACCGAAAGGGCACTTTCGACAAGATCTACGACAACCTGGCCGCCGTCCACGAGCAGTGCGGCGGAAAGCTTAAGTTCGCCATCGGCGGCAATTTCGACCAGGAGAACTACGACAGCATGTTCGGCTTGATCGAGCGCCTGAAAAAGAGCCCGTTCGCCTCGAAAATCATGGTGGCTCGGTTCAAGCCGATCATGGCGGTCAACCCCGACATCGCCTCCCAGCGCGAGGGCCGCGTCAGTTCCTTCTGCGAGGTCTGCTCGTTCAACCAGAAGCAGATCGACGCCATGCAGGCCCTTGAAGACAAGCTTTTCGAGGAGGAAATGCCCACGCAGGCCCGCCCGGAGATGGGCCCCTGCGAGTACCACAGCCGCCATTCCTTCACCATCGGCCCGGACGGCAGCGTCTATAAATGCCCGGCCTTCGTCGGCCTCCACAACCTGGCGGCGGGACGGGTGGACGAAGACGACTTCAACGATCAAGGCGAGCGCCAGATCCAGTCCCGGAAGTGGGACGACGACTGCGAGAGCTGCCATTTCCTGCCGAATTGCGCCGGGGGCTGCCGCTACAGCGCCTTGAACAAGACGGGGAGCCTGGACGTGAAGAACTGCGAGGGCAAGTTCCTGGAGCAGTCCACCGAGGCCTTCATGCAGAGGGAAATACGCACCTTAAGTTTGGAAAAGACCGCCGCGTCGGGTTCCGAAGACGCGGCCTAACGCGACCTAATTCGCCGAGAGGGGGTGTCCGTCATGACCATCAAAAAAGGTAAAAAGATCAGCAATCCGAAGCCG
>DASUFF010000119.1:0-2051 GCA_036274695.1 bacterium | reverse complement strand
TTCGAAGGATTTCTTCGGGTCCTTTTCGATCTCGAGGCAGGGCTCGGCGACGCCGGGGGTATAGGCCAGAGAGAGTTCTTTTTGGGTGTCACAGGGCTTGGTGGGAACGACCTCGACCTTACCTTTGCGGCCTTCGGAGTGATAGCGAAGCGCCTCGTCTTTCGTAATCATGGGGGGTTGGGTATCCCCCAAAACCCGCCGGAGAGTCAAGGTTCCTTAGAGGTCCAGAAACTCCCTCAAGGCCTCTTTCACCTTGTCCTGGAGGCCTTCCGGGATTTCCCCGAGGTCTTCCCGGAAAAGGGAATGGTCCCAGGCCAGGATCTGGTCGATCATGAGCTCGCTGTCCTGTTTGAGAGCGCACGTGCCGCGCATCAATCCGACTCTCAAGGGAAAGGCGTTCTCCCCCTTCAGCTTCGTGGTGAGGGGAATCACGACGGAGCTGGTCAGCCCCCCCTCGGCGAATTCGAAGGGTTGGATCACGAGACAGGGTCTCTGCTTGCCGGGTTTGGAACGAACGCGAGGCTCCAAGTCGACGACGTAGAGATGCCAGCGTTTCGGAAGAATCGGATCAGGCATGACGCTTCAGACGGCTGTAGGCGCGAAATTCGCGATTGACTTTGGCGCTTTCCTCGCCCACCAAAGCGGCCGCGCGTCTCCAGCGCGCCACGCGCCTTTGACGTTCGACATTCCTCTCGAGGGCGTCCAAGGCTTCCCTCAATACCTGCACCTTCGTTTTGGCGCCGACCGCTTTTTTAAGCTCCTCCAGGCGTTCGTTGTCCTCCGGCTGGATCATGAGGGGTTGGCCCATATATTTAGATATATATACGGAAATATATCTTCGGTCAAGAAGCCGCGGCCGCGACCGACTTGGCGACCCGGTCGTGGAGGGCGGGGTCCAGAGGGTCGGGAACGAGCTCCTTTTCGGGGGTATGCCGGACGATGGCCTGGGCCGCGGCGATATACATCTCGGTGGTCATTTTCGTGGCCTTCGCCGTGACCGCGCCCTTCAAAAGACCGGGATAACCCAAAAGATTGTTCACGCGGCTGCCGTCGCTGGCGAAACCGGCCCCGGCGGCGGTGGCGTCCTCGATGGAGATCTCCGGGTAGGGGTTCGAAAGCGCTAAGATGACCTGCCCTTTGCGCACCATCTCCGGCTTGATGAGCCCGGCCTGGCCCGTGGTGGAAACGACCACGTCGGCCTTTTTCATGATCTCTTCCACCGACTTGGCGATCTCCCCGCCCATCTTCTTGAAACGCTCGGCGGCCAGAGGATTCGGATCCTCGCCGATGACCGGCCTGCCCGTATAAGTCATGATCAGCCGCGCGATGGCCGAGCCTGCGGCTCCCAGACCGATCTGGCCGACGGTCGCCTTCTTCAGATCCATCTTCACGATCCGGCAGGCGTTCAGCACCGCGGCCAGCGAGACCACCGCCGTCCCGTGCTGGTCGTCGTGCATCACCGGGATGTTCAGGCGTTTGATCAGCTTCTCTTCGATCTCGAAACAATCCGGCGTCTGGATGTCCTCCAGCTGGATGGCGCTGTACCCCACCGACAACGCGCAGACCGTCTCCACGAATTTTTCCGGATCGAGCGTGTTGATCAGGATCGGCACCATGTTCATGCCGGAGAACTGGGCGAAAAGGGCCGCCTTGCCTTCCATGACCGGCAGGGCCGCCACGGGTCCGATGTTGCCCAGCCCCAAAACGCGGCTGCCGTTGGTGCAGATGGCGACGGTGGTGCCGATACCCGTAAACTCGCGCGCCGCGGCGGGATCGGACTGGATCATCTTGGAGATGGAGGCGACGCCGGGCGTGTAGACTTTGCGTAAATCTTCCACTGATTTCACCGGATAGCGCGGCGTGACGGCGATCTTGCCGCCGCGGTGGCTCTCCATCACCTCGTCGATGACTTCCTCGAGATGGGTCTCCTTCACGGCCTGGACGGCCTTCACGATCTGCTGGAGCTGGGCGTCGTTGTTGCAGATGACCGTGATGTCGCGGAGCGTGTTGAAGGTGCCGACGCTTAAGGTGCGGATGTCGCCGATGTCGCC
>DASUFF010000118.1:0-2094 GCA_036274695.1 bacterium | reverse complement strand
GCCGACAAAATCCAAAACGCCTACAACACCCTGAAGAACGACCACCTGGGCCTCGACGACGACCACTACGGCATCGTGATGGAATCCCTCAAGCGCGCCCTGGGCATTCCGCCGACGCAGAATCACACGGGCGACTTGATCGGCGTGGGCATCACCTTCCTCTTGGTCGGCATCGGCACCGGCATCCTCGGTTTCGCGGCCAAGGCCATTTGGGATCGGATTTCCAAGGGACCCAAGGATCCCAAGGACGGACCGGGCGGCAAGGGAGGCGGCGGAGGAAGCGGAGGCGGCTCCAAACCACTGCCGTCGATTCCCGTCAACGAAATCCCCGCGGGCGCTCAATTGAGCGGTGGGTTCGTGGTGGTGAACGGACAACCGATCGGCGTGGCCGTTATGAAGAGAGCGGTGACCAGCGAAACCGTCGCCGAGGGCCAAGTGGTCTCGGGCGAAATCGATACGAATGCGGGCGACAAAACCCAAATAACGGTCGTCCCCGATTTCGGGATCAACTGGGACGAAGAACCCACGCGCGAATGGGTGGCCCTTCCGGACGGCGTCGTTCCCTTGGATGAAGGCGCCTTCATCTACCGCTACCAGGCGACGATCAACGGAGAGATCGTGGGACTCAACGAAACCGTGGCCCGTAACCTCGCCGCCGCCCGCGGCGAGGCCTACGACCCCAATGCGTTCATCTTCGCGGGCGATTTCACTTACGACCAGTTTATGAACGTCGCGGCTCCCGCGCCGATGGTTCTGGCCGCGCCGGTCGATACCGCGGCCGCCTACCGGGCTTTGGTCGCGAACAATGTCTCTGTCAATTACGGCGCGTTGGGCTACGCCCGGTCGACAAACACGGCCGTCGCGGGCGCACCGAACGCCGTCGCGCCCGGCTTCAAGCCGGTCGCGGTCCCCTTGACCTTCGGAGGCGCCGGCGCGACGACCGCCTTCCGCATGCCGTCCCTCGCCCTCAAACCGGCCTTGGTGCCCGCGCGTTGATCAGGATTTTATGAACGCCCCGATTTTTTTCATGCCCGGCGTCCTGCCTTTCCCCGTCACGCCCGGGGACCCGTTCTACGCGCAGGTCGCGATGATGAACGGCGTGATGCCGACCTCCTTCTTCGACCGAAGCTCCGGACCGGCGCGCCTGGAAGGAACGGCCGGCCAATGCCGCGCCCTGATCGGATCCGACGCCAAGGCCTACAACATGTACTGCGCCAATCCGCTCTTCGACGAGGCGCCGGCGAAGGTCAAAGGCAGGCACGCCAAGCCCGCGCCCTCGCTTGCGGACAGCACGCTCACCTTCAAGACCGGCGTGGCTTATGATTTTTCCAAACACGGGAGCAAGCTCGCCATCCCCGCCACCCTCCGCAACATGCTCGCCGCCGAACCGGGCGTTTCTTTCAGCGTCCAAAGAATGGCCACGGCCGGCGGCCCGCAGGTCCAGCTCTCCTTCTTCCGTGAAAGCGCCACGGCGCCGACGCCTCTGCGCACGGGCGGTTCCGGCGCGCCGCCCCCGTCGCCCGGCGTCGGCATGCCGCCGCCCAGCCTCGGCACGGTGGTTTTGGATTTCGGTTTGAACGTCGGCGCCACCATCGTCCTGGACCGCGTCCTGGTCATGGGCGGCGTTCCGGAAAACCTTCGCGCGCCGGTCATGCTTTCGACCAACTATCTGGCCAGCTTGATCTCCACGCGCAGCCTCTCCGCGGCCAATTTAAGCATGGGCCACATCCCGCTCTTCACGGGGTTCCGTTTCCTTTCGTCCGAATTCCTCGACTTCATCGGCGTCTCCAAGGGAACGACCGCCAACAATCTCGTCTCGACCGGCATGGCGCTCACGCCCTTCGTCGTGGCCTCCCGTTTCCCCGCCCTGCAGAGCGCCTTCGCCTCGGCGGCCGGGGCCGGCATGACGGCCGGAAAACTCGCCCCCGGTTTGGCCGGCGGCGGCGGATTTTTGGGAGGATGCTCGCAGGCCATCGGCGCGGCGGGCGTGGTGCTGCTGGCGGATTACGTCGGCGGTCTGGCGGTGAACGCCCGCATCGCGGACGATCCGGATAAGAAGCTTAAAAATTTCCTGTGGGACGCCTCCAACCAGTC
>DASUFF010000117.1:0-11790 GCA_036274695.1 bacterium | reverse complement strand
CGGCGCCTCCGGCGCTGACGACGGGAGCCGTCTTCCAGGTCCAGGACGTGGAGGCGATGGCGGAGCCGTCGGAGCAGCGCACGCTTTGAATCTTGGCCTTGTAAATGGTGTCGGGCACCAGACCTTCGGGAAGGCACGTGGCGGACGTGTTGCTGTCCGACAACGTCAAGTCGCACTTGAGGAAGTTATCCGGGGCGTCCTGGGCGGTGACCAGGAAAGTCTCGGCGCCGACGCTTCCGATATCGAGTTCGCAGGAGAAGCGGGCCTGGATGCCCACGTCCGTCAGCACCGACTCCTGGGGCGTGTCGATGCCCGAGCCGTTGCGGGGCAGGACCTCCAGGATCTTGTTGTCCGGAACGCTGCCAACCAAGGGACATTTCATGTTGTCGTCATCGAAGTCGTCGATGATGCCGTCCAAGTCGCAATCGGGCTCGTCGACGTCCAAGATGCCGTCGTTGTCGTCGTCCGGATCCTCGTAGTCGGGAATGCCGTCCAAGTCCGCGTCGTTTTGGGCGGCGGGCTCGCTTTCGGGTTTGGACTGGCCGTCGTTGACGACGATGAGACCCAAGGCAAGTTCGGTCTCCTGCTCCGAGACCTCCATGACCGGCGCGGGGAACCGATCGGGCGAATTTTGGAAGAGCATGCCGCCCACGTCGACGCCTTCCAGGCGGAAGCGGATCGAGTAGGCCTTGTTGAAGAAGAGATTGAGGGCGAAGGTGCAATCCGGTTCGAGTTTGACGCTTTGCTCCTGTTTGCGGGAATCGATGGCGACGATGGTATCAGCGGGACAGCCCGTGTCTGTCGAGGCGGCGGCGGAGGCTTGATCCACGCTTAAGGCGGCCGCTTCGACCGTGGCCAAGGCGCCCACGACGCTGCGGCTCGGATTGCCCGCCTCCGAGCCTCCGGTCGCGCCGCTGCCGCAACCCCCGGTGCCGGCGGCTCCGGCGGCGCAAACGGCGAAAAGGACCGCGGTAAGAAGCCCGCGTCCCATAAACGTCACTGCGCGTTTCATCCCCTAAGCCCTGCCTTATTTCTGGGTCGGTTGCGTGAGCGGGAACAACTGGATGCTCATCAGGACGACCGACTCCGGTTTCTCTTCTAATGAGACAAACTTCAGTATCTCTTGGCGAAAGGCCTGTATTCTTTTTTTCAATTCCGGAAGCTTTTCCTTGGCGATTCCAAGAGTTACGGCGCTGATGTCCCTCTGGGAGGCCGGGATCACCGGCAGCACTTCGCGTGCCAAACTCAAAACCGTCTGATGGTAGTTCATCAGGGTGAGAGACGCCACTTCGGGACCCGTTGTCACCAGGACGCTGGTCTGCTTCCAACGCCGCGGGCCGATGCGGCGTATGAGCTTTAAGTTCTCAAGGAGCTTCAACGACTGTTCCGCCTGATCCGGATGGATGGGCGGATGTACCTTTCGGGCGAGCCACTCGGACGTGCCATCGAACTCCGGAGACGCGATCAATTCGCGAATGACGGCATGGTACCACGTTGAGTAGTACTCGTACTGATTTTTTTCCAGCGATTTCAGGTGGCTGAACTCGCGCGACTGCAAAAGGCGCTTGTAAAACAGGTTCTTCTCGTCGTGCGACTTCGCCTGCGTGAAAAAAACCAGGCTCCGAAAGAACTCGGCTTCGGACTTGGTCAGCTTCAATCCGACGACGAACTTGGCCAGTGAATCCTCGGTTAGGTTCCGCGAGCCGTCCATCACCAGCTTGAAGAAGTTCGGCGAATGGAAGCCCGCGCGTTTTGAGAAGGCCCGAAAGGAAAAGGCCTTGCCCGAATGCTTGGCCGCCTCGTACCAATCGCGAAGGAAGGCGCGGTAGTCGAGATAGGCGTAGAGATTGACGGTTTTCCCCCGCTCCTTCACGTTTCAGCACCTCGAGGAACTTCTGAATGATCTGAATCGCACCCTTTAGAGTGTCCATCATTTGTAGGCGGTTTTGAGGAAAACCTCAATCAAGTGGCCTAAGTTTCGAATACATCTGAATACGGGACCCCTTAAGTTTTCGTTCCCCTTTGAAATCGATTCGGGTATAAATCGGCCCTTCGTCAAGGGGGACGATCATGACGCTCACGCCGACGTTCTTCTGGGTGGCCCTGGGCCTCCTTCTGATCATCGCCGAAATGTTCCACCTGAGCATGGTGCTCCTGTTCTTTGGGGTCGCCGCTTTGATCGTCGCAACGGCCAAATTCCTGGGGTTGAACAACCTTCCCATCGAAATCCTCCTTTTCGCGGTCCTGGGGATCGGAGGGCTCCTTCTGTTCCGTCGCAAGCTGCTTCGGAGCCTGAAGGCCTCCTCAGGCATGTCGATCGACCGAAACGCCGTCATCATTCTTCCGTCGGACTTGCCCTCCCGCGGCGCGACGGCCGTCGACTACCAGGGCACGTCTTGGACCGCGGTGAACGATACCGACGCCCCCATTCAAAAAGGAACCAAGGTTTATATCCATCGGACGGAAGGCGTGAGGCTGATCGTCCGTCCCGAACCTCTTCAGGCGAGCTGACGGCCGCCATCATCTAAAAAGGAGCGATCCCATGGGTACCATTACCGCACTAGTCTTCCTGCTCTTCGCCGTTATCATGTTTCTAAGGACCGTCCGCATCGTTCCCCAGCAGACGGCCTACGTCGTCGAGCGGTTGGGCAAATATAGCCGCACCCTGGACGCGGGTCTTCACATCGTTCTGCCCTTCATCGAAACCGTCCGCTACAAGCACAATATGAAGGAAATCGTCTTGGACATCCCCGAACAGATCTGCATCACGCGGGACAACGTCCAGGTGGGCGTCGACGGCGTCCTCTTCTACCGCGTCATGGAGCCGTCGAAGGCCTCCTACGGCGTCCATAATTATTCGATTGCCATCATCCAGTTGTCTCAAACCACGCTCCGTTCGGAGATCGGCAAGATCGACCTGGACCGTACCTTCGAAGAACGGGAGCACATCAATACGCAGGTCATTATGGCCCTGGACAAGGCCACCGACCCTTGGGGCGTGAAGGTCCTCCGTTACGAGATCAAGTCGATCACGCCGCCGCAGGACGTCTTGGCGGCGATGGAAAAGCAGATGCGGGCAGAGCGGGAAAAGCGGGCCGTGATCCTGACCTCCGAAGGCGACCGCGACTCGAAGATCAACCGCGCCGAAGGCGTGAAGCAGGAAACGATCAAGAACTCCGAAGCCAACCGCCAGCAGCAAATCAACGAGGCCGAAGGCCGCGCCCAGGCCATTTTGGCCGTCGCCAAGGCCACCTCGGAAGGTCTGAAGATGGTCTCGGACGTTTTGAAGTCCCCCGGAGGCGCCGATGCGGCCAAGCTGCGCGTCGCGGAATCCTACGTCCAGCAGTTCGGCCACATCGCCAAGGCCAGCACCACGATGATCGTTCCGGCCAACGCCGCCGAGGTGAGCGCCATGCTCGCGACGGCGTTCTCCCTCTACGATCAGACCAAGGGCGACGGAAAATCCCCTTCCAAGGGCTAATCGCTCCGCCATCCTTCCGAAATTGCTTTCGGAATAGATAAATTCTCAGTCAACAGATTCTTAAGGCCTTCCTCCCTTTGTCTTTGGGAGCGACCTCCCTCTCGTGGTAATTTTCAGAAAAAGAATAATTATGTAAGTCATTGAATTAATAATAGACAACGCACTACAATATTCTTTTTTATCATAATGGTATCAAGAAAAAGCACTGGATATACCTCCCTGGTCGAGCTTTTTCGGGACAAGGCGTCGGCAAGCGCGGCACGGGTCGTTTATCAGGATGAAGACGGCCGCGTCTCCTCCCGGTCGATGGGGGACCTCTACGGATTAAGCCTCAAGGTGGCGCGCTTCCTAATCGACAACGGCGCGACCAAGGGCATGCCCGTCGCTCTCATGTCCTCGAATCGGCCGGAGTGGCTGGCTATTTACATGGGGATCGTGAACGCGGGCTGCTGCGCCCTGCCCATCGACGTCCACCTCACGAACATCGAAGTAAAGAATCTGATCGCGGATTCCCGGGCGAAGATATTTTTCATCGAACGCAAGCTGCTCGCCGCAGTACGCGATGCGGAGCTAGCCGCCCTGGTCGGCCGGTTCGTCGTGCTCGACGCGGAGATCAACTACCTGGCCAAATACATCCCCTTCCGCTGGATCGAAAACGGCGACGCGAAGGGATTCGCGCCCTCTCCCGCCGATGAGGAGGACGCCGCTTCGCTGATCTACACGTCCGGGACGACCGGCAATCCCAAGGGCGTGGTTCTCAAGCATAAGAACCTGCTCTCGCAGATGGTCGTCGGCGACATGATGGGCCTCGATTCCAAGAGCCGCATTCTGATGCTTCTCCCTCTGAACCATGCCTACGCCTTCTCGAGCTGTTTTTTGATCCCCCTGGCGTTCGGTTCGGATATTTTCATCCTGAACAGTTTGAAAAGGACCGACGTGATTTCGTGCATACGGGACAACCGCATCACGGCTCTGGCCTTCGTTCCGGCCATCCTGACCCAGTTCCATAAGGCCCTCGTGGAAAACCTGAAGGCGGCGCCCCCCTACGCCCAATTCCTGTTCCACACCCTGAAATCGATGAAATTTTTCAGCGGAAACGGCGCGAGATTGAATTTTCTCAAGCGGTTGATCTTTGCGAAGGCCCACGCGTTTTTCGGAGGAGGCATCCGCTTCATCATCTCAGGAGCCGCGGGACTGGACGAGGAGATCGCGCGTACCTTCAACACCCTGGGACTGTCCGTCTACGAAGGCTACGGCCTGACGGAGACGTCGCCCGTCCTCGCCTTAAACCGGCCGTCGTCGAACAAGCCGGGCACCGTGGGCCGGCCCATCGACGGCGTAAAAATCAAGATCGCTTCCCCCGACGCCAATGGGGTCGGCGAGATCGCGGTGAAAGGACCTCCAGTTTTCGACGGCTACCGCGGAAACCGCGTCGCGGAGGCCTCGCCCTTCGATCCCGAGGGATATTTCCTCACGGGTGACTTGGGCAGCGTCGACCGCAAGGGCTTTCTCACCATCAGCGGGCGCTCCAAGGACGTGATCGTCCTCCCCTCGGGAAAGAACGTCTTTCCCGGAGAGATCGAGGATTTCTATCTTCAGGCCGAATGTTTCAAGGAAGTGGCCATCCTGGGCATCCCCCGCGAGGTGGGCAAGAAGGCCGAGGAGATCTACGCCTTCATCGTTCCGAACCTGGAATTTTTCCGGGAGCACAACATCGCGGACATCGACGGATTCGTGAAAAACACCATCATCGAAATGTCCGACCGCCTGCCGGGTTGGTGCCGGATCAACCGGTACGCCGTCCGCTACGAGGCCCTTCCCAAGACCGCGACCAACAAGGTGAAGAAATTTCTCCTGCGCGAGGAGATCCTCGAGCAGATGAAAAACAACCAGAAGAAGGACGTGGAGGTGACGGCCGAGGCCCTCTTGAGCCGCCCCATCGGCCGGATCCTCAAGGCCGCCGTCATGAAGGTGAAGGGCGTCACCGAATACACGCCCGCCTCCCATCTCTTCCTCGATTTGGGGTTCGATTCCCTTTCCGTCTCGGAGCTGATCGTCGCCTTGGAAAGTTCGCTTGGCTCGGAAATCCCGAAGGAGATCGCTTATCAAATGAGGACGATCAGCGACTGCATCAATCAATTAAGCGAGTTCTGCGTGCAGCACCGGATCGATCCCGGGGCACTGGCCCTCCCGGAAGAGCCCGCCGTCGAAACCAAGACCTCGTGGGTGGAGGTCCTGGGATCCAACATGCCGGAGGACGTGGAACGGGAGGCGGAACGGCGCCTTCGCAAGCGGGAACAAGTCGGAGGATTCTTTCGGAGACTTTCCATCGCCGTTTCGTCCTTCTTGGGATGGCTCTTGTTCCGCTACGAGGTCGCCGGCCTGGACAATCTGCCGGAGAACGGCCCGTTCATTCTCGCGGCCGACCATTTCAATTACATCGACGCCCTTTTCATCATGTGGGCCCTGCCCCGCCATTTCCAGAAAAAGCTCTTCTGCATCGGCAAGCGCGAACATCTCCACCGATTTCACCGGATCTTTTTCGCCTGGCTGGCCGGGATGATCCCCGTCGACCGAAGCGGGAACTTCGTGCCCGCCCTTCAGACGGGGAAGAAGGTCATCGATCACGGGCAGGTCCTGCTGATCTTTCCGGAGGGGACGCGGAGCAAGGACGCCTGCATCAACGAGTTCAAGAACGGCGTGGGCATCCTGTCGGAGACGACAGGCGTTCCGGTGGTGCCGATTCACCTGGAAGGGACCTACGACATCACGCGTCCCGAAAGGAAGGTGCCCAAATTCTGCAAGGTGAAGGTCCACTTGGGCCGTCCGGTGGAGCCGCATCGGGTCGAATTTTCGGACGGTGGCGAAAAACACGAGGCCATTACGCGAGCGGTGAAGCAGAGCATCATCGCCTTAGGCGCCAAGCCCCGGGCCGAGCGCCGCGCCGGCTTGATGCCGGTTTGAGAGAGAGGAGTCTTCCATGATTGATTTCGGGCTCAACGAGGATCAGAGGATGGTGGTCGACATGGCCAAGGACTTCGCCGCAAAGGAGATCCTGCCCAAGGCGAAGGAGTACGACGAGAACCACACCTTCCCTCGGGACATCATCGACAAGGCCCAAGAGCTGGGTTTGGTAAATCTGGATTTGTCCGCCGAATACGGCGGCGGGAACATGGGGATGGTGGAGTCGGTGCTCATCGCCGAAGTGCTGGGGCACGCCTGCGCCGGGATCGCGCTCGCCCTTCTGACGAACAATCTGGCCACCAGCCCCATCGACTATTTCGGCACCCCCGAACAGAAAACAAAATGGCTCTCGCTGGTGTGCCAGGAACGCCTCCTGGTCTCCTTCTGCCTGACCGAGCCCCAGACCGGTTCCGATCTAGGGAGCCTTAAGACCCACTACGAGAAGAAGGGCTCCGGCTACGTCATCAACGGCCAGAAGGCGTGGATCTCCAACGCCAACCAGGCCCAGCTCTACGTCGTCTTCGCCTATCCCAAGGGCTCGCAGCAGATCTCGGAACTGTCGGCCTTCATCGTTCCGGCGGAGTCGCCGGGGATCGTGAAGATGAAACCGGAGAAGAAGCTGGGGCTCAAGGCCTCCGACACGGCCGGCGTCGTCTTCGAGGACGTCCAGGTTTCCGCCGACCGCCTGCTCGCCAGGGAGGGCGACGGCTACCGCATCGCCATGAAATCTCTTTCCCGCGGGCGCACGGGGACGGCGGCCCTCGCCACGGGCATCCAGCAGCGCTGCATCGACGAAAGCATCCAGTACTCGCGCGGACGCTACGCGGGCGGGAAGCCCATCGGCGACCACCCCGTCATCCGCCAGTACATCGCCGCCATGCAGATGGCCGCTGAGGCCTCCCGGCTCGCAAGTTGGCGGGCGGCGTGGAAAGGCGCCCAAGGAAAGGACTACCTCTATGAAGCGGCACTGGCGAAGGCCTACGCCACCTCGACGGCGGAGGAGGTGAGCCTGAAGGCCGTCCAGATCATGGGAGGCGCGGGCATTTCCCTCGAATATCCCGTCGCCAAGCTCGTGAACGACGCGAAGATCCTGTCCATCATCGAAGGCACGACCGAAATCCAAAAATACACCATCTCCGAAATCCTCTATTCGCGGGGGCGCTATGCGTATTTTACCGACTGACAAGCTGCTCAAGATCGCCTTCAAGAACGTCTTCCGCAACAAGAGGCGGACGCTACTGACCTTGGGAGTCTTGATCGCCGGCGGCGCCGGGTTGATCGTCATGGGCGGGTATTTCGAGAACCTGATGCACAACTTGGGCGAGAAGATCATCCACGCCCAGACGGGCCATCTCCAGATCGACCTGAAGAATTATTACAAGCTGGGCGTCACCGATCCCTTGGGCTACCTGATGCAGGACTCCGAGGACGTCCGCCGGAAGATCGAGTCCGTTCCCCACGTGATGTTCACCGTCCCCCGTCTGTCGTTTTCGGGAATGATCAGCACGGACAAGACGAGCATGGCGGTGTCGATCAACGGCACCGATCCTTTTGCGGAAAACCGGATGGGCTCGTTCATGGCCAGCAACGCCAAGATCCCTTCCATCGCCATCAAGGAGGGCCGCGAACTCGACCCCGCGCATAAGGAAGAAATCCTGCTGGGCGTGGGCCTCATGAAGGCCTTGGATCTGAAACTGGGCGATTGGGTGATGCTGCTGACCACCCGCGAGGAAGGCGCCGTGGACGGCAACCGCTTCCGGGTCGTGGGCGTCTTCGAGACCGTCATGCGCGAATCGGACAACCGCTCGGTGAAGATCAACGTGGCCGCGGCCCAGGGCATGCTGGGAGCCCCGGGGAAGCTCCATTCCCTTCAGGCGGTCCTGGACAAGACGGAGAACACCGAAGCCGCCCGAAAGGCCGTGGTCGCCGCTCTGGGCGGAAAGGATTCGGCCTTCGAGGTTTTGACCTGGGAGGAGATGTCCGCCTATTACCGGCAGGGAAAAGAGCTCTTCCGCAAGATCTTCGTCGTCATCACGCTCATCTTCGGCGTCGTCTTCTTTTTCAGCGCCGGGAACAGCGTGAGCATGTCCCTGATGGAGCGCACCCGCGAGTTCGGCACGATGATGGCCATCGGGAACAGCCGCTCCGCCATCCTCTTCGTGATCCTGCTGGAAACCTTGGTCTTGGGCGTGATCGCAGGGGCTTTAAGTTTGGTTTGCGGCGTGGGCCTCGCCAAGATCATCACCGCCATCGGCATCGAGATGCCGCCGACGCCGAACGCCAGCACCGGCACCATCGCCGTGATCTCGGTGACAGCCCCTCTCCTGCTGAAATCCTTTTTCCTGACGGTCGTCTCGGCCTTCTTAGCCTCCGTGCCGCCGGCCTACCGGACCACGAAGATCCGTATCGTCGAGGCCTTGGGTTACGTTTAAAAGTCGGGCCTTCGGCGGAAATCTTTTTTCTCCGCATGGTGGTGCTTGTCGGAAAGCATCTTTTCCTTCGCGCGCTTGGAGCGCTTCCGCTTCTGGCGGCGGATCTTCTCTTGGCGCTGCCGTTCGGCCGACCGGGCGCCCAAGATCTTCTCCTCCAGCTTGTCGCACATCAGGCGCCGGGCCAGAAAACGGTTCAAGGCCTGGCTGCGGGATTCCTGGCAACGCACCATGAGGCCGCTGGGCCGGTGCTGAAGGCTGACGGCCATGGAGGTCTTGTTGATTTTCTGCCCGCCCGCCCCGCTGCCCTTCACGAAGTCCTCGATCAAGTCGGATTCGCGGAGGCCGAGCCGCGCCATGCGTTCCTCCAACTGGGCCTGTTTTTCGGGAGAGACGGGAAAGAGGGGCATCTGACTAGCCCAGCTTCCGGTTCATCTGGATGCGCACGTGGTTCATGAGCGATTCCACGCCCGAGGCGTTGCCCAGAAAGGAATCGATGGAGACCGGAGGCAGGACCTCGACGGACATCCGGGACTTCCGGTGCAGCAGGATCGAGTCCTTGGGGATGGCGTCGATCGAGCCCCTGATGACGATGGGCAGGACGTCCCTTCTCGATTCCATCGCCAGCTTGAAGGCGCCGATCTTGAACGGGAGCATCTTCCCGCGCTCGAGGGAACGGGTGCCTTCCGGAAAGAAGAGCACCGACGAGCCCTTGGCCAGCCATTCGCGGCAGAGGTCCATGCACTTCTCGCGGCTGGCATCGTTGCCGCGATGGATAGGCACATAGCCGTTCAGGCGCATGTTCCACCCCAAAAAGGGCGCGTTGAAGACCGATTTCTTGGAGACCCATTTGAAGTGGATGAACGTGTTGAACAATACGAGGATATCCGCCCAGGATTGGTGGTTGGAGACGATGACGTAGGATTTTTTCGGGTCGACGTTCTTAAGTCCCGACTTCTTCAGCGACCAGAAGGGATTGAGCCAGAGGTAGACGCTCGCCCAAACGCAGGAGTACTGGTGCAGGAACCTTAAGTTCGGATCGAAGGGCCAGGTCGTCACGCGGATGACGACGGCGCCCAGGAAGAAAAGAAAGGCGATGAGGATGAATACGAACCACAGCAAACCGTTCAATACGATGATCGCCGCCTTCAAAAGGAGATCCCCCATGCCGTCGCGGGCTTTTACTTGCCCGAATTTCGCATTTCCAGTAATTTCTGATCCATCAAGGAGATTCCATGCGCCGCATCCTGCTTTTCGCCGCCGTCGCCCTGCTCGTTCCCCTCTCCCTCCGCGCCGACGACGCGAAAAAGGAGGGTAAAAAGAACGGGAAGACGGAGTGCCGCCTCAGCTTCAATCTCAAGAGCTGGTCGGTCTTCTACAAGTCCGGAAAGGGGTCGGGGACCATCGTCTGCGACAACGGCCAATCGTCCAACGTGAAGATCCGCTCCCACGGCGGCGGCGTGACCTTCGGCGAGAACGAGATCTCGGGCACCGGCACCTTCTCCAAGGTAAAGGACATCAAGGATCTGTACGGCGGCTACGCCGAGAGCGGGGCCCACGCCGGCGCCTCCTCTTCCGCCGATTCCAAAGCCATGTGGAACGGCGACATCCTTCTCACTCTGAACGGCACCGGTAAGGGCTGGGATCTGGGCTTCGCCTTCGGCAAGTTCAAGATCGCCCCCGTGGACGGGAAAAAGGGCAAGAAGGACAAGGACGACTAGCATGAGCAAGGCCTTCGTCCGCGAGGACGCCGATAAGGACGGGGACGCCGAGGACTCCGAAGACGAAGAATCCGCCGGAGGCGGACTGCCCCACGGCCGGAAGAACTACATCACCCCCGGCGGCTTCAAGAAGATGAAGGACGAGCTGCATCGCTTGTTGACCGACGAGCGCCCCAAGCTCTGCGAGGTCATCGCCTGGGCCGCCGGCAACGGCGACCGCTCCGAGAACGCCGATTACACCTACGGCAAGCGGCGGCTCCGCCAGATCGATTCCCGCATCCGCTTCTTAACCAAGCGTTTGGAGCACTCGGAGGTCGTCGATCCCTCGAAAAACGACGCCGACCAGGTCTTCTTCGGCGCCACCGTCACCATCCGCGACGAGGACGGCGAGGAAAAGACCTACGCCATCGTAGGCATCGACGAGATCGACCTTCCGAAGAACCGCATCAGCTGGGTCTCCCCTCTGGCCACCGCCCTTTTGAAGAAGCAGCTGGGCGACGTCGTGGAATTCAAATCGCCCAAAGGCCTGCGCGAGTTGGAGATCGTCGCCATCCGCTACGTCGCCCTGGATTGAGCCCCTCATGGCCCTCTTAAGCCTTCAAAACGCCACCAAGTCGTACGCCCACCGCATCCTCTTCGAGGGCATTTCTTTCTCTCTGGAAGAAGGGGAACACGTGGGCCTGATCGGCCCCAACGGCGCCGGCAAGTCGACCTTGCTGAAGATCCTGGCCGGTTTGGAGGACGCCGATTCGGGCGACGTCATACCCCGCAAGAATTTGAAGCTGGGTTTCTTGGAGCAAACGCCCTACTTCGCCGAAGGCGTCACCATCGCCGGGGCCGTCGCCGAGGGCGTCTCGGAATCCGACATCCATCACGATTGGGAACGCGACGCCCTCGTCGCCGAACAAATCGCCAAATTGGGGCTTTCGGAATTCCCCCCCGACCAACCGGTTTCCAAACTCTCCGGCGGCTGGCAGAAACGCGTGGCGCTGGCCCGCGAGCTGATCAAGAAGCCGGAGATCCTCCTGCTCGACGAACCAACCAACCACCTGGACGTCGAAAGCATCTACTGGCTGGAGGACGTCATCGCCCGCGCGGACTTCGCGACGCTCACCGTCACCCACGACCGCCTCTTTCTGCAGCGCGTCTCACGCCGCATCTTGGAACTCGACAGGCGCAACCCCAAAGGGCTGCT
>DASUFF010000116.1:0-27983 GCA_036274695.1 bacterium | reverse complement strand
CGGGACGCACTATTTTTCCAGGACGGAGGCCGAGCACAACGAGGCCGTCCGCAAATACCAGATTAACCGGGGGAATCCATGACCAAGAAAGAGGCGATCAAGGCCGCGCAAGCCGACGTGAGGGCGGGAAAAGACAGGAAGGCGGTCTTCGAGACGTACAAACCGATGGTGCCGAGGCCCTTGCATCTGGCGTCGGCCATCGCGTCGGTGCCTCGCGAAGAGGCCAAGAGCGCGAACCGCGTTTTGAACCTCGTTCTGGTTGGGCTCTTGCTCCTCGCCGGTCTTCTCAAGGCCGTCGGGCTTTTCGGAGCGTTGGCTTCAACGAATGTCCTCTTGGCGATGGGGCTCGCGATCGTCTCCGTCGCCGTGCCCTTCCTCTTTGCCTACGAGGTCAACCGCTTCAACGGCCAGATCTACGGCATCCTGACCATCCTCGCCGCCGCCAGCCTATTGAACGCCTTGATACGCCTGCCCGAGGCGCCCGTCAGCGGGCTGATCTTCGCGGTTCTCTTGGGGGCCATTCTGGCCTTATCCATCGTATTGAGGACGAAGGTCGCCCCGGCCTTCAAGGCCTTCGGCGTCAAAACGGACGGCAGCGGAAATTATCTTTTGGGCTGAGGTTCTCGGCGTCCACGGTCCCGTCGTTTTCCACGAGGACGGCGGCAAGATCGGGCCGCTCTTTCAGAATTTTTTCCGACTCCCCTCGTTCCAAGATGAAAAACCCCTTCGCTAAGGCGTCGGCTTCCACCGACGTGCGTGCCACGACGGTCGCGCTTTTACGGGCCAGGTCGGGTTTCCGCGTTTTCGGATCGACGATGTGCGTCCCGCGCTCGTACTGGCCGGAGGTGGAGACGGCGCGGTCGGCGACGGTCAACCGGCAAAGGGATTCCTCCGAGCCGGGTTCGTCCGGATCGCGGATGCCGATCGTCCAGCGGCCGGAGGCGTAGAGATCGCCGGCGTTCACCAGGAATTTCTTAAACCCCGCCTTTTTCAAAATCCTGGACATGGCGTCGACGATGAAACCTTTCGCGATCCCCGAAACGCCGATTTTCACGCCCGGTCTCAAGTAGGCCAGGCCCAATTCCGGAAGTACGAGGACGTCGCGATACGTCGCCTTTTTGTTTTTCGAAGGAAATGTGATGTCGAAGGCTCCGTCCGTCAGCTCCGAAATTTCCGCGGCCTTGAGGAGAAGGGCGGTCATTTCCCCATCGACGGGGACAAGCGCGCGCCCAGCGTATCGATTGAGCCGCGTCGCCTGGCTGGCCTCGCGCCACTCGCTCAAGGACGCGTCGAGGCGCCGGGCCTCGTCGAAGGCGCGGTCCATGGCCTCGAAGGCGAGGGACTTTCGAGCTGCCCGGGTTTCGATCGTGAGCGTGACGGGAACGTCGCCCATCAGGACCTGCGTCCGGGCGAAGGTTTCCTCCGCGGCGACCGGAAGGGTCCAGGAGAGAAGGGCGATTAAGGCGAGGAGCCAGCGCTTCATTTGAGAAGCAAAGGACGATCCGCCCCGGCTGTCAAGCGAGCGCGAGGTTTAAGCCGCGTTGACGTAGTAACCGCCGACCGCCTCGCCGCTGGCCAGGAGCTGGTTGTAGAAGCGGCGCGCGATGCGGGCGCGTCCGATCTGCGGCGCGATGTTTTGATAGAAGAGCTCGATGGCCTCGTAGGTGCGCGCGCCCACGCCCTGAGCCAGGCGCATGAGCTGCTCCTCGGTCAAGCCGAGCGGCCTCACCACGACGGACAGGGCGCCCATCTGGTTGGTTTCGGAATCGTTCGGGACGAAGATTTTCGCGTTCTGCAGCATGTTCGCGATCACTTCCACCGAGCCGTCGACGACGTCCAACATGTTGTTTGCGGCGCCGATGATGGTCCTGACCTTCGAGTTCACGAGGTAAGAAGCGACGTCCAGCGTGATCAGGTGCGTGCCGGCGTTGGGCGAGAGGATGGTCGTTTCCGGATGTCTTTCCAAGGCCTCCACCATGTTCTTGACGACCTTCACGTTGTGTCGCTCCAAAGCCGCCGCGTCCGGCAATCCGGCTCCGGTGTCGAGGAAGTACAGGGGGCAATTCAAACCGGCCTCGCGCGCCCGAATCAGCATGGCCAAGTTCGTATCGATGATGCCGGAGATGGGATGTCCGTCCCGAACCAGCATGTCGGTCAAGGGGCGGCCGACGTTGCCATAACCCTGGATGAAGACCGGTTCCGTCTCGCCGTTCAGCAGTTTTTCGCGCGCGGCGCGGATGGCGAAATAGACGCCCTTGGCCGTCCACGGGCTCGGGTCGCCCATGCCGGCATAGAGGGCGAGGGGATGCCCGTTCACGCCCATGAAATTCCTGGGGGCGAGGGAGGCGAACTGGCCGCAATTTTCGGCCGTCATGTTCTGGTCGGAGCCACTGATGTAGATCCCTAAGGCCGAGGCGACGGCCGCGGTGACGGCGATGGCGTCCTTCTTGCCCTGCTCGGTGGCGGGGTGGGAGGCCGTCGACTTGCCGCCGCCGAGCCGCGGATCGGCCAGAACGCCTTCGGCCTGGGCGTTGATGCGGTGGAACTGCCACTTCGGGCACATGGCCTCGCCCTTGGAGACGACGTCCGCAAACAAATCTTCCGCGTTTTTGGACCCCGTGCCCTCGTTCGGAAAGACCATGATGCCGCCCAGGCACTGGAAGGCGCCTTCGGCGACCTGGCTCCAGGGATTGCGGATGGCGCTATGAAGGTAGATGCCGCCGACGACCTGCTTTTCCAGATTCCGGAAGGCCACGAGACCGAGGCCGTGCTCCCAAAGCGCCGAAACGCGCGCCCCGAAGGGGATGCCCATCATGGCGGGATTCGGCACCCAGCGGACTTCCGTGCCGTTCTCCAGGCGCGTCGGATCGAAGCCGTTGGCGGGATTCGCGGACGTCGCCAGGTTGGGCAGAAGCGCGACGGGGGATTGTCTTGCGAACAATTCGTGGACCAACGGGGATTGGTAAGCGGGAACGATTCCAACGGCCATGGCGATCCTCCTGTTTGGCCGCTGTTCGACGTTCCAAGAGGGGAGTTGCTAAAAATTTGTCCTATTTCGTCGCCGATTTTTCTTGGATATAAAGTGGGTGTGCTTCCTCTTCAAGCCGTCTCCCGTTTCCGGGTGGCGCTGGGCTTCGTCCTTTTTTTTCTGGTCGTTGTCTTCGTTGGTATCGCCGTCGATCACCCGGCCGTGACCGGTCTCGGCATCGGCTGCGCCGTGGTGGCCTTGCTCTTCGCCTTGATCCTCGGCCTCTCCCTTCGTCACCTACGGAAACGGATGGAGACCCTGGTGTCCGGCGAGGTCCTCGCTCATTGGGTGTTTTCGGAGGACGAATGGGCGTCGCACATCCGGCTGGTCCGGGGACGGCTGCGAAGCGAGGTGCCGCGATACGCGGCGATCGGGGGCATCCTCGGCGTGCTCTTGGGAACGGCTCTGATGGCCTTCCGCGTCTATGGAGAGAAGGCCCCGTGGGGGACGGAGTGGCGGTTTCCGGCCCTCATCGCCGGAGGCTTTACGGCCCTGTTCGTGATCGTCGGGTTGATCTGGGACCTTTACGAACGCTTGACCCTGCGGGCCTGGCGGCGATGCCGGGAGGTCTACATCGGCGCTTCCGGCCTCTACATCGGCGGTGATTTTTGGGCCGGGCAGCGGCCGGGCCCGCGTTTCTTAAAGGCACGCTATGAGGCCTCTCCGCGTCCTCTGCTCCTTTTTGATTTCGAAATCCGGGTGAAGAACGGCAGCTATCTCAAAGAGGTCGCCGTCCCGGTTCCCTCCGGAGCCGAGAGCCGAGCCCGGGAGATCGCGGCCTGGGTGCAAACGGCCTGGCGCTAGCGCTTATTCCTCGAAACAGGCCGCGGTGACGTCGCCGATGGTTTGGATCTTGCCGTTCCGGTCTTCCAGGATGGCGCCGAAGCCGGATTCGCCGATGGCGCCGAGCATCGAACCGGCGCGGGACTTGCCGGCGATCAGCGCGGTGCGCGCGAGCCCCGTGGCGTTGGTGGCGTTGCGGGCGATGACGGTGACGCTGCGCAGATCGGTGGCGGGTTGACGCTGACCGAGTACGTCCGCGGTGGCGACGCTGGAGGCCTCCAACGACACGCGGCAAAGATTCTTCCCGGAGCCGTCGGGGTTGGCGACGTTCAGCCGCCAATAGTCGTTGCCGTCCCGGCCCATGGTGCGGACCACGGCATTCGCCATGGGCGCCGCGCTGGCGACGTTGATCTTTCCCTTCTTGCCCGGAGGCGCCGCCGGCGGGGAAGCCCCCTTCAGTTGGATCATGAAGTCCGAAAAGCCTTGCGCCTTGAGCGTCCCGGCCATGCGGTCGACGATGTAGCCGGTGCGGATTTCGTTAAAATCCACCCACGCCTTCTTGTCCTGAAGGGCGACCTCGCCGCGTCCGAAGTCGACGGCGAGCGTCGCTTCCTTGTTGTTTTCGGTCTTCACCACGTCGAAGAGTCCCTGCGTCCATTCGGAGATCTGCTGGCAGACGCGGAGGAGCATGAGCATGGGGGCGCTCACCTTCGTCGGCCCCTTGCCGGCGGTCTTGTTGATCTGGGCGACTTCGCCCGAAGACGACGCATCGAGATCCTTATACAAACGCCGGCCCTCGTCGAAGGCCTTGCGGATCGCCGCATCGGGGGAGGATTTCGCCCCGGCGGCCGGGTGGACGGAAACGGCGGCGCTTACATCCTTCGAGATGGAATCGGTTTTGGAGGACTTGCCGGAGGCGAAAAGGGGGAGGGTCCAAAGTCCAAAGACCAAGGTCCAAAGAAGGAGGCGATAACGCACTCCCGTATTGTATCAAAAAGCGAGAATGGCGCCAGAGAGTCGGGTGATTAATAATTAATACGGTGCGTTAGACCGCTCTGGCAATGCCGGCACTGCGGGCGGATTTGTCGGCCAGGGTTTTCTTTAAATATTGGCCGGTGAAGGAGCCGGGGGTCTTGGCGACGACTTCCGGGGCGCCCTGCGCCACGATCTTGCCGCCCTTGTCGCCGCCTTCCGGACCCAAATCGATGATGTGGTCGGCGGTTTTGATGACGTCCAGATTGTGTTCGATGATGACGACGGTGTTGCCGCCCTCGACGAATTGGTTCAACACGTCGAGCAGCTTCTGGATGTCGGCGAAGTGCAGGCCCGTGGTCGGTTCGTCCAGGATGTAAAGGGTCCGGCCGGTGGAGCGCTTCGAGAGCTCCTTGGCCAGCTTCACGCGCTGGGCCTCGCCGCCGGAGAGCGTCGTGGCCGACTGGCCGAGCTCGATGTAGCCCAGGCCCACTTCCATCAAGGTCGCGATCTTCGTTTTGACGGCCGGGATGTGGTCGAAGAAGTTAAGCGCCTGCTCGACCGTCATCGTCAGGATTTCGGAGATCGATTTTCCTTTGTAGAGGATCTCCAGCGTCTCGCGGTTGAAACGCTTGCCCTTGCAGACCTCGCACTCCACGTACACGTCCGGCAGGAAGTGCATCTCGATGCGGATGATGCCGTCCCCCTCGCAGGACTCGCAGCGGCCGCCCTTCACGTTGAAGGAGAAACGCCCCGGCTTGTAGCCGCGGGCCTTCGCTTCCGGGAGTTCGGAGAAGAGGTCGCGGATGAAGGTGAAGACGCCGGTATAGGTGGCCGGATTGGAGCGGGGCGTGCGGCCGATGGGCGACTGGTCGATGTTGATGACCTTGTCGATATTCTCGACGCCCTCGATGGCCTCGACCTTGCCGGCCTGTTCCTTCGAGCCGTAGAGGCGCTGGGCCAGGCCCTTGTAGAAGGTGTCGTTGACGAGCGTGCTCTTGCCGGAGCCCGAGACGCCGGTGACGCAGACCATCATCCCGAGCGGGACGTCCACGGTGACGCCGGCCAAATTGTTCTCGGAGGCGTTGACGATGCGGATCGACTTGCCCGTGCCCTTGCGGCGCTGGGCCGGGACCGGGATCTTGACCTTGCCGGCGAGATACTGGCCGGTCAGGGACTTCGAGTTTTTGGCGACCTCTTCCGGCGTTCCCTGGGCGACGACGTAGCCTCCGTGCACGCCCGCGCCCGGGCCCATGTCGACCAAGTAGTCGGCGCTTTCCATGATCTGTTCGTCGTGCTCGACGACCAAGACGGTGTTGCCCAAGTCCCGGAGGCGGACGAGCGTGTTGAGCAGACGGTCGTTGTCGCGTTGATGAAGTCCGATCGACGGTTCGTCCAAGATATAAAGGACGCCCACCAGAGACGAACCGATCTGCGTGGCCAATCGGATGCGCTGGGCCTCGCCGCCCGAAAGGGTGCCGGCGGTGCGGTCCAGGGTCAAGTACTCGAGGCCGACGTTCGCCATGAAGGACAGGCGTTCCCGGATTTCCTTCAAGATGCGCTCGGCGATCTCCGCTTCCTTCTTGGTGAGCTTGAGTTTCTGGAACCACTCCACCGCGTGGCGCACGGCCATGCGGGTGGTCTCGTGGATGGATTGGCCCTCGATCTTCACCGCCAGCGCTTCCTTCTTAAGCCTCGCCCCGTTGCACTCCGGGCAGGGGCGGACGTTCATGAAGCGTTCGATGTCTTCGCGGATCCAATCCGAATCGGTTTCTTTGTAGCGGCGGGCCAGGTTGGGGATGACGCCCTCGAACTGGCTCCACATCGTGTCCTTCTTCTCGTCCAAATCGTAGGTCAGTTGGATGCGGTCTTCCTCCGAGCCGTAGAGGATGACGTTCTGAACCTTCTTCGGCAGCTTCTCCCAGGGCAGGGCCAGGTCGAATTTGTAGTGCTTGGAGAGGGCCTCCAGCATGTTCCAATAAAACTCCGAACCACGGCGTTCCCACGGCACGATCGTGCTCTCGCGGAGCGAGAGGGTTTTGTTGGGGACGATCAGGTCCGGATCGAAGAACATCTTCGTGCCCAGCCCGTTGCATTCCTTGCAGGCGCCCAAGGGGCTGTTGAAGGAAAACAGTTGGGGAGTGATTTCGGGATACGAGACGCCGCACTCGATACAGGCGAACTTCTCGGAGAAGGTGATGGTCTCCCCGCCCAGCATCTCGACCTTGGCGATGCCTTCGGCATGACGCAGGGCGGTTTCGAGGGAATCGGCCAGGCGCTGCTCGATGCCCTTTTTCAAGATCAGGCGGTCGACGACGAGATCGATGTTGTGCTTCTTTTTCTTGTCGAGCTTGATCTCCTCGTCCAGCTCCTTCATCTCGCCGTCCACCTTCACGCGCACGAAGCCCTGCTGTCTCAGTTGCTGGAGCTCTTTGGAGTACTCGCCCTTGCGGTTTCTCACGATGGGGGCGAGCAGGTTGATCTTGCCGCCGTCCTTCAGCTTCATCACCTGATCGACCATCTGCGAGATGGTCTGGCTGGTGATGGGTTTCCCGCATTCATAGCAATGCGGCCGGCCGGCGCGGGCGTACAAGAGACGGAGGTAGTCGTAGATCTCGGTGACGGTGCCGACGGTGGAACGCGGGTTGTGGGAGGTCGTCTTCTGCTCGATGGAGATGGCGGGGGAGAGGCCTTCGATGGAATCGACGTCCGGCTTGCCCATCTGTTCCAGGAATTGCCGGGCATAGGCCGAGAGCGACTCGACGTAGCGGCGCTGACCCTCGGCGTAGATGGTGTCGAAGGCCAACGACGACTTTCCGGAGCCCGAGAGGCCGGTAATGACCACGAGCTTGTTCCGGGGCATCTCGACGTCGATGTTTTTCAAATTATGCTGGCGTGCGCCTTTAACGCGCAGGTTTTGAGGTTCCATAGGTTTTGCGAAGTCCGACTTTTAAGCGTAGGGCGGTTTGGTTATCGATTCAATCCCAAACTGGTTGCGGAGATATCTTTTGATCGAGGGACGCGGAGGGAGTTTTCGGTCATTTCAAGGGCTTATGCCCTCCCTCATAAGGTCGCGAGCGTCTCCCGCATGCCCTGGGAGAAAAGATCCGGCCGTCTCCTGTAAACGGCCACCAAATGGCGCCGGGCGGCGCCGGCGATTTCCGGGTCGGAAAGGGGCAGGGCATCTTGGAAGAGGATCTCAAGCGCCTTCTCCGAGACCCGCCGGTTCGGTCCCGGCTCGGAAGGCTCCGGGGCGGCGATGTGCGCGATGGCCTCCAAAAAGGCCAGTTTCCTCTCGATAGGGTCCTTCCATCCCAGTCCCTGGCGGAGGGTGACGAGGGGCAGCAGGGAGACGCGCGCATGGTCCTTGTCCGCTATCTCGGTGATCTTTTGGGCGACCGAGGTCGCGATCCAGTCTTCCTCGTGTTGAAGCCCGTCGATGGACAGGGCGTCGAAGGCCTCACGGGCGACGGTCGCGTCGGGCGAAAACAGGGCGACGGTCTTGAGGGCGTCCAAAGCGCTCCGTGCCAGAGAGGGGCCGCGGCCGGATCTCAAACCAAGCGCGATCAGACGCTCGACCACCGCAGGCGTGACGAGCTTCTCGATTCTTGCCAGCTCCGGAGTGACCAGTTCCGGGCGCTCCGAAAGGACCTTTTCCAGCAGGGAGGCGGAGGCCCGGGCGATTTCCTCATTCGCATGGGTCAAGCCGCGCCGGTAAAGGATATCCAGCACCGGGGCCGCCTTATCCGCCGGAACGGATAGATCGAGCAGTCGCTTCTCCCATTGCGCCACTTTGGCCTGAAAGTCGGGCGGGGGCGCGGCGGTCGGTTCGGGATCCGGGGACGACGCGGGCGTGGGAGTCGATAAAACCACGGCGGGCGGCTTGGGATTCGATACGGGGCCGCGCAGGCGGGATAAATAGCGGTAACCGGCCCAGGCGCCGATGCCGACGACCAGACCCGCTCCGACGCCGGCCCCCGTGGCCTCCAGGGAGCACCCGGTCAGCAAGGCGGCGGTCGACGCGCAGAAGGCGGCTGGCAGCCAGCTTGCGGGTTGCACGGGCTGGGTCACGTTCGGCTCCTTAAAAAACGAAGGCTCGCACGTATCGGTAAGGATTGAGACGCGTTGCCGCTTTTTTTGAAATGAGACTTACTGACCGGTGAGCTTGCGCCCTTCCTGAACGAGCTTCCGGGCGAGGTCGTCCGAAGGAGCCTCGGCGTAGACGCGGACCAAGGGTTCCGTTCCCGAAAGCCGGAGTAGGAGCCAGCTTCCGTCCTCCAAGACGTATTTCGTGCCGTCCAGACGGTTGACGCTCGCGATCTTTCGGCCGGCGACCGTGCCGGACGCCTCTTTTCGGAGGGCGTCTTCGATTTTCGGGCGCTGTTCCTCGGAAATCCGGACGTCGTCGCGGACGAAACGAAAAGGCCCGATCTCCGCCTCCAGGTCTTTCAGAATTTCGCCCAATTTCTTCTTTTTGACCGACATGATTTCCAGGAGCAGGAGTCCCGAGAGGAGGCCGTCGCGTTCGTAGACGTGCGACGGGATGCCGATGCCGCCGGACTCTTCGCCGCCGATCAGGGGGGAGGTTTCCTGGAATTTTTGGCAGATGTGCTTGAAGCCGATGGGCGTCTCGTGGACCTTAAGCCCGTGCTTGGCGGCGATCTTGTCGATCATCGAGGTGGTCGAAACCGTCTTGACGACGCCGCCGCGTTCTCCGCGCTCGATCAGATGGTTCAAGATCAGCGCGAAGATCTGATGCGGATTGACGAACGCGCCGGTTTCGCTCACGGCGCCGATGCGGTCCGCGTCGCCGTCGGTGGCGAGCCCGACATCGAATCCCTCTTTGGTCACCAAAGACGTTAAGAATTCCAGGTTCCGCGCGATCGGCTCCGGGTTCAAGCCGCCGAAGGTGGCGTTGTTCTCCCCGTGGATCTCGCGCACGGGGCCTTCCAAAACGGCATCCAAAAATCCGGCGCCGGCGCCGTAGAGAGGGTCATAGGCGATCTTCCATGCAGCCTTTTTGATTTTCGGCAGGTCGATCCGGGAGCGGAGCTGGGCGACGTAGTCCTTGCGCGGGTCGAACATCGTCACCTTGCCCTCGCGCAGGGCGGACTCGAAGGAGACGCGCCGGGGAACGACGTCGCCCGCGCATTTCTCCTCGATGCGGCCGGTGAACTCCGGCGCCGCGGAGCCGCCGTAGCTTTCTTTGAACTTGACGCCGTTCCACTGGTACGGGTTGTGGCTCGCCGTGATCACCACGCCGCCGGGCGCGGTCGTCGTCTTCGTCATCCAGGAGATGCAGGGCGTGGGACAGTAGGTTTCCGAGAGCAGGACCTTCCAGCGGTTGGCGACCAGGACGCAGGCGAAGGCCTTGGCGAAGTCGTCGGAGAGGGAACGTCGGTCGTAACCGATGGGGATGGGCGTCTTTTGCGGAGGGCCCAGGATTTCCGAATAGGCTTGGGCGACCTTCTCCACGTTAGCGAAGGTGAACTCTTCGCCGATGATCGCCCGCCAGCCGTCGGTGCCGAAGGTGATCGCCATGGTTACCAGTATCCTCTCGCCATCTCCGCCGCCGTCAGGATCGCCGCGATCATGCTCGAGGCGTCGGCTAAGTTCTTGCCGGCGATGTCGAAGGCCGTGCCGTGGTCGACGCTCGTCCGGATGAACGGGAGTCCCAGCGTGATATTCACCGCTTCGTCGAAGTGCAAGAGCTTGAGCGGGATCAACCCCTGGTCGTGGTACATGGAGACCACGCAGTCGAACTCGCCCTTCACCGCGCGGTGGTAGACGGTGTCGGCGGGGAAGGGGCCGGAGACGTTCCAGCCGCGTTCCTTCGTCTTTTTGACCGCCGGCAGGATGATCTTCTTTTCCTCCGCCCCGAACATCCCCGACTCGCCGGCGTGCGGGTTCAAGGCGGCCACCGCGATGCGCGGCTTTTTGATCCCGAACCAGCGCGCCATCGAATCGTGCGTGATCTCGATGGTCTTGGCGATGCCGGCGACCGAAAGTTTTTTCGCGACCGAGGCGAGCGGCTCATGAATCGTCGCCAGCACCGTCTTTAACTTGGGACCCGCCATCATCATGCGGACGTCGTCCACGCGGGATAAGTGGGCGAGAAATTCCGTGTGGCCGGGATACGGATAGCCGCCGAGGTTCAGGCGTTCCTTGGAGATGGGGGCGGTGGCGACGGCGTCGATCCGCCCGTACAGCGCCGAACGCGCCGCTTCCTGGATGTAGTAGCCGGACAGCTTGCCGCACTGGGCGGGCGTGAGCTTTTTGGCGCGTTGGAAGTCGTAATAAGAGGTGTCGCCGAAGAGGAGGACGTCGCAGGCGCTCTTCACCGCCTTGGAGGCCAGCGCCTTGCGGACCACCTCCGGACCGATGCCCTGGGGATCGCCCAAGGTGACCCCGATCGTCGGTTTTCGGGGCTTACGGTTTGATTTCGACGTAGGTTTTCGTGCGCGCTTCATCGAGGTATTTGACGAGTTCTTCGGAGGACCGCGCCTGCAGCAACTCCATGCGAGCCCTCACGCGCGTCTGATCGCTCGGATTCGGGCCGGCCTTGCGCGCCACTTCGTCTTCGCTGATCTTGATGCGGGGGAAGATCACCTGGCTTAAGAACTTCATCTGCTGGATCTGGCTGCCCAATTCCTTTTTGTACTTTTCGAGGGACATGCCTTTTTTCGCGAGCTCGGACTTCAAGACGTCCATGGTGATGTGGTTGCGGGAGACGACGTCGTTCAAGGCCCCTTCGATGTCCTGTTGGCTCGCGGCGACCCCCAGCCGGTCCATCTCCGACTTCAGGAGCTTTTCGCGGATCAGGGCCTCCAGCGGGTCCTTGGTGGCCGACGGCGTGCCGGGCATGCCTTCGGCCAACCGCGCGTTGGCGGAGCGCTGGGACTGGTACTGTTTGACGTCGGAGAGGGTGATGATGTCGTTGCCGACCACTGCGACGACCTTGTCCACGATCTCGGCGCGCGCGATAGATCCTGTAAGACTGATAAGACCTATGAGAAAACCAAGTGATTTCAAGTTCTTCATGGCTGCGTCTCCGCGTTAGGTAATTTCACAGAAACCCCTTTCAGCGCCTTTTCGTCAATCGTTATCTTTTTGTTGCTGTAAAGCGCATCCATCCATTCCTTGAGCTTCGGGGTGGTTTTCGCCTCCTTCAAGATGCGGGCGATGTCGGAGGCCACCTCGGGCAGCGTTTGCTGGCGGCTGGGCTGTTTGTCGGTGACGCGGAAGATGTGGAAGCCGTACTCCGAGGAGACCACGTCGCTGGTCTGGCCCGTGCCCAGCGAGAAGCAGGCCTTTTCGAAGATCTCCGGATACTCGCCCCGGGCGAGGTAGCCCAGGTCGCCGCCGTTTTCCCGATCCGGGCTTTCCGAATATTTCTGGGCGATGGAGGCGAAGTTTTCTCCCTTTTCCAAGAGAGAGCGGATCTTTTCCGCCTTGTCCCGTTTGCTGGCGACGATGTGCCGGCAACGGATCCGGTCCGGCAGCCGGAAGAGGGGTTTGTTCTTCTTGTAATAGTCGGCGACCTCTTCGTCCGAGGGTTGGATGTCCGCCGTCACGTCCTTTTGGATCAATTTATCGATGAGACGCTTGTGGATCTGCCGCTGCCGCCATTCTTCGAGGCTCAAATTCTTCTGCTTCAGGATCTTCTCCAGCTCGCCGGGGCCATAGGCGGCCCGGATGCCGTCGTCGACGGCCTTCTCTTCCTCCGGCGTGAGCGCCACGCCCTTCGCTTTGGCCGCCTGCAGCAGGACCCTTTCCTGGATGAGCCCGTCGAGGACGGTCTTTTTGACGACCTTCAGGCCCTGCGCATCCTTGAGGACGTCCGCGCCGTAGTCGTCCAGACGCTCGGAGAGGGCGGCGGAAAACGCATTCGCGTCGATGACCTCTCCGTCCACGACGGCGACGACGGCCGGCGCGGAGGATTTCGCGCAGGCGATCAGCAGGAACAGAGGGAAGAGGGCTACGGCGAGCGAACGTTTCATGGGGGGAGGGAGTACCGTCATGAGAGATGCAGCGTCAACTCCCGCAGGAATTTCTTCGCGCCGGCCAGGGCCTCCGCCGGTTTCTCCAGGCCGTGGGTGACGATGAACCGGAAATCGGGCGTCAGCCGGTAGCGTTTCGGAGCGCGCGTGATCCGTTCCATCAACAGATCCGGATTCAGCGGCGAGGACGGGTCGAAGGCGAAGACGAAGTGCTTCGCGTCGGCGCGCACCTGCTTCAACCGCAGCTTCTTGGCGTGGACTTTGAGCGTCGACAATTCCACCAGGTTCTCCGCCTCCGGCGGCAGCTCTCCGAACCGGTCCCGCATTTCCTCCCGGACGATGTCGGCCTCCAGCTCGTCGGTGAGCGAGGACAGCCGACGGTAGGCCTCCAGGCGCACGGGCGGGTCGGGGATGTAATCCTCCGAAATGAACGCCGGCACGGCGAAGTGAAGCTCGGGATCGATCTCCTCCAAGGCGGTTTCGCCTTTCAGCTCGTGGATCGCCTTCTCCAAAAGCTCCGTGTAGAGCTCGTAGCCGATCGCCGCCATCTGGCCCGATTGGCTTGTGCCCAAGAGGTTTCCGGCCCCGCGGATTTCCAAGTCGTAAGAGGCCATCTTGTAGCCCGTTCCCAGATCCGAAAAGCGTTGGAGAACGGCCAGGCGCTGGGTCGCTTCGGGTGTCAGGCGCTTGCCTTCTTCCACCAAGAGATAGGCATAGGCCCGGTGGCCGCCGCGGCCCACGCGGCCGCGGAGCTGGTAGATCTGCGCGAGCCCGAAGCGGTCGGCGTTGTGGATGAGGATGGTGTTGGCCGTCGGAATGTCGATGCCGGATTCGATGATGGTGGTGCAGAGCAGGAGATTGAACTCCTGATGAAAAAATTTGATCATCACCTGCTCGAGATCGTCGTCCTCCATCTGGCCGTGGCCGACGCCGATCTTGGCTTCCGGCACGATCGTCTGCAGCCGCTCTTTCATCCGCCCGATCGTCTCGACTTCGTTGTGCACGAAAAAGACCTGGCCGCCCCGCTTGAACTCGCGCAGGATCGCCTCGCGGACGACCTCCTCCTCGAAGGGCATGACGAACGTGCGGATGGCCAGGCGGTCCGTCGGAGGCGTTTCGATCACGCTGATCGGACGGATGCCGACGAGCGACATGTACAGGGTGCGTGGGATCGGCGTGGCCGAGAGGGCGAGCACGTCCACGTTCTTCTTCAATCTCTTGATCTTCTCCTTCTGTTCGACGCCGAAGCGGTGCTCCTCGTCCATGATGAGCAGGCCCAGGTTCTTGAAGGAAATGTCCGGCTGGAGGAGGCGGTGCGTGCCGACGACGATGTCGACCTTGCCCTCCGCGATCTTCTTCACCGTCGCCTTCTGCTCGGCGGGACTGCGGAAGCGGGAGATCATGTCGACGTTGACCGGGTAATCCTTGAAGCGCTGGAGGAAGCGCTCGTAGTGCTGGAAGGCGAGCAGCGTCGTCGGGACGAGGAAAGCGACCTGCCGGCCGTCCAGGGCGGCTTTGAAGGCCGCGCGCAAGGCCACTTCCGTTTTGCCGTAGCCCACGTCGCCGAGCACCAGGCGGTCCATGGGCTTGTCCTTCTGCATGTCTCCTAATACCTCGGCG
Source organism: bacterium (assembly GCA_036274695.1). Lineage (GTDB taxonomy): Bacteria > UBA10199 > UBA10199 > JACPAL01 > DASUFF01. Next base: position 13,580 of record DASUFF010000116.1, on the reverse strand, counting down.
ATCGCTCGGTCCTGGTCCGGCGTTTCTTCATAGGGGAAACTCGCTTCGAAGGCCTCGAAGAGTTCGTTGGGCGGCGAGAAGGGCGGCTTGTGGCCGGCGGTGCGGGCGGCGTACAGGTTCAAGAGATCGCCCGCCAGTTCGCGGATGATTTTTTCCGACTTGCCCCGGATCTTCGCCCAGGAGGCCCCGCCCATCTTGTCCAGCTTCGGCTCCCGGCCGTCCGCGCCGGTGTAGCGTTGGATCAAATTCATCCGGTAGACGGGGACATAAAGCTTGTCGCCGCCCTGGTACTCGACGATCAGGAAATCGTTGCGGACGTTTTCCACCTCCATCGGAATCAGTCCCCGGTAGAGGCCGATGCCGTGTTCCTTGTGGACGACCGGGTCGCCGTTCTTCAGTTCCGCAAACGAAGAGAGGTCCAGGCCGCCGCGCCCCTCGCGGACGGGCTTGCGGATCTTGGGGCCGAAGATTTCCTCGTCGGTCAGAAACGTCACGCGTTCGGAGGGCAATCGAAAGCCGCCGGCCAGTCCGCCGGCGAGCAGGGCGGCGCTTGCCTCCGGGACGTTCGCCTCGCTGAAGTTCTCCTTCGAGACCGGCGGAAGGTGCGGGAGATAGTGGATCAGCAAATCCCGCAGGCGCTCGGCCTGCGGGAGGGAGCCGGAGACCAGATAAACGCGGTCGGTCAGGAGCCAGTCTTGGAGGTGCCTGGCCAGGGGCGCCAACGGCTCGACGCCTTTCTTGCTGCGCTCGATCTCGTGGCGGAGGTCGGTATGCGGCTTGGTTTCGAAGACGACGGCGTCGCCGGAGGCGTCGAACGATGGCATTGCCAGGCGGCGTTTTCCTTCCAGCGCCGCGCGCATCGCCGCGGTGGCGAGGACGTCCTCCACCGCGAGCAGGGTTTCCTTCGAGGCGCCGGAGGCGCCCGAGACGATCGTCTTTACTTCTTCGACGTGCTCGTCGATGGCGTCGCTCACCGCCGCCGCGTCGTCGAGGATCAGGACCGCATCTTCCGGTAGCCAATCCCAGAAAGAGGTGGGCCGGTCGTAAAAGAGCGGCAGATCCGTTTCGATGCCCGGATACGGAATGCCCTCGCGGACCTTCTCCAGCGGCTCGGCCCATTTCGAACGCGAGAGGTCCCGCGCCTCGGCGTGCTTGCGGGCCTTCTCCGCGAAGGTGGCCGTCGTCTTTTCGTCGAGGATCACTTCGCGGACGGGAATGATGGTGACGGCATCGACGGCCCCGAGCGAGCGCTGGGTTTTGGGATCGAAAGCCCGAAGGGCTTCGACGGTGTCCCCCAGCCACTCGATGCGGACGGGGTTTTCTTCCAGGGGATTGTAAAGGTCGACCAAGGAACCGCGGACGGCGATGTTGCCGGCGTCGATGACCAGGGGAACGTTCTGATACCCCCAGCTCGCGAGCGTCCTCAAAAAATCGTCCCGACCTGAAAGGCCCCTGGTTTTGGGGTCGAGCTCCGTTCCCGCCTTCAACGTCAGCGCCCCTTCCAGCACCGATTTCGGCGGGAGGGGGGAGAGGACGGCGGCGACGGTCGTCGCCACGAAGAGCGGCGGGGCCTTGCGGACGAAGGCTTGAAGCGTCCTCAACCGCTCGCAGGCCACCTGCGGGTGGGGCGAGAGGTGGGTGAAGGGAAGGACGTCGTGGGGAGGGAAAAAGAAGACCTCCCCCTGGGCGAAGGGTTTTAGGAAGAACTCGAGATCCCTTTGGAATTTGGCGGCGTCGCGGGCCCGCGGCGCCAGGTAGACGAAGCACCGCCCGGCGCCCGCCGCGATCAGCCGCGAGAGGACGTAAGCCTTGGAGGAGCCGGTCAAGCCCCCCGCTACGATCCGGCGGTCTCCGGATCGAATGCGTTCTTCGAGTCGCTGCAGGGGCGTCATGCAAACTGCGTTATGACCAAGTCCGGGTACCCGTTGAAAACGGGTGGACGCGGGAATGGTTGGAGACGCAGTCGGAAACCATGGACAACCGCTTCTCCGAAATCAACCGATAATACCCTTAATAAAGGTATATCGGCACCCGGTGATTTGAGATATACTTTGTAACGTCCTGATTTATCTGGAGTTTAGGGAGATATGGGCGGAGATCCACCAGCCCCAACGCGCAATAGCCCTGCCGACGGGATCGCCAACGCCACGGCGGAGTTCAACCGCGTCGCCGGCGAGGCCGATCACGCCGTACACGCCCTTCGTCCGGCCTTGGATGGCCTCTTCAACGCCCCTCCGCGGCCCGCCACGGACCTCTATAACCCGCGCGGCACGCCCACGGATCAATTGCACCAGATGCACCGGGCCATCTTCTTCCGTCCGGGCATGGCCCACGAAGTCGCGGCCATGGGACGCGGACGGGGGGAGGCCGAAGGGGCTCACGGCGACGAGGGCGTGCGCGTCATCCGCGACGGGCGCATGATCGCCGTTCCCTCCCGACGCGGGAGCGAAGACGCGCGTTCCGAAGGCGCTCACCGCGCCAACCATCCGGCGGCGGCCGCGGCGCGCGAGGCGGCCGCGCAGCTCCGAAACGCCATGGGCGAGGCCCTCTCCCACGAAGAGTTGAACCTCTTCGAGCGGATCTTCATGGCCCACTTCGAGGGCGGCATTCCCCTGGGCGATCATCTGCAGCCGGGCCAGCATAAATTCCTCACGAAGACCGAAAAGGCGTGGATGGAATTTTTCCAGCGCTTCGGCCCGTTCACATTTCAGAAAAAGACCAGCCAGGGCGACGTTCAACTCCTGGTGTTCCGCGGCCTTTTCAAGGGCCAGGACCAGACGAAGTCCGGTCAGAAAGACAAGTCGCAACAGCCGGCCCTTTTCCTGGTCTCCGACATGAAGTTCGCGGACGGCAAGACCGACAAGTTCGCGCGCCTTCTGATCCAGGGCGAAGGCCTCGGACAGACGGTCGGCGAGCACCAACCCGGCGACGTCCTGGGCAAGGAGCTGCTCGCCCAGATCGCCGAGAAGCTGGGCGGCGAGGAGTTTTCCTATCTCTCCCTGTCCCATAAGGTGGTGAACCCGGAGATGGGGGAGACCGCCAAGAACCCGCTGGCGGAGGCCTACAAGTCCCCCGAGCAGATGAAGGGGGAGGCGATCCGGGAAGGGACGCGGGACGTGAGCCAGGGTATCGCGCTTTCCGCGCGCACCGAACAGTTGATCGCCGAGAAGCTCGATTTGAACCTCAAGGCCCGCGGCGACTTGGGCGACGTCGCCGCCGCCGGCCGCCGCGGTGCGGAGGGCAAGGCGCCTCCGGGCATCGAACTGGGCGGCCTTTTCGCGGACAAGAAGAAACGCCGGGGTCAGGGAGACGGCGCCGACGAGGGCGGCGATTCGGCCTCCCCCTATATTCCCTGGTGGATGGCCCCGACGAAACCCAAGACGTTCAAGGGCAAGGCCCGTTGGTGGGTGCCTTTCCTCTATTTCCTCGGCGCCTCGGCCCTGGCGCTGGCGGCCGTCTACGCCGTCCGGTCGTTCACCTAAATTTTTTTAAGCTTCGAAAAAAAGAAAGCGCGCCACCCGCAAGGCCGCGGATGGCGCGCTGGAACTCCTTAGACTTCTCCGGAAGGGCCTACTGGCCTCCTCCCTTGGGGGTGTCGCAGGTCCGGCCGTCGCAGATGATTTTTCCCCCGGTCGAGCTTTCCTTGGCGATCGCATAACCCAGCGAATCGTTCTCGTACACGACGTCGACCGACGAGAACTTGGGAATCGCGATGGCGGCGTAGTTCGTCTTGTAGCCGTTCAGCTCGACGATGCCCATTTCCCTCACGGTGCCGGCGTTCATGTCGACCTCGACGATCTTCAAGGCGCTGGAATCTCGGACGGCCGTGTAGGCGGTGCTGGTGAACGCGTTGAAGGCCAACGCCATGCGGCTTTCCTCGTCCACGGCCTTATAGGTCCTCAGGCCGGTGATGGCGACCCAGTTCTGTTTGCCCTCGTCGTAACGGACCATGTTGACGCTGTTGTCCGCGGCCACGTACTCGATGGCCGTGACGGAGACGACGGTATCGTTGACCACGGAGGTCGTCGCCACGAGGCTCATCTGCTTGGCGGCGAAGTCCTGTCTCGCGGCGGCCTCGACCCAGCCGTTGCTGTTTTCCATGTAGCTGAGGTGGTCGACGCCGTTGGCGTCCTTCCAGGCCACCGCGACGGCGGCGTAGCCGTTGAAGTCCTTGTAGACGATGTTGGAGATGGCGGTGACGGTCGTCGCGCCCATCCGCGCCAATTCGGCCTTCAGGCCGGTGGAGGCGCATCCGTCGACGTTGCAATACGCCACCTCGGCCATGTCGTCGGCGGTCATATAGGCGACATACGCATAGCCGTTGACGTTGCCGCGGTCGCCGACGATGGTCGCCTGCCGCATGGCCTCGTCGACGGTGGCCAGGTCGCGCCACGTGAACCCGTCTTGGGACTGGCGGATGGTTCCGTTTAAGGTGGCCCTGTCCGTGGTCAGCACGGAGACCGTGGCGGTGACGGTTTGCTGGGTCTCCCAATCCAATGTGTTTTCGTTGATGTCCAAGGCGACGTCGTCGATCTCCTCGACGGCGACGTCCTTGAAGCCGGTGACTTCGCTCCAGGACGCGGTCTGGTCGCTGTAGGTCCTGAGCGACGCGGTGTTGGTGTCCTTCATCTTCATCGAGGCGAGACGGTCGCCGCCGGTGAACGTGGCCATCGACATCTTCGTGGCCGGCGTGGCGGTCACGGAGCTGCCGAGCTTCGCGAAGGTGGGGGAGAGCGTGGTGGCCACGCTGGGGCAGAAGGCCGGGCCCGTGTCGATTTCATCGCAGAGTTGCAGGCCCGCGAGGAGGCCGTATTCCGAGGTGGAAACGACTTCGCCGCCCTCCACTTTACCCGACAGGGTGAAAGGGAAGGCGATCTTGGCGCTGATGGACATGTTGTCCTTGTCGGCGACGCGGTAAACGGCCGATTGTTTTCCGCTCGTGCTCCACGTGTAGCCCTCGTCGTACATGGCGTCCAAGGCGGCGTCGGTCGTGAATCCCGCCGACGGTTCGAAGGTCACGGTGCCGTTGACGGCGGACGGGGCGGTGTAGGCCCCGGTGGAATCGACGCCCACGACGGCGGCGATCCGGACGCCGGCCTGCTTGAAGTCGCCGACGGCCGTCGTCGTGCAGTTGAAGTCGCTCTGCTCGACGAAATCGATGTGGTCCAGCCCGCCCGTTAGAATTTTGCTGGAGAGTTTGTTGCCGGTCAAGAAGACGCCGCAGCTGCTGTTGGCGGAAGTCGACGGCGTGATGACGGCGGTCAAGCAGTTATCCTTGCCCACGCAATACGTCGGGTCGTCGCTGATCTCGATCTTGTGGCCGGGAATGCTGCAGGCGGTGCCCGCCCCCTCCGAGCACGCGGTGTACCAGATGGTCGGGTTCGTGCTGACCTGATGTTCGAACTTGAAGGTGCAGGTCGACGTGCATTGGTCGGTGTTGTCCGACTCCGTCATGCCGAAGTGGCCTTCGACGCTCGGCGCCAGGCTGTCGGCGGCCTGGTCGCTCGATTGCGGTTCCATGGCGCCCGGTTTTCCCGTGATGGTCGTGCTGAAGGGAACGAGAGGGCCTTCGTCGAAGCCGGCGCCGGTCGTCCCCGTTCCCCCGGAGGTGCAGCCGCCCAAAAGTGCCCCGACCGCCAGGATGCCGATGATGGTCCGACAAGCGGACCGTGCTATGGATTTGGTCTTCATGTGATCTCCCCCACGTTGTGCCGAAATTTAGTCACATCCCGGGCTTGAAAAACCCGAGCACCAACAGCCTCGGAGCAAGTTCAGGGCCAACTCGAGGAGCCGCCGACGGGATAGTTTCCTAGCCCGTTTTTTCAGGGGAATTTCGGTCGGACCGGCGGAAAAAGGTGTCAAGATGCCCGACGCAGGTGCCGAAAATCCGGCGCCTTTTTGTTTCATCGCCGAACCTTCGGCGAAAGATTTTCCTCGGGAGGGGACGGAAAGGGACCGTTTTCGGGTTGGCCCGGGCCTTGCACAACCTCTTGGCGTGCCTTGGAATCGTCCCAGGTGGAGGGTTCTGTTCGCCTCGATGGCGAAGGGGCCTTTCCTCGTCCGCCTGGCAACCCTCGGGGCCTTGGCCGTCGGCCTGTGCGTTTTCGGGTACGGAGGCTTCGGTCTGCGGGAAGCCTTGGGCCAAAGCGTTTGCCAGGGACCTCCGGAATTCCTGAGGGGCGGCGGCGGCGTCTTGGGGTGCGGCAAGGGCATCGATCAATGCCCGACGGGACCGGAAGGAAACGGCGGCGGGGCTTCCATCTATCGTTTCTCGGGCACCGGCATCGCGCTCTCGCGCTTCGAAGTCGATACCGGGTTTGAGGCGCTCGAGATCGTGGACGGCGCCAAGGACGACGCCTTCGTGAGCACCGAGGGCGGTCAGGCCGACATCTTCCCCTCCGGGGAGGCCAGCAGCATTTGCGAGTTCTCCACGCGGGATTTCACCGACATCGAGAGCAACGGCATCGAGATCGTGACCGCCGCCTCCCCGGACGTGCCCGGCGCCTGCTCGGACCCGGCGCGCTGCATCCAATGCACCACCACCTCCGGCCAGATCTGCACCATCGAATGCGTGGGGAAGATCCCTCAGGAGGACGTGGCGGACGTGGACTCCTTCGAGATCACGGTGACCTTCTTCCACTCCTTCAACGAAACCCAGGCGGGCCCTCCGGGCATGCTCCGTTTCGACGGCTTCGCGGAGGACTGGACCGAATTCCTCCCCGATGGAGAGCTCCCCGACTTCGTGACAACGGAGGGGTGCAACGGCGGAGCGCCCGGAGAAATGGTCCTGAACAACAGCGACTTCCTGGACATCAACGACCTGGTGCCGGAGTCCTTCTGGATCCAGTCCTTCGGCATCGACGACACGAGCCTGGGAGGCGCCTGCCTCATCCACACCATCCTGCACTCCCACATGCCCTTGGCCGGCGTCCTCGACAATTCCGAGGTGGACGTCAAGCGCGGGCCCATCACCCTGTACGGGACCATCTGCAGTCGCAGCGGCTCCGCGGAGGATTGCCCCGCGCCTACGCGTTAGCTCTCGCCGATGATCACTTTTTACGTTGAGGGGCTAAGTCGTGCTTCAGCATGCGGTACTGAAGCGTGGAGCGCTTCATGCCGAGCTGGCGGGCGGCCTTGGCCTGGTTCCATCGGTTGCCTTCCAGGGCGCGGACGATCATTTCCTTCTCGATGACGCCCAGCCACTCCTTCCCGCAGGAGGCCTGGGCATGGGCGTCGGGCACGGACAGCGGCGCGATGATCCGCTGGGGCAGGTCGCCGAAGTCGATCTCCTCGGACTCCGAGAGAGCCACGAGGCGCTCGATGACGTTCTGAAGCTCCCGGATGTTCCCCGGCCACGGGTAGACCTTGAGCGCGGCCATGGCCTCCGGCGCGAAGCGGATCTTCTTGTGCAGCCTGTCTTGAAAGGATTTCGTGAAAAAGTCGACCAAGGTATCCAGGTCTTCGATCCGCTCGCGCAAGGGCGGCATGAGGACCTCGAAGACGTTCAGCCGGTAGAGAAGGTCTTCGCGGAAGCGCTTCGATTCCACCTCTTCCTTCAGGTTCCGGTTGGTGGCGGCGATGATTCGGGCCTTCACCCGGATGGTCTTCGTCCCTCCCACGCGCTGGATCTCGTGTTCTTGCAGGAAGCGCAGGAGCTTGACCTGAAGGGTGGGGGAGAGTTCCCCGATCTCGTCCAAGAATACCGTCCCGCCTTCGGCGATCTCCAACAAACCCTTTTTCTGCGCGATGGCCCCGGTGAAGGCGCCCTTCTCGTGGCCGAAGAGTTCGCTCTCCAAGACGCCCTCGGCCAGGGCGACGCAGTTGATGGCCACGAACGGGCGCTCGCGCCGCGGCGACAGTCGGTGGATCTCCTGGGCGGCGATCTCCTTGCCGGTCCCGGACTCGCCCAAGATCAGCACGGGCGAGGAGGTGGGCGCGATCCTCCGGAGGAGCTGGCGGACGTGCCGGATATGGGACGAGCCGCCGATCAGCGAGCTTTCTCCGTCCTGCGCTTCGGCGGGTTGCACGGGCGAGAGGCCGTAACGCTCCAAGACCTTGTGCACCCGGAGCTCCAGGTCCTCCAAAGAGAACGGTTTCAGGAGATAATCCGCCGCCTCATGGCGCAGGGCCTCCACGGCCGTCTCCAAAGATCCGTAGGCCGTCATCAAAATGACCGCGGCGCGCGGATTGATTTTCTTCAATTCCCTGAGAACGTCGATGCCGCCGCGTCCGGGCAGGCGGATGTCGATCAGGGCCAGGTCGAAATCGTCGGCGGCGGCGGCGCTCACCGCGTCGAGCCCGTTGCCCACCGCGTTGACGGAAAAACCCTGGCGTCCGAGCGAGCGTTCGACGGACGCGCGCAGGTCCGCGTTGTCCTCGGCTAGCAGCACGTGGGTCATCCGCGAGCCTCCCGGGCGGCCAGGCGTCGGTCGTGCGGAAGGACGATGCGGAACCGGGTCCCAGAACCCGGGGCCGACTGCGCGTCGATCGCGCCCCCGTGCGCCTTGATCATCTCCGCAACGATGGACAGCCCGAGGCCCACGCCTTCGCCTTCCGGTTTGGTGGTGAAGAAGGGGTCGAAGATGCGCGGCAGGACGTCTTCCGGAATGCCGGGCCCGTCGTCCTCGACGGCGATCACGATGTGGCGGCCGTCCGATTCGGTGCGGATGCGGATGGAGGAACCGTGGCCCGAGGAGCGCATGGCCTCGGAGGCGTTCCGGATCAGATTGAGGAAGACCTCCTCGATCTGGGTCTCGTTGCCGTAAAAATGCGGATCGGAGGGCTGGCCCTCGAGGGAGAGGGAGATGCCGAGGGGCTCGATCAGGCGCCGGGACCAGTGCTCGACCTCGCCCAAGATTTCCCGGATATCGAGTTTTTTGAATCCCGTGCCGGCGTTCGAGGACATGCTTTGAATGCGGTCGATGATGGAGACCATCTTCCCGATGTTCCGGTTCAGGGTCTCGCAGTGGCGCAGGGCGGCCCCTCCCGCCTCCGAGGGCAGGGCCTTGGCCAAAAGCGCGATCTCGTCGGATTCGATGCGTAGGACGGCCAGCGGATTGCGCAGCTCATGGGCGATGCCGGCCGCCAATTGCCCCAGCAGGGCCAGCTTGGAGGCCTGGATCAATTCCTGAAGCCTCTTCTTATCGGTAAGTCCCTCCCGGTCCTCCGGGAGAGGAGAATGGTCTTCGGAGATGGGGCTTGTGCGCATGGGCCTGATTATACATGTGATAATTATGAGTAAAAAGAACAAAAAAGCTAAAGAATTTAAGTAGTTTGCCGCGGTGCGGCACTGGTGTGAACGCTAGCCCGGGGGCCAAGAAAACGGGCGGCCGGAAAGCAGATGCAGATGCAGGTGCCAGACGGTCTGGCCGGCTTCTTCGCCGTTGTTCACGATGATGCGGAAGTCCTTCAAGCCCTCCTTGAGGGCGATCTCCTTGGCCGCCCAGTGCAGGTGGCCCACTAGCTCCTTGTCGTCTGCCGTCATGTCGGCGATTTTGGCGAAATGCTTGCGGGGGACGATCAGGATGTGGGTCGGCGCCTGAGGATTGATGTCGCGGAAGGCGAAGCAGCGGTCGTCTTCGTAGACCGTCTTCGACGGGATCTGCTTGGCGACGATCTTGCAGAAGAGGCAATCCATTACTTTTTGCCTGAGGCTCCAAAAAATCCAAACATCCGATGGTGCCAAAAAATCTATGATTTTTTGGTATACGCCTGTTTTGGATCAAAAATCCGTTCAGCAATCACGCGCGAGCCGTCTCCTTCGATCTTTCGGAAAAAGCAGCTCCGATAACCTTCATGACAGGCGGCGACCTTCTGCTCCACCTTGATGAGAAGAGCGTCGGCGTCGCAGTCGAAGTACACGCCCTTCACCGTCTGCGTGTGCCCGGATTCTTCGCCCTTGATCCACAATTTCTTCCGCGACCGCGACCAGAAGGCCACGTAGGGGCCTTCCAGGGTTTTGGCGACCGCCTCGCGGTTCATGAAGGCGAACATGAGCACTTCGTTCGTCTTTTCATCTTGGATGATGGCGGAGATCAGTCCGTTCTCGTCGAATTTCAGTTGGTCGATGATGCTCATAAAATCACTGGATTTCGATCTTCAGGATCTTATCGCCGACGGCGATCTTTTTCACCACGTCCATCCCCGCCGTCGTCTTGCCGAAGACGGTGTAACCGTTGTCTAGGAAAGGCGTTGGGGCGAGCGTGATGTAGAACTGGCTGCCGCTCGACCGGCGTTCCGGGTTTACTTCGTCGCCCAAACGCGCCCAGGCGAGAGCGCCTTCCACGTGTTTGTGCGGGTTGCCTTTCAGTTCCGCCGGGATCGTATAGCCCGGCCCGCCGCGGCCTGTGCCCTCCGGGTCGCCGCCCTGGACCACGAAATTCGGGACGACGCGGTGGAAGGTGAGCCCGTCGTAGAAGCCGCCCTTGGCGAGCTGGACGAAGTTGGTGACGGAGAGCGGCGCCTCTTTGGGATAGAGCTCGACGGTGATGTCGCCCTTGGAGGTTTTAATGACGGCCTTGGTCATCTTTTCGACGTCGGCCAAGGCGGCCTTGGGTTCGGTGAATTTGGAAGCGGACATGGCGATCCTTTCTGATCCCAAAAGGGACAAGACTGCGGTGATGAAAATTAAAGCCTGACGGGTACGTCGTATTGCCATAGATACTCCTTTGTTTCAGACAGCGTGTATTCGCGGTAGTGGAAAATTGAGGCCGCCAACGCGGCCGCCGCCTCTCCCTTTGTCAGCGCCTCCAAAATATGATGCGGATGCCCGGCGCCTCCCGAGGCGATGACGGGAATCGTGACGGCTTCGGAGACGGCCAGCGTCAGATCGAGATCGTAGCCGTCCTTGGTGCCGTCCCGGTCCATGCTCGTGAGCAGGATCTCTCCGGCGCCCATCTTCTCCATCTTTTTGACCCAGGCCACGACGTCCAGCTTGGTGTCCTTGCGCCCGCCGTGCGTGAAGACGTCCCACTTCTTTGGCGGCTTCTTGGCGCCGGCGCTCGACTCGGGGCGCTTGGCGTCGACGCCCACGACGATGCACTGCGAGCCGAATTTCTCGGAAGCCTTCTTCACGAACTCGGGGTCGGCCACGGCCGCGGTGTTGATGGAGACCTTGTCCGCGCCGGCGTTGAGCAGGTCGCGAATTTCTTGGAGGTTGCGTATGCCTCCGCCGACGGTGAGCGGCATGAAGACGCGCTCGGCGGTGCGCTCCACGACGTCTAAGATGATCTTGCGCTTCTCGTGCGAGGCGGTGATGTCCAAAAAGACCAGTTCGTCCGCGCCCTGGTGGTCGTACTCCTCGGCCACGAGGACGGGGTCGCCCGCGTCGCGGAGGTTGACGAACTTGGTGCCCTTCACCACGCGGCCTTCGGCCACGTCCAGGCAGGGGATGATTCTTTTAGCCAACACTTAAGGCCTCGCGCAGGTCGATCTTGTTCTCGTACAACGCGCGCCCCAAGATGCAGCCGCCCGCGCCCAGTTCCTTGGCCTTCTTCACGTCGTCCAGACTCGAAATCCCGCCGGAGGCGATGACATGCATGCCGACCGAATCGATCATCGCCTTCAGGCCCTCCCAGTTGGGGCCGACCATCATGCCGTCCTTGGCGATGTCGGTGTAGACTAAGTTGTGGACGCCGATGCCCTCGAACTGCTGGGCGACGGCGACGGCGTCCTTGTCGCTTAAATCCAGCCAGCCGTGGATGGCGACCTTGCCGTCCTTGGCGTCGAGGGAGACGCCGACGCGGTCCTCGAATTTGACGGTGAGGATCTCCACCAGATCCGGGTCCTCGATGGCGGCGCTCCCGATGATGACGCGGCCGGCGCCCATCGTCAGGAAGATCTCGGCCACGTCCTGGGTGCGGATGCCGCCGCCGATCTGCACGGGCAGGTCGATCGAGGTCATGATCTTTTCGATCGGGCCGACGTTCACCGGCTTGCCTTCCTTGGCCCCGTTCAAGTCCACCACGTGCAGCCATTGGGCGCCCAAATCGGCCCATTTCTTGGCGGCGTCCAAGGGATCGTCGAAATAGACCGTGGCCTGGTCGAATTTCCCTTGCGTCAGGCGGACGCACTTGCCGTCTAAGATGTCGATCGCGGGGTACAGGATCATAAGTGGTGGCCCAGTATTAGTAAGGATTTTGAGGTTCCTTGCAAGGGAAAGAAATCTCGGGCAGAGTGCGTGCCCCATGGGCGAGAACGGCGACTCCATCGTTTGGGCCAAGGACCTGGTCAAACGCTACGACGGCTTCACCGCCGTCGACGGCATTTCCTTCGACGTGAAGAAAGGGGAGTGCTTCGGTTTTCTCGGCCCCAACGGCGCCGGAAAAACGACGACGATGCGGATGATCTACGGCTTTTCCGCGCCCACGTCGGGTGATCTCGATGTCTTCGGCGTTCCAGTCACCCGAAACACGCGCGCCATCAAGCGCCGCGTCGGCATCGCGCCGCAGGAGCTGAGCCTCGATCCCGATCTCCTGGTCCTGCAAAACCTCCTCATCTATGCCAGCTACTTCGACATCCCCAAGAAAGAGGCCGTGAAGCGGGCGGACGAGCTCCTGGGCTTCTTCCATCTCCTCGATAAAAAGCAGGAGAAGCTGGACCACCTTTCGGGCGGCATGAAACGGCGCCTATTGGTCGCCCGGGCCCTGATCAACAAGCCGGAGGTTTTGGTCTTGGACGAACCGACCACCGGCCTGGATCCGCAGTCCCGCCACGACATGTGGGAGAGGGTCCGGGACTTGAAGAAGCAGGGCGTGACGACGATCCTGACGACGCATTACATGGAAGAGGCCGAGCAGCTCTGCGACCGGATCGTGCTGATCGACCACGGAAAGATCGTGGAAGAGGGGAGTCCGGAGGCGCTGATCGCGAAGCATGCGGCCGACAGCTTGGAGGGCGTTTTTCTAAAGCTGACCGGGGAGCACCTCAGGGATTAGCGGTCGGCTTTTTGACCGGAAACGAAAGAAAATTGAAAAAAGAGACCCAACGCGTACGTGGGGCGTCCGTTCGGGAGCGTTCCACTGTTGGCCTCGATCTTCGCGGCAAACTGGACGTTGGGCGTCAGGGAAAGCGGGCCCACGAGGGTGAAGTGGCTTGAATTCTCGGAACGCGGGGCCGCCTGGTTCGAGTGGGTCGGCGGTGTCGCGCCGGAACCGGACTTGCCTTGATTCCAGATTCCAAAGAATCCATGGGCCTTTTGATGCGCAATGAGTTGAGTTTTGTTCTCCGGCATATGATTATCCCCCCTGTTGTTCTTAATTATCGAGAGGGTCTTCTAAAAAGTTTCCATAAATTATTAAAATATTTTTGTTAATTAAAATTAACATTTTCGAAAATCGCCGATAAAATCATGATCATCTTCATCCGTTATTCGTTCAAAGTCTGGTATCGGGATTTCCTGGTTTGGACCCGCTACTGGTGGACGAGCCTGATCGGAGGCTTGGGCGAGCCCGTCCTGTATTTCCTGGCGATGGGCTACGGGCTGGGCTCGTTTGTCCAGAACATCCAGGGCTATCCTTACGTCCAGTTCCTCGCGCCCGGACTCATCTGCTCGACGATCATGCACAGCGCGTCCTTCGAGA
>DASUFF010000115.1:0-3040 GCA_036274695.1 bacterium | reverse complement strand
CGAACCAAAAATCTGACCAAGACGGCGCAAATAGCCGCTGATCAGGAATTCTCCTGGAATCATGGGGTAAAGACTAAAGAAGCAAGCGGCATGCCATGGGGGCGATGACCAACTTATTGTAATTATTAGATAATTATGGGCAAATCGCAGATTCCTGAGGACTTTGGACCTCATTTTGCGGATAAGGCCCCCTGTAAGGAGATTTTCATCGTGAGAGTCATCGCCGGCAGCGCCAAGGGCCGCACCCTGGTCGGCCCCAAGTCCCATGCGATCCGCCCGGCCTTGGACAAGGTGAAGGGCGCGATCTTCAACATCCTCTTCGACGTGACGGGCTTAAACGTCTTGGACGTCTTCGCCGGCACGGGCGCGATCGGCATCGAGGCCCTCTCGCGCGGGGCGAAGTTCGCCGTCTTCCTCGACGCCTCGCCGGAGGCCATCGGCGTAATCCAAAAGAACCTGGAACTCTGCCGGTTTTCGGAGACCGCGAAGATCCTGCGTTCGAAGCTGCCGGAGGACTTGAGGACGGTGACCAAACGCTGCGGCATCGAGGCCTTCGACCTGATCTTCGTCGATCCGCCCTACGACAAGGACCTGGTGAATCCGGCTTTGCGCAAGATCGCGGAGCTGGGGTTGCTGGCCGAAGGCGGAAGAATCATCGTAGAGCACTCGCCGCGCGAGATGATCGCGGAGATCGACGGGCTCGCGGTGAAGGATCGCAGGGAATACGGACAGACGATCATCAGCTTCTTAAACCGGCCGCCGGAAAAAATTTAGCAATTTTTACCCGCCCTCCTTCGATAACCCGGCCGCTTTATGCCGCCGATTATCACCAATCAGGCCCTGATCCCCTTGGCCGCCGCCTACAGCCTTTCGCGCCTGATGGCGGGCCAGCCGGTGTCCAGCGAGCTCCTCGAAACGGCCGTGGACCGCGTCCCGATGGTGACGCGGGACGGTTTCTTCAGGGAAGTCTTGAGCGCCGCCCCCTACCCCGAGGACGTGCGCCCGAACGCGAACCTCATGTGGAAGTCCGACTCGGTGGCGGCGGACATCGTCCGCTTCCTTCAGCAATCGCGTCCGGCGGCGGCGGACGTGGCCGCCCGGCCCAAATTCGAGTTTCATCCGTTCGATTACTCCGTCCCCAACAAGGACCCGGATCCCGAGATCGACGCCGTTCTGAAGACGTTGGCCGAAGAAAAAATATCCGAAGGCCGCGTCCGGCCGTCCACGCTTTGCTCGCTGGCCTCCGCCTACCTCAAGGCCCGCCGCCACGACGAGGCCCTGGCCTACTTCCAGAGGGCGATCCGGATCCGGCCCCATCCGCGCACGTTCGCCGGAATCGCGGCCCTCTACCGGCAGGTCGACCAATTGGACGACGCCCTGCAGGCCATTAACGAAGCGATCCGCCGGAACCGCGGCGCCTTTGCCCGCGACCATTTCGAGAAGGGTTTGATCCTGCGCCGCATGGACCGTTGCGAAGACGCGCTGGCGTCCTTCACCCGGGCCATCGACCTGGAAGGAGGACGGTTCGCGAAGACTTATCTGGAGAGGGCCGTCACCCACCGCCGCCTGTCGCGCTGGGAAGAGGCCTTGAAGGACGCCGACGCCGCCATCCGCCTGAACGCCGACCGGCCGCAGGCGCATTGCGAGCGCGCCCGCGTCCTGCGGCGCATGCGGCGGCTGGCCGAGGCCATGGACAGCATCAAGACCGCCCTGGCTTTGAATCCGCTCTGCCCGTTCTCCCAGCGGGAATGGGAGCGCATAGAGAGCGAGCGCGCCCGCTAGGAGCCTCCCCGCGTCCGGCCCGTCTTTAAGTTCCACACTTCGCGATGGCGACCGGTGGCGTTGCGATAGGTCAGGCGCAGGATGTTTTTGCTCAATCCCCCGCGGACCGTCAGCGACTTGTTGAAGCTGCAGCCTTCCACGGCTTTGTCGAACCGGCCATCCACGTAGATCAGCGGGACATAGCCGTCCGGACCCCGCGTCAAATCCTCCCGCCCTCCGAGATAGCCGATGAAGACGCCGATGAGCGGGTGGTCCTTCGTGACGAGCTCGCCCGTGGGATTGTAGGCCTTGAGGTTGTGCAGGGCCCGTTTGCCGATCTTCAGCGCGGTCTTCCCCTCGAAGCGCTCCATGCACATCAGGTGGCGATGCACGCCCGGCTTGAGGTTCAGCTCGGGGTGCGATCCGTTGGCGACGAAAATGTCGCGGGTGTCCACCCGGCCGTTGCCGTTGACGTCGGCCACGCGGACCGGCGAGCCTTTCGCGTTCTCGCCCGCGTTGTAGTCTTCGGCGCTCACCTTCCGAAACAGGGACGGGTCTTTGATCTTGTGGGTCTTATGACTCATGGTTCCGGCCTCCAAGACGGGTTATCGAGGAGAGGGTCCGGAAGGCGCAGGGTTATTTCTTTTTCGAGGCGGATAAGTGTCCAAAGGATTGGACGCTCACCTCAGCCGAGCATCACGCACTGAGGCAAATTTCGAAAATCGTTGTCTAAGGTGACGAGTGGGGCGTCATGAATCAAAGCGGTGGCGTAAATGACGGCGTCGGCGGTCCCTAAACCGTGCTGCCTGCGAATTTCCGCGGCGAACAACGCGATTTCCTGATCCAAAGGGACGACTTTGCCCTTCTCCATCTGGCCGACGTAAAAGATCGCTTCCTGCCGATCGAGCTTCTTGAGCAGTTGCCGGTACACTTCGTGAATCACCAAGGTCGGCACCATCACCTGGTCGGCCTTCTGGAAATATTTTTCCGCTTCTTCGGCCTCGGCCGATTCTTCGGTGTACGCGATCCAGACGGAGGAATCGATCACGTTCATAGGGACCGGTCCGATTTGTCGCGCAAATCCTCCAACCCGATCCCTCTTCCTTTGAGCCGCCCCCGAAGGGACTTCAGAGGAACATCCGGAATCAAATGGATAATCCCTCCCCGCTCGTAGACGATTAACTTCTGCCCGGGCTTCATGGACAACCTCTCCCGGACTTCCTTCGGGATGACGACCTGGAATTTCGAGCTGACGGAAGTGTAAGTCATAATGCCATAT
>DASUFF010000114.1:0-5758 GCA_036274695.1 bacterium | reverse complement strand
CCCACCCCGACAAAGCGGGAGGTCTGGGATTCTTAAGCATCAGCGCCTATGCTTTCGCTCCGGTCTTTGTGGCGCATTCGATCGTCTGGGCCGGCATGATAGGCAATAGGATCTGGCACGAGTCGGCCTCGCTCCTGGGGTTTAAGCAGGAGATCGCGGGTCTCGTGGTCGTTTTGTTGACCCTGCTGTTCGTCCCGTTGATGGCGTTTTCCCTACGATTGATGGAGGCCAAACGGATCGGCCTGGGCGATTACGGCGATCTCTCCCAAAAATATGTGCGCCGCTTCAATGAAAAATGGATCCGGGGCGAGGCGCCCGCCGCCGAGTCGTTGGTGGGCAGTCCCGACATCCAGTCCCTGGCCGACATGGCCAACAGCTTCAACATCGTCACGGGGATGCAACCGGTTCCCTTCGGCAAGGAGACCGTCCTGCGGATGGCGATCCTTCTCGTGCTGCCTTTCCTGCCGTTAACCCTGACGATCATCCCCGTCGATAAGATCCTCGACAAGCTGGTGGGTGTCCTTCTGTGACCTCTCGCCTTGCGGCGGCGCTTGTCGCCGTCTCTCTTTTTTTTTGCGGCGCCGGAGTCAACGCGAGAGACAGGCTGCATAACGAGTGCCCGAGTCACGCCAGCGATCCCACCGTCGTTTGGTGCGGATCGTCTCCGGATTTGACCTTCCAGGAGTTGGCGGCCTCTCTCGGTCCGATCTTGGCCTTTTCTCCCGACGAACCCCTTCTGGAAGGAACCTCGGGCAAGGCGATCCGTCTCCCGGAGGCAATGCCGTTCGAATCCAAATCCGCCGCGCCCGTCGTCTATTACCGCCTTCGCAACGTCTTCGCCCGGCACGGCGGGAAGGACGAGGCCGTGACCCGGGACTTTTCGGACAGGAACCGTTCCACCTTAAACTTGGACTCCGTCGACGCCGTGGAGCTGGATTACTTCTTCTACTATTCGGGGGAAGCGGGCGTCGGGAGCCATCCCCACGACATCGAGTCGGTGGAATTCAAGGCGAACATCCTCAGGAATCCCGACTGCGCCTGTCCCTATGCGATCTCGGTCGGAAAAGTCCTGGCCAAGGCCCACGGTATCGATTGGTTCGACAACGCCTTGTACCTCGATAAGAAGGACGAAGAAGTGAAGTTCCCCATGACCGTCATGGTCGAGGAAGGCAAGCACGCGAGCTGCCCGGACCGGAACGGCGACGGGATCTACAGCCCCGGCTACGACGTCAACAGGCGCTTGAACGACGCCTGGGGGGTCCGCGACATCATCCGTTCCGGCTCGCTTCTCACGGGGGGCTACCAGAGCTGGATGACCAAGCCCCGTCCGCCGGAGTATCTGGTCGTGCCTCCCCTGCCCAAGACAAGCCCGCTCTACGGCGGTTTCGTGAAGGACCGCCGCGAGCTGACTAGAAATAAGGCCGTCTACCGGCTGCGCCCTTTTCCGGGGCCCGCGAACGTCACCGACGACGAGAAGCTGAGGAAAATGGTCGCCGAGAAGCAGTTGAAGAAGAAAAAGGACTGGCCCGAGGTTTCGGAGGGCGACAACCTGGCCAAATGGCTGACGAAGGAGCCTTTCCTCAAGTCGATCGGCGTGGCGTATCGCTACGACGGAGACCACGGCCTTGCGGTGACGGTCCCCTTTCTCGTCGTCAAGAATTTCGAGGTCCCGGTCGCGGGCGGTTGGCTCGTGCACCGCATCACGCTGGACGACCATAATTTTCAGGATTTCGGCTATTCCCTCCTCTACACGCGGTCGGCCTCTCGCTGGGTGGGAGGGTATTTCGCCCTGGGATACGATAAGGACAAGAAGCCGTCCGGGAGCGTCGACCGGAACTTCGCGGTGGAGGGCGGCGTGAAGTTCCGCGTCAATCTCGAGCATTCCTTCCTGCGCCCCATCACAAAGGTCACGACGCGGTTCTGGGGACTTCGCCTCGGCATCCGCAATCTCGGGGTGCCTGCCGTCGACCACCTGGGATACGTCGTCGAGGTCGGAGCGGGTGTCTGGTGAGGATTCCAAAATGGACTCTGTTGTTGGGTTTCTTCCTGCCGTTGGCCTTGCCGGTGTCGGCGGACGAACAGCCGGAGACCCAACAAAAGTCGTTCATTTTCTGCGATTCCGGAAAAAACTGCCCGATGCCCGTCGCCGCCCCCTTTCTGCTTCTGAGGGCGTCGACTTTTCCCTTTCAGGCGGCGGAGGACGCGATCGAGGCTCTATCCATTACGCGAAAGATCTTCGGCTATACCACCGGGACGCAGAAGGGGTTCGCCGTCTATCCAAGAATCTGGCTCGCGGACGGAAACCACTTCGGCGCCGGCCTCGGTCTCACGGCCCTCGACCTGCTGGCGGAGGATTACAAGCTACAGGCCGAATACCTGCTCTTCACCAACCTGGGGATGAGGGCCAAACTCATCTTCGGAAACCCCGCCGCCTTTCGCGTCTGGGGCAGGGCCTTCTCGTTCTGGTTCGTGACCCGCTACTGGAGGGAGTTCGAGCAGGACTTTTACGGTTTGGGCAACGATTCGGACAAGGGCGATCATGCGTCTTACGGCAAGGATCGAGTGAGGACGGGCGCCCGCGTCGGGTTCGAATTGGTCCCCCGTCTCGTCCTTTCGACGAACTTCGGCTTCGACATCAATCAATCGAGAAGCGGCAAGGGGAGTCTCCCGAGTGTCGAGGAGGTTTTTCTCCCGAACGAGATCCCCGGATTCGACCGGAACATCAATTATTTCATCTGGGGACTCCGGCTGGATCACGATACCCGCGACCACTCCATCCTCTCCGAACGCGGAGGACGGCAATGGGTGCAATTCGAGCGTTATCAAGACCTGGGGAGCAACACGCACAGCTACAACAAAGTGGGATTGGAGCTGGAGCATTACATTCGGGTCTGGCGTCCGCGCTACGTGCTCTGGCTCCATAATGAATGGGAGTTCCTGGAGAAAGGAAGCGGGAACGAGATTCCTTTCTACCATTTGGCCGTCATGGACTATGATAGGGGCTTAAGGAGCTTTCCCGGAGGCCGCTTTCGCGACAAGGGGAGCGTGGTCTTCAACGTCGAGCAGCGTTTTCCGCTGTGGAAGAGCGTCGACGGCGCGGTCTTCTTCGACGCCGGACGCGTCTATTCCGGAATCGAGAATTTTTCCTTGAAAGGATTCAATCATTCGTTCGGCGGGGGCGTCCGGGTCCGGTTGGGGCGAAGCTTCCTGGCGGTCTTGGACGCCGCCCAAGGCAATGAGGGATTCAAGATCACCGTGAACATTCACAACATATTCGATCTTTTGCAGTATTACCAATGAGGAGGATAAGATGATGAGACACATAGCCTTTCTCGCGACCTTGATCGCGACCAGCGCCGCCTTCCTGACCGGTGGGACGGCCGGCTGCGGCCAGAACATCCCCGACGTGGCGGGCACCTACGACCTCACGTTGACGGAATGTCCCGGCGTCTTCTCCGAGACGCTGGACATCACCCAGAGCGGCGACGTCATCACCTTCGAGCAGGCCGACCTCTCCGGCAGCATCGACGTCAACGGAGATTTCAACGTCTCCAACGGCGACATCACCTGCGTCGGCCATTTCAGCGATACAACGGCCGACGCCACCTGCACGGGTGACGCGATCGGAAGCTGCGACATCGTCTACGAGAAACGCTAAGGCGATCGCTTCGACGCTTTTCGACGGTCGCCGCCGCAGTCGGCGTCCCAATATCCCCTACGACCCTCCGGCTGCGAAACATTTCAATCATTTAAGTTCCAACCCCCGTTGGCGCGCCGCTTGCAATCGCAACGGTTCATGAGATCAAAATTATTATTCGGGATCGCCCTGTCACTGATCGGCGGCATCATCGGGGCGGCAAGTCTCTCCGCCCAGGAGGCGCCGGCGTTGTGCTCGACCGCCGATCCGTCGAGCTGCGAGGATTCGGACCCCTGCACCTTCGATTTCTGCAGGCGAACGCAAAGCGACACCGTGGGCGGCCAGGGCCTCGGCGTCTGCATCCACTCGCCCCTCCCGGACTGTCCCGCGCCGCCTCCGCCCGAGCCCGAGGGATGCGGCCGTTTCGGAACCGATTCGGTCGATTTCCAATGCTGCGAGGCGGGGTTCGACCTGGACGCGGACCCGGAGAATTTCAAATGCTGCGAGGAGAGCGTCTCGCAGGGCGGAAGCCCCCAGGCCTGCGGGACCCCGATCCCTCCGCCGCCCGCCGAGACGCCTCCGCCCTCTCCGCCTCCCGCTTCTCCGCCGGCGGAACCTCAGCCCGAACCGGCCCCCGCGCCCGAGCCCGCTCCGGAAGCCGTCCCTCCCGCGGCGGAGCCGGCGGCGCCGACCAGTCCCGTCTGCGGCAATGACGTCGTCGAGATGGGAGAAGAGTGCGACGGCGGACCGGCCTGCGACGTGGAATGCCACATCAACCTCGCCGCCTTTCCCGATTGCCGCATCCCGGCGGCGGATCTGTTGACGCTGAAACCGTTCGAGATCGTCGATCAATACGGCTTCGATGAATTCGAAAAATGCGCCCGTATCGGCGGAGGAGGAGGCGCGGGACTCGACCATTTCGACCCGAAGGACCTGCCGTCGAACCGAGGCGCCTCCGCGGGCGGTTGCAGCCTGATTTTGTAGGTTATCTAAGAATCTCTTTTGACGGTCTCGGGCGAAAAAGCCGGCAGGCAAATCGCGATGTATTCGGCGCCTTCCGGGTCCGGCGTACTGTAGCGCACCCAGGTTCCCGCCGGCGTGATCACGGATTGTCCCGCCTTTACTTTTAAAGTCCCCGTCTTCGAGGCGACGGTCAGGACGCCTTTCAACACGATCGTATATTCGTCGAACTGGGGCGTCTGCCCCGGCTCTTCCCAACCCGCGGGACTCGTCATGTGCGCGATGCTGATCTCGGCGGTCTTCGTATTCACCCGCCCGACGTGCTCGCGAATGATTTTCGGCTTAGTGCCGGCGGCCGGGATCACCGTCGGCGCTTCGATCAGGCGCGGCGAGGAAAGAGGCTCGCCCGTCCGCGAGATCTTCACCTCGCTGAATTGGATGACGGGCACGATGTCCGTGTAGTTCGGCATGTCGCCTTGAAGGACGGCGGCGTGCGGCGTGAAGGCGGCGATGAAGGCCTCCACCGAGTCGAAAAGGAAATGCGCGGCGGCCACGAAGGCCAGAGCCACACCCGGCGCCGGGACGTCCAGCCCCTGCTCGACGCTCACGCCCCTTAAGGAAGGTCCAAGGAGCTTAAGGGAGAGCGGCATGTGCATCTTGACGTAGTAGTCGACGTCGAAACGAGCGCCGTCTTTTTTGGGATACAGGATGCTGACGCGGATCATATTGGCCTCGAATTCCTCAGCGCGCCAGAAAGTCGCGAATGAGATTTTTAAGCAACGTCTGATAAGGCAGTCCGGCCGCCTTAGCCTTCTCCCGAAATCTTTCCAGCAGCGCTTCGTCGATGCGAAGGCTTATCAATTTACTTTTCGCGGGCGGCCGACGATCTTGGAGTTTCCGAAAATCTTCTAAAAATTGCAGCCGGTCTTCCGGCGACATCTTTTTGCATTCTTTCAAATATTCAGGGGTAAAATATTGAACCGGTCTCACGGCTTCCCCTTTCTCAGCGCCTCCAAGGCACGCACATCTTCAAGATCTTGAGGCCGTCCGGCCTTCTTTTTCATGGCAATGAGGTCGGCCATATCCAGAACAGGAACGAGGTCGCCGCCGGCACGGATACGCACGATCTTGTGTTCAGCCAAGTCCTCCGTCAGGAGGATA
>DASUFF010000113.1:0-28372 GCA_036274695.1 bacterium | reverse complement strand
AAGTGATTTAAATTTAGAATAATATCTTATTTATGGATCTCGACATCCCCGACACCATCGACGGCCAGTACCGCGTGTTGAAGCGCTTAGGGGAGGGATTGAGCGGAGAAGTCTTTCAAGTCCGGAAGGACAAGGACGAGTGGGCGCTGAAACTCCTGAAGGTCCCGCCCGAAAACGCCAACGCGGAAGGTTGGATCGACGCCTTCAAGTTCGAGTTCTCTCTTCTGAAGGACATCCAGCATCCCAACGTCGTCCGCATCGGCGATTTTGGATGGGATCGCGAGCTCGGGCGCCTTTATTACACGCAGGAGTTCCTGCGCGGCCGGCCGCTGACGGAATTCCTGGAAGACCAGCCCTTCGCCAAGGCCGAGGAGATCTTCCTTCAATGTCTGGAGGGATTGGAGGCCATCCACGTCGCCCCCGCCCTTCACGGAGACCTGAAGCCTTCCAACCTCTTCGTCGTCGCCACGAGCTCCGGCCCTCTCGCCAAGATTTTGGATTTGGGAATGGCTCATCCGCGGCTGCGCGCGCGCTCCGGGACCGGCGCCTACATGGCGCCCGAAAAGGTATTGGGCGATTCGGTGGACGAGCGGGCCGACCTCTATTCCCTGGGCGTCTCCTTCTATGAGGCGCTGACGGGGACGAATCCCTTTTTCCGACAAGACCCCATGGAGAGCCTGAAGGCCCAGACGGCGGTAAAGGCCGCGCCGGTGGGCACGCTCAACCCCGAGGTCCCGCCCTACTTCAACCGCATCCTCATGCAGCTTTTGTCCAAGAACCCGCGCGACCGCTTTCGCTCCGCGCGCGCGGTGATGAACGAGCTCCAGCAGGCGCGCGGGGAGACGTCGGGCGCCCAAGCGGCCGAGGCGCCGGTGGTCAGCGAGCGCTGGATCGGCCGCGAGGACGCGGTGGAGTCCGTCCGGGAGTGGAGCCGGGGCGCCTCGTTTTCGATCTTGGCGGTGGCGGGCGACGCCGGCGTCGGCAAGTCGCGTCTTTTGCAGGAGATGAAGTACGACCTGGAGCTCGCCGGGCTTTCGGTACGCTCCATCGGCGCCGAGACGCTCGCGGGAGCCGGCAAGGACGCGATCGTCACCCTCGACGCCGACGCCCCGCCCGACTGGAACGAGGTCTTCTCGAAATTGGCCGCCTCCGCGCGCGGCCTGTTGGTCGCCCTTTCCACGGCCGATCTCGAAAAACTTCGGGAAACGGCCGCACGGCGGAAAATCCCGCTGACGGCCCTGTCCTTGCGCCCCTTCACGCCGGAGGAAGTCCGCGACTTGATCCGGCTGTCTTCCCGAGACGAAAACCCGCCGATGACGCTGGCGCTCGCCATCTTCGAGGAGACGCACGGCCATCCGGGACGCACCGTCCGCCTGCTCTCCGCCCTCTGCCGCCGCAAGGGCCTGCTGGACGCCGAGGGCCGCTGGAACCTGGCCGTCTTCCGCGAAGGCGGCGTGGACCTGGACGCCGTGCTGGAAGAAGAGCCCGTGGCCGACGAAGAGATCTCACGCGTCTCCGACGACCGGCCCGACGAGCGCACCGCCCTGTTGATCCGCAAGATGCGGGACGCCCTGAGGGCCGGCGACACCGGCGGCGCCGGCGCTCTGGTGAAGGAATGCGAGCGCGTGGTGAAGCTCATCCCCGATCAGGAGACGCGGCTGAAGCGCCGAGCGGAGATCCTGGAGCGCCGCGCGTGGCTGGCCATCCTATCGGGCCACATCTATGAGGCATTGAGCGAACTGGAATCCGCCAAGACCCTGCTTGAAGAGAGCGCGGCCACGGACCCGGCCTTGATCCTCCGCCTCCGGAACTTCGAAGCCTTCGCCCTCATGCGCTCCGGAAAGATCGACGAGGCCATCGCCCGTTTCGAGGAAACGCACCGACGCTGGAAAGAGGAGTTGAGCGACGAGGAGAAGTCCCAGGTGGTCAACAACGACCTGGCCGCCGCCCTCATGCAGAAGTCGCGCTACGCGGAAGCCATCGACGTCCAGAAACAATATCTTAAATTCTTCGAGGGCCGCGCCGACGAGGCCCAGATCTTGAGGGCCCACTACCAACTGGGCGAGTGCCACCTGAACACGTCCTCCTTTAAGAAGGCCATCGAGCACTACCGCGCCGCCGCCGCGGGCGCGCGCCGCCTTCGCCAGTGGGACATGCTCCTGCGCGCCTATAACGGCCTGGGCAACGCCCTGAATCACCAGCACAAACCGCACGAAGGCATCGAATACTACCAGCGGGCCCTCGACCTCGCGCGCTACCGCAAGGACTATGCGGCGGCCGCGGCGGTGGCGCAGAACATCGGAGGAATCCAGAAGGATTTGGGGCTGGAAGAACCGGCGCGCGAGCATCTCGAGCTGTCTTTAAAGCTCATCGGGCGCCTCCCCGAACCGTCCGTCTACGGGACCTCGCTCAAACTTCGCGCCACGTTGGAGCTGGGAGAGCTGGCGAGAGAGCGCTCGGACTTCGAAACGGCCCGGGAGCTATTGTCGGAAGCGCGAAAACTCGCGGCTTCGGACAAGTCGCTCGAGGCCTTTTCCTTTTTCGTCTTCTTGGCCTTGGCCAATCTCTCCCTCGACCAGGGCCGTTTCGACGACTTCGCCGCCCTGTATCCGGACCTCCAGTACCACGCCAAGACGGCCGAGCAGAAAGAGCGCGTGGAGTTCTTAAGGAAGCGCTCCCCCGTGGATCCGAGCCAGCCCACCTTAAGCGACGCCGCCCCCGCGCCCGTCCGGAAGGCCGAACCGTCCGCCCCCCGGCCCGAGACTTCGGCCCCCCAAGACGCGCCCTGGCTGCGCGCCGTTTTGGACATCAACCAATCTCTCCTCACGGAAAAGGAGCTCGACCGCCTCCTGCAGCTGATCCTCCGCCATGCCTTGAGCCTTTCGTCCGCCGAGAGCGGCCTCGTCTTATTGGCCGACGAGCGCGGCCGTCTCTCCGTCGCTTCCTCCTTAAACATCGCCGTCGACGAGGGCCTCACGCAGATCAGCCGGAGCGTGGCGGAGCGCGTGTTGCGCGAGGACAAGGCGCTGGCCGTCGACGACGCCGGCCAGGACAAGGAACTGAAGGCGAACGAATCCGTCATCTTATTGGGGCTGAAATCCGTCTTCTGCGCGCCGATCAGGGCCCAGCAAAAAGTGATCGGCGTCCTCTATCTCATCCACCGCTTCCGCCCCGGCCTCTTCGACGCGCGCGCCGAGGAGATCCTGCTTTCCTTCGCGGGCCAGGCGGGACTGGCCATCGAGAACGCTCGGCTGATCGCGAGCATCGCCGAGAAGAACAAATCTTTGGAAATCGACCTGAAGGACGCCGGCCAGAAGATCGACGCCTACGAATCGATGATCCGCGAGGGCCTGGCCGCGCCGCGCGAGGCCTATCCGGACATCGTGGCCCGGAGCCCCGCCATGGAACGGGTCTTTTCCCTCTTGGACCGCATCGCCGCGTCGAATCTCTCCGTCCTGGTCCAGGGAGAGTCCGGCACCGGCAAGGAACTGATCGCCCGCGCCCTTCATAAGAACAGCGCGCGCAAGTCGGGGCGGTTCATCGCCGTCAACTGCGGGGCCCTGCCGGCCAACCTGATCGAATCGGAACTCTTCGGCTACAAGGCGGGCGCGTTCACCGACGCAAAGACGGACAAGAAGGGTTTGCTGGAGGAGGCCAACGGCGGGACGGTGTTTTTGGACGAGATCGGGGACTTGGACTTGGGGCTTCAGGTGAAACTCCTCCGCGCCTTGCAGGAGCGGGAGATCGTTCGATTGGGCGACTCGGTGCCCCTCCCCATCGACGTGCGGCTGGTCACCGCCACGCACCGCGACCTGCGCCGGCGCATGGCGGAAGGCGCCTTCCGCGAGGACTTGTTCTACCGCATCGCCGAGATCCAGGTGGATCTGCCGCCCCTGCGGGAGCGCCAGGAAGACATCCCGCTCCTGGCGCGGTCCTTCGCCCAGAAATTCGCCGACGAACAGGGAGCGGCGAAGCCTCCCAAAATTTCGCGCGAGCTGATGAAGGCCTTCCTGGTCTACCCCTGGCCCGGCAACGTCCGCGAGCTGGGCAACCGCATCCGGGTGGCCTGCGCCCTCTCCGACGGAAAGATCCTGCAATTGGCCGATCTCCCCGAGGGCGACCGGAAGAGTCTCCTCGAAACGGCGCCGCTTCCTACCCGCGCGCCGTCTCCCGCCGCGGCCGCCCCGTCGTCCCAGTACCGGCCCCTGCTGGACGAGGGAAAATCCTGGCGCGAGATCGAGACCGTCGTCATGGCCAAGGCCTTGTTGCACTTCGATTTCGACGTGGCGGCGGCCGCCCGTTCACTCCGTGTCGCCCCGGCCACCCTCTACAACCGCCTCCGCCGCGAGCGTTTCCGCCGAAGGCGCGAGGAATTCCTGCACCTTCCCTATCCTTACGCCCCCGGGACGCCGCTCGAAGAGATCAAGCGGGACGTCTTCCGCGCCGCCTTCCGCCTCGCCGAAGAAAAGCCCTATCACGCCGCCCGCCGGCTCAAGGTTTCACCCGGCATGTTTTACCGCTGGGCCCAAAATGCGGGCGTGTGATGCTTTTTGTCTAAAAAACTTCCCATTATCAGCAGATAACTCTTGACTTTTTTGGAGTCCGCGCCGGGCCGCGTCAAACAAGCCCTCGGAATCCTTAAAAAATTTGGATTGTTCCACGCAACATTCACAATTTTGTGACGATAGGGGGGCTTGATGGGGATGAACTCCAGGAGGTTTGCTTTATGACGGCGCCCTTAGGAACAGTGATTCCGAGTTTGGTCGTAAACACCGCCCTGACGCCCACCCTGGCGACCCAAGCCATTGTTCTGCAAGACGGTTCGACGGGCCGTTCGTCCGGCAGCTACGTTCTGGCCACCTCCATGGCCGGCGTCGCCCTAGGAACCGTTTTGGTCGGATGCCGGAACGACCCCGCCCCGGCGGCGATCCCCCATGAGTCCTCGCTTCCGCCCAATCAGGGCCACTGCGCGCCGGGAAGCCGCGATCCCTTCTGCCAGGGCTACAAGGCTAGCGTCGAGGAGATGCGCGAGCACCGGGAGCAAGGCCATCATTCGGATCAGGCCCTGACCGCGATTCTGCTGGGTATCACCATCTTTGTGATCGGCGTCCCGTCGGCCATCATGATCATCCGCCGCGGCCGTAAGATCAAAAGACTCGAGGCGGAGCTCAATGCGGCCCGCCCCCCCGAATCCGGGAGCAAGCAACGCCAGCAGGGTTTCTTCCGCCGCCTGTTCACGCGGACGCCGTCGCCCGCTCCGGCGGGGTCCGCCGCTGACCGACCGAAGGATGCCATCGAGGACGCGACCACCGAGGAAGCGACCACCACCACGACGAAGGTCAGCTAAACGAGGTTTAGGAATGGGCGATCCCATCATCACAGGCGGAAACGGTTCCGGCTCCCGACTCACCGCCGACGCACCGCCTCCGCCGCCTCCGGGCCCCGCGGCTCCCGTCCGCGTCGATTCGCCGCACTGCCTGGAATCCTCCATTAACGACCTGACGAGCCTGGGCCGCACCCTTTCCGGCGCCCCTTGCGAAGCGGTCTTGTCCGGCCTCCTGCCGCAGATCACCGACAGCGGCAATATCGAAATCCAGCTTGCGGGCCCCATGAACGCCGGCACCTACCGCGGCGGCGTGGTCGTCCCCGCCAACTGCTGGATGGACGCCCGCCTCTTCGTCGAGAACGGACGCCTGCGCGGAACGATCGACTTCTTCCCTCCCCTCGTGAAGAGAGGGGGCATCGTGGGCGTCGGCGACGCGACGATCAGCCAGCTGCAGATCAATACCGACCCGAACACCGGAGCGATCACCTTCGGGGCGACGGCCACTTATCTTAACCTTTCCCTGCCCATGACGCTCTTCGGCCGGGACATTTCCCCGATGAACGTCACCGAGGAGCTGACGGAAACGCTGTTCGGCCAGCGGATGAGCTCCATCCCCGGCCCGGCCAGCGCCTTTCTCCAGTCCTTCTTCAACGCCCAAGCGCGGGAAGGCGGACGCCTCGAAAACCTGGTGAACATGGCCGGCGTCCGCTTCCGGATCGTCGCCAACCCCCGCGAAGGCGACCCGCTCGTCCCGGAAGTCGGCCCCGTCAGCAACGCCCACATCCGACTTCCCGAACTGAGACTGTCCCCGACGGTGACCCTGACCGACGTCGATCTGACCTTGGAAATGCATTACAACGAGGAGACCGGCGGCTTCCGCGCCGTGATCCCCCGCGCCAGCATCGGAACGATCCGCCACGCCCCCACCGTCTCCTGCAACGGGGAAACGAATCCCGGATCGGAGATCCACAACGTCCGCCTCGAAGACGTGACCTTGAACCTCGACCCGCGCGGCGACCGCGACAATCTGGGCAACGACACGTTCCGGGCCGCCTCCCTCGCCTTGAGCACCTTGGCGGGCGTGTGTTCCGGACAGCCGGGCGATCTGACGGCCCTGCTTCGGGACTCACCGTTGTATCCGGCCAGCGGCAGCGGCCGCATCCTCATGGATTCGGGATCGATTCAGGGCGGCGACGTCGTCCTGCGTCCCTTAACCGGCGAGAACGCCGTCACGTTCAACATCACCGGCACCCGCTCGCCCCTGGGCTCGGCCCCGGGCGACCTGCATGTCACGGTCGACGCCCCCGAACTCGGAGCAAGCAGTGCGGCCCTCATCCTCGGCGGGGGGCTCCTGCAGGACCAAACCGCGGCCGTCGGACTCGAAAACTCCATCCTCCGCAGCCTGCACGCGACCCTCGATCTCAGCAACGGCGAGCTCTCCTACAACGCGAGCTTCACGCCCGACCTGGCGGGGGAAACCTTGAGGCAGAGCAACGCGGAGGGCAATCTGTTGGTCAGCGCCGCCATCATGGGATTCACGACGCGAAGTCCGATCACCGCCAGCGGCGAGCACGTCGGAACGGCCGACGAGATCCACCGGATTCACGTGGAAAACGGGGTCCTCTCGCCGTCGCGCGCCGAGTTCTTCAACCCGCTTCCCGCGCGCGGCAGCGCCACGTTCGGGTTCAGCGGGCTGGGATTGGACGCCACGTTCACGCGCAGCGGGATGCACATCGACCGGCTGGTCCTTCCCGAATACAACGTCGGCGCCGATGTCCACGTCGGCGGCAACCACATCAATGCCTCGATCCGGAACGGAAGCGCGACCGACCGCCTGCTCGCCGGCTTGGGACTCGTCTCGGACACCGCGGATGCCCGCGGCCACGTTTCGGGCGTGACGCACACGGCCTCCGTCAATACGCGGATCGAACGCGTCCGCTTCACCGCCATGGGCGGCCGCACCTTCGAGATGACCGGCACGCTCACCGGCTCCATGGGGCTCGTGGACAAACACACCGCCGTCCCGGGCGAATTCGTCCCCCCGGATTTCCGTCCGACCTTGGGAGGCATGGACCTTCGTCTCAACGGCACGGTGCGCGAGATCGGCGGCTCGGGCGTTCGGCTCTCTGGAGCGAGCATCCGCATCTCCGACGACGCCCGCGGCCACGTCGTGATCGCCGGCAACACGACCGTCAACGTCGACGGCGAGGCCATCACGGCCAGCGCCCGAATCGGCGCGGACTTAAGGCGCCACCTGCGCGATTTCCCGTACACGCGTCCGGGATCCGAGGCCGCGAGCGTCCGTTATTACGATTTCGATCCGGACACGGATCTCAATATCCCCCTCTCCCAAGTCCTCGTGGAGGCGGCCATGCCGGGAGTGGGAACTTTGCGCGCGATCGGCAGCGGCCGGATCAGCGGACGGCCGGCCAATCCGAACTTCGATCTGAATCTCCCCTTCGGCGAGCAGCACCTGGCGATCAACCGTCCCGGCCTGCCCGTGACGGGTACCGTCGACCTGAACGGCGGGGGCTTGACCGTCTCCGGCAACCCCAGCCGTCTGACGCTCGGCATACGCCCGCCCGAAACCGTGCACGTGGCCTTCACGCAGGAACGCGACGGCGTCACCTACACCTATGCCGGCGACCTGCGCAGCACGTCGTCCTTCCGCGCCACCGTCAACCCGCGCACGGGCCGAGTCTCCTTCAACGGCGGCGGCACGACGCCCCAATTGACCGGCGACCTGACCGTCACCGCCACGACGATGCGGGACGGCAACCGCGTGACGTTGGGCGCCGGCACGGCGCACGTCTCCACGACCTACAGCATCTCGGGAACGGCGGACTCTTCCGGCGCCCACATCGCCCTGACCGTCCCGGAAACGGGCCTCTCCGGAAGCTTGACCAGCGACGTCACCATCGGCGCCAATACGATCCCGGCCGGCACCGCCATCAACGTCCCCATCCGTAATTTCAGCGGCAACATCGATTTGAACACCTCCACCGGCGGGTTCACCAGCCGCTGGACGGCCGGCGACATCGGACCGGCGCGCGTGACGATCCCGAGCATCGCGCTTCCGGGCGGCATCAATTTCACCAACGTCACGGCCGAGTTCTCCGCCGTCGCCAACGGACAGCAGTGGGAAGTGGCCCGCGACGGAGCGGGCCGCGTCACCTTCCGCGCCGTCCCGGGCGCCGACGGCAACCTGCCGCCGTTCGAAGTGAATTTCGGCGCGCGCGACGGGGACGGCTCCAACCTGGCCTTGACGCTGACGTCCTCCTCCCGCGCCCGCGACATCAACGGCTCGGTCGACGCCGGCGAAATGGTTTTCGACGTGACGGGCATGACGCTCGGCTCGCGGCTGGGCGGTTCCCTCACGATCGGAGGCCGTCCCATCGATCTGTCCTCCGGCCTGATGACCGACGCCAACATGCCGCGCCTGCAAGTGCGCGTGAGCGCCACCGGCGCCATGAGGCTCGTCGCCACACCGCCGACGCCGCCGGTGGTCACGGCCCCGCCGACCGATTTGAACGAATGGATGGCGTGGACCACCGACCAGTGGCGCAACTACCAGACGCAGATCAACACGAGCGACCCGGCCGCCAACGTCGGCCACATGGTGACGATGTCCGAGCAGGTCCTTTCGATGCCCTTGATGGACGCCTTCCTGCCCCCGGGCCGCGGACGCGTCTACATCGACATGGATCCGCTGGACGTCTCCATCCCCGCCGGCGCCGCCGACGGTCCGCAGCAAATTTTGACCGCCCTCCAGAACGCCCTTCATATGTCCCGCGAGTTCCCGAACCCGCCGCCGCGCAGCGGGACGGGCGAACCGATGATCGTCAACGACGCCCAGCGCCCCTTGTACCGTCCCGACGGCGCCGCCGGCACCCTGTTCATCATCCGCGAGGCCCGCACCGGCGCCGATCCGCGGCTGGATCCGGACCTCGCGGGCAATCTGGAATTGTTATTGGGAGCGAACAGCGACGAAGTCGGCCGCATCATCCGCAGCGGCCGCCTGGAAATGAGCGATCTGGTCACCGCCGTCCGCCGCAATCCCGCGGTCGCCTCGGCCATCGACGAGCCGACGCTCACCGCCCTCGTGAACTCCTACATGGCCGACTCCGGCGGATCTTTCCGGCGCTTCAGCCAGCGCATGGCCATCGCCCTCGGAACGATCCGTTCGAGCACGCCGGCCTTCTGGACGACCACGGGCGGGATGCGCCCGATCCACACGCACGATTTCGCCGATCCGAGCTATCACGTCGCCCCTTCCGGAGCGAACGACGGCTCGGACATGGAGTTCATGGCCGTCCTTCCGATCACCCCGGCGGCCGCCGCCGGCGTCCTGACGTCCACGTCGTCCCGGACTTGGGATCCCTGGGTGTCCTCGGGCACTCTGACGGGCGCGACCGACGCCGGCGTCCTCCTGGGCGATCACCGCTTCAGCCTGACGCAGACCTCCTCGACGGACGGCAACATCTCCGTCATCCGCATGGCGTCGGGCTCCGGCAGCGACCTGGCCGCCGACGCGCGCACCTTCCGCCTGGTCCCCTTGAGCGGCGGGCGCACGCTGATGATCATGGATCAGCACGAAGACATGCCGGGCGCCGACATCGACGCCCGTTTCGACCGCATGCGCCTCCCGGACCGGCCGGCCCTGACGCTGGAGACCTTCGGCACCAACGCGCTGACGCTCATCAACCCGCGCCCGGTCGATACCTACGCCTACTACGCCAACCGTTTCGCCCAGATGGCGGGCCGCATCACCGCCAGCGCGAACGCCACCGACGGGAACATCCTGGCCTACGATTCGCGCGAGCCCTTCTCCGCCGTCAGCCGCAGCTCGCGCGTCGTCGAATATCTCACGCTCGACACCACCGACGCCGCGAATCCGGCCCTGCGCATCGGCCCCGACGCCTCGGCCGCGGCCATCACCTCCGACCTGACCTCGCATTTGGGCGTGACCGGGGCCGTCGCCAGCCGCTGGATCACGGCGGGACGCATCCCGCTCTCCGAACTGCTGACGGAAACGAGGCTCAACACGGTCTTCACCGTCCCCGTCATCCAGGCCGCCGCCACCGCCCTGCTCAATCCGCCGTCCGCCGCCGTCCCGACGATGCGGCATTTCTCGTCGCCGACGGAGCGCTTCCTGCTCATGATGGAGGATCTGCGCCGCTATTCTTACCTCAGCACACCGGCGGGCGGCGCCTACAACACGATCACGCGCGACTTCAACCATCCGCGTTTCCACCTCACGAGCACGGAGAACACCCCGGACACGGTGGACACCTTCATGTACTGGTACGTGCCGACGAGCCTGGGGATCACGGCCGACAACATCACCTGGTTCGTGCATCACGCCGACCAGTTCCCGGCCTACGATTCGAACTTCGCGTCTTCCAGCGTGGTCGACCGCTCGACGATCTCCGGCGCGAGCGCGGACCGCACCTACATCGACACGGGCATCAACGTCGACATGCTGGGCGCCTTCAACTACCGCATCAGCGTGCCGAACGATCCGCTCACGCTCTCCGGCGGCGTTCTCTTCTCGCCCTGGGCGCAGGAACCTTCGGCCCGACGCGACTTCCTGATCAACAACGGCTGGTGGCTGACGCTACCGACGAGCGACGGCAGCGGCTTCGTGGTCGTCCGCGGCGGCGTCATCAACACGCGCCTGCCGGCCGACCGCGACCCGACCGCCGCCTCGACGGCCCAGGGCCGCGTGATTGGATTCATGCCGAATGTCTTACGGGGGGCGGCCGCTCACCAGGGTGGTGGCGTGCCGACGGGAACGATCCCGACGTACAACAGTACGCCGGCGATCCTTTACAACCAACGAGCGCCTTAACCCCTCGGAGGAATTTATGGGTGAGCCGGACGGACCGACATTTCAGAGACGGACAGTCTATTTCCTGCCGCGGTTGGAGCTGGTGGGCTTGATCGGAGGGGCGCTGGGATCCCAGACCACCACCCCTCATTTCGAGGCGGAAGGCTTTGCCGGAGCCGGCGGACGCCTGTGCCTCGATTTCATGGCGGCCACCAGCGACGGCGGCCCGCCGAATTATCCCTACAACGGCTGGGGCGGCGGCGCCTGCTACACGGCCCTGTACAGCGACCGCGGCTTTTACCAGCAACGCATCAGCGCGGGGATCCGCCCCTTCCTTTTGGACGGAACTCTCATGTTCCCGGTCGACCTGACGTTCGTGCACGATATCGCGCCCCCAGGCACCCCGACGATGCCCCAACAACCCGACCAGTTCGGCGGCCTCCTGAACGTCGGCGTCCGCTGGTTCTTCCATAGGAACCTGGCCGACGGCCCAGGCGCCAATATGTACCTTGGCGGCGACATCGGCATCGGCGGCATCGGCAACGCCTCGGACAGCGCCAGCGGCAATCGGGGATACGGCGGGGTCTACGGAGAACTTCAGCTCGTCTTCGGCAGCCAGTTCCGGTTTCCGTAGAGATAAATCGTTCTTAGTGGGTGAGCTTCCTCTCAACTCCGGCGAGGCGATCCTTCACTTCCGAGACCTCCGACTCGACGGAATCCATCCTCAACTCCACCCTATCCATCTTCTTTTCAAGACGGTTCAGGCTATAGTTGATGACAACGTACTCGTTGTGAAGCATTTCGTATTTCTTGCACAAATCGTCGAATCCCTGGTGCATCCCGTCGCGGAGAGGGGCGATTTTCTCCTCGAATTTTTCCTCGAAGATCCTCTCAATCCCAGGCTCTACGATCCTCCGATAAAACTCGATGAGGCGTTCGCCGAGGATCGTCTGCAGCTGCGATGCCGTCACCGGCTTTTCGTCGGATCCTTCCATCTTTCGCGCTCCCTATCTCATCGTCCTATTTGGAACAAGAGCATTCACCCCAATCCCCCGAAATTTCCGAAAATCGCGGCGATGTCCTTCGAAAACTGAATGCCCTTTTGGACATAGCCCATTCCCGTCTGCGTCCAGCCCTCGACCTTGTTGATGCCGTTCTGCACCGCGTCCGTGACCTTGGAAACGCCGGGAATCTTCGAGACGAGCGAGGCGGCCGCCGGGATCAGACTCGCCGGGTTGGCGATCCCCATGGCCACCGTGCCAGCCACCTTGGCCGCGACTCCCAGTCCCTTTCCGATCCCCTTGAAAACCTTCTTCACGCAGCCGCCGGCCTTGTACATGCTGTTGTAGAGTTTTTTCTTGGACTCGAGCTGCTCCAACAATTGCTGCTTCTCCGGCGTGTCGATCCCCGACGCCTTCAACGCCTCGATCTTCTGCGCATAGGCCTGCTCCAAAGGCTTCGTGTAGACCTTCTTCATGTCGCCCTTGGAGAGTCCCAATTGCTTGCGCAAATCGTTGATGGCCGCCCTCTTCTGCTTGTCGGTCAGTGCCGGATCGTCGGCGATCTGCTCGATCTTCCGGGCCACCGCCGCCTGCGACGCCGTGCCGGGGGTCTTCAAACTCTCGTGATCGGCGGCGATCGAGGCGTTGGCTCCCACGTACGAATCCACGGCCCCCGCGACGGTCGGCATCGCTTCCGGAAGCGTCTCAATCGAAAAAGGCTGGTCCGTCAGAAGACTCTTCCCGAAAAGAACGTCGCCGGCGGATTTGAGTCCCATCGCTTCCATCACAGCACCCCCGCGTAGCGGCGCAGGTAATCCTGGGCCTGTTGGTCGGTCCCGAAATTGTGATCCCAGATACCGGTGACCTTCGACATCGTCAGCATCAGCCCCTTCTTCTGGGCGTTCCAGCAGTTGCCCGCGCCCAGGTAGTCGCCGAGCGCCTTCTTGTCGGCGGCCGGAAGCCCTTTGAAGAGAGCGATCCCGCCGGGACCGGCGTCGAAGAGGGCGCGGAGGAAACTGGCGGAGGCGTCGTCGCGCTCGTCTTGAGAGGAGATCGAGGACAGGGCCTGACGGAAAGCGCTCGGGCTTTGATAGAGGGCCGTCAGCAGGTTCTTCGCCATCGACTGACCGGACTTGAAGCCCTTCTCGTCGTAGGTATCGACGGCCGAGAGCAGGTCGTTCAAGCGGGGTTTCGCGGGCGTGTAGGGTTTTGGAGCGGGCGGCGGCACCGGCCGCTGAGGTTGCGGCTGCGAACGTGGTGGAGGCGGCGTCACCGGCGTCGGAACGACGGGGGCCGGCATCGGTTTCGGGGCCGGAAGCGTCGCCACCGGAGGCAAGCTCGCTTCGACGGACGGAGGAAGGGGCGCGGGTTGGTCGCAGGCCGTCGGGAGCGAGGGACGCTCGCACCAGCCGTCGCGCAGACGGCGGTAGAGACCGGAGACGGAAACCATGTCCCGACCGCCGCCCGTATGGATCACGTCGTTGCCGCCGCCGCCCAGAAGCAAATCGTCGGAGGGACCGCCGACCAGCGTATCCCTCCCCTCTCCGCCGACGAGGGCGGCGGGGCCGTTGCCGGCCTTGAGATAATCGTCGCCGGCGCCGCCGCGGATGAAGAGCGGGAAATTCACGCTCGGGTCGACGACCACCGCGTCGTTGCCGAAGCCGGCGTCGATGGCCACCGAGCGGGCCGCGCGCGGGCCGCTCAAAGGGATGCGGTAGCGGTCGTCGTTCACATCGACGACGAGCCAGCGCAGACCCGCAAAACTCTCCTCGCGGGCGCGGATGAGGTCATCCGCCGACGAGGCCGTAATACGATGATTGCCGAAGGGATCGGACGTGAGCGTACTCGAACGTCCCGAATGGGTCTCGACGCCCAAACCCGACCAAGAACGAACCGGAACCGACGTTGAAGAAACCTGGCACATAGCCACCTCCTGACGAAGGGGAATGGCAATCGGTGTGCCAGGAAGAAATATGAAGAAAGCTGAATGATTCCGGAGTCCGATTGAAAGAGAGTTTTTCGAAAGGTCTCGAAGTCGAACCTTGGAGTCCGGCCTTATAGAACTTTGCAGTCGTCCACGTACGTCACCTCGTCCGTGTCCGCTTGGGTGCTGCAAACGAATGTGTGCTCGTACTCCACCGCCATCGCGTTGCCGGAAGCGCCCTTCACCGCCTTCGAGGCATCCTTGGAATCGAGGCCGTAGACCTTGAGCGTGTAAGGGGCGAAGACGAAGCCGGAACCGGTGGAGTGGACGTGAACTTCCTTCTCGCTCGCGTCCAAGGCGAAGTAGACGGTGTCGCTGTAGGTCGGTGAGGATGTGAGGCCGGCAAAGAGGACGCCCTTCAAGGGGATCGGGAACAACGCCGGGCTCACGAAAAAGGCGATCGACTGGTTCTGAACGACCGCCTGGACGTCGACCGGCTTGTTGAAGGTGACGGCGATGATCCGGTGGTCGCTCAGCAACTCGGCCGACTTCACGGCGAGAGAAGGCTGCGTCGTATTCGTGGAAGACTCACAGGTCAACAAACCGTCCGCCGACCCGCCGCACAGCAGCTTGCGGACGTACTCGTTGGGAAGCTTATTGTGATCGGCGTCGACCGCGGCTTTGCTTGCATCCTCCGAATCCGCTCCGATGATTTTGACCGTATGAACCAACGAAGTGAGGAAGTCCTCTTTCGCCGTGAACTTGATCACGTTGGGATTCGTCCCAGCCGCCAATTCGCCTTGGATTTTCAGGCTCATCAGGCCGTCGCCCGTGCCGTAAAATTGAATGGAATCGTTCTCAATGATCGCCGCCGGGTCGATCGGCTTATTGAAAACCACATAAACGGTCTTTGAGTCGGGTCCCGACACGCTCTCGACGGATAGCGTCGTCGGCGCGTCGTCGTTCGATTCTTCACCGCCGTCCGCAACCGTATCCCCTTCTTCGGCCGCACCGCCCGAAGGAGCCGTCTCGACCGCCGGCGTCCCGGAAGGCGGCGTGATCAAATCCTCATTACCGCCCGCGACCGTGTCCGCATCCTTCGCTTCCGGAGCCGTAGTCGGCGCGGAATCGACCTGGGAGTCGCCGCCGTAAATTTCCGGCATCTGGCTCTTGCTATACGTACAACCCGACGCGATGAGCCCACCCAAGGCCGCGATCGCGATGATTCCGATGAAGTTCTTTTTCATGATGTCCCCCTTGATAGGGGTAGGAAAGAGCAAGCGGCGTGCCATGAAGTGAGCAAGGCAAGTGCTTGATATAAATTGCGTTTTCCGCTTGGAGATTCCCGGTCTCCATATACAAAATAACAATATATAGTGTTAAAATGAAATTTTGTCAGAACTACGCTATGGTATCTGCTTCAAATAGGGGGAACTGAGTATGTCTTCTGCATGGGCCAGCGGCGGGGGGACGATCGGCGGGAATGAGCTTTTATATTTCTTGGTACTTTTTCTCCTTGGACTCATCTTGCTTCCCGGTCTCTCCATCTATCTTTTTTACAGCATCCGGAAGAAGGCGGGGCTCCCCTCTAATAAGGAGATGTTCGCAGAAAAGCCCCGCATTCTTACCTTCCTTGTAAAGACGGCGAACCTGCACGTTCGGAAGCCACGGCAGAGCAATGACATCACGATCACGCAGGGGACGGCCGGCAGTCTCCTATTTCTTTTGCGGAGCCGTGTCGACTTTCGGCACGACCCAATCCAGGCGCCAATCGAATCGTCCATGGATCTTAGCTTCCAATATTCTCATCCTCCAGTTGGCATCGCTATCTCCGGACTTCTCGGGCTCCTGAGGGAGAGGACGGGCATTTTTCGTCGACGGCGGCTTGCGCAACAGCTCACGAGCCTCGTTGTTCGATACGAACCTTTCCAACGTGCGAAGAGGGGTCTTCTCGGGCGACGGACGCACCAGAATGGACGAGGAAACCGCCGGCGGCGTCGCGAACTTTCCCTCCTCCTTCATGCGGGCGTAAACCCTTAAGTAAGCCACGTAGACCTCGGTGCGGTGTTCTTCGAACTCCGGATGTCTCTTGATGAACTCGTTTGATACGCTCAACTCACGGCTCGGGTAGGCGTCGTCCGGCGTGCCGAGAGAGTTGGTGATCAGGGTCGCGATCTCCGCGTCCATGGCCTTGATGTCCGGATTCCAGGTCGTTTCTCCCATACTTTCCTCCGAAGATAAGAACCGTTGATGTTTTTATCGAATGAGACTGCAACCGCCGCCGTTCTCTCCGCCTGTTCCGGCCGTCGAACCTCCCGTGGTGCTACCTCCCGTGCTACCGCCCGTCGTTCCACCACCGGTCGTTCCGCCCGTGCCTGCGGGAGCCGTGGGCGCTTCCACCGCGCCGATGTCACAGATTGCCGTCCCGTCGCCGTTTCCGTCCGTGGGCCTGGCCTCGCCGCGCTGATCTTTCGATTCGCAGTCATCGCCTCCGGCGTCCAACGCCGGGCTTCCCGCCAAGGGAAGGTGCGTCTGGGCCGGTCCGCCGTTCTCGGCCAATTCTTCCAAAAGAGGATCGACGCCGATGAGATCGCCCGTCTCCACTGTAAAGGTGCAGCCGGCTTCGCTGTTCAAGAGATTGTGTCCGCCGGACGCGACGTTGCCGAAACAATCGGGGGCGTCGGCCCCGGCGTCGAAGTTGTGGGCGACGATGGAATTGCTCAGCGTCAGGCTCGCCGTGGCGGCGACGCCGATGCCTCCGCCGTCGCCGGTCGCTCCGTTCGAGGCGTTGTTCAAGGTAACCGTGAGGTTGTTGGCGGTGACGATACCGTCGCTGAAGACGTAAAGACCGCCGCCGGACACCGAAGCCACGTTCCCGCTGAGCGTGGTGTTGCGTAGGATCAGGTCCCCGTCGTTGGCCAAAAGGCCCCCGCCGAACAATCCGTGGTTTCCGCGAAAGGTCGAACCCTCCACGACGACCGTCGCTCCTCCCGTCGCGAAGGAGCTCATGCCGCCGCCGGAGATGCCCGACGTGTTGTCTACAAAGCTGGAATCCGAGACGGTCGCGGTCCCGCCGCTCAGGTCCAAGTTCAAACCGGCGCCGCCGTTCGCTTCGTTGCTGAAGAAGGTCGTTCGCACCAAGGAGACGTCCGCCGAGCCGCCCACATGAAGGCCGCCGCCGGAACCAACGGAACCGCCGGCGTCGCTGTCGGCAATGTTGTCGGAGAAGACCGTGTCCGTCGCCGTCAGGGAGCCGTTGAAGACGAGCACGCCACCGCCGTGGAAGGTCGAAAAGTTTTGATTGATCACCACGTCCGTCAGCACCAGCTCGGCGTCGATGGAAAGGATCCCGCCGCCGCCGCCGTCCGCTTCGTCCCTTCCGTCGGTCACCGTGAGGCCGGAAAGCGTGAGCTTGCTGCCGTCCAAGACGTGGAAGACGCGGCTCGAGGTCGTGAAACCGTTGCCGTCGACCGTCGTCTCCCAAGGGCCGGCGCCCGAGATCGTCACCTCTTCGAAGATCTCCAGCCCCGTAGTTCCGACTTCGCTCAGCGTGTACGTACCCGCCGACAGGGCAATCTCGTCGGCCTCCGCATTCAAGGAAGCCGCGGTGACGGCGTCCCGGAGGGAACAGTCGTTCGTTCCATCGCAGGTCGCCGCGCAATCCGCGGCGGCCACCGGGCCGTCGCCGAAGTCATCGACGCAAAAGACCGCGGCCTCGGAGACGGACGCAACCGTCAGAGCCGCACCGAAGGCAAACAACACAGCTATGATTCGCTTCATGAAGGGATCTCCTATTTTTTGAGTTCTTCGATCTTGTCTTTGAGCGACTTGATCTGCTTCTGCAGCAAGTCTGAATAGGCTTCACAGATCGCCGCTTGTACGGCGCCGGGATTCTTGATCTGGGGCTGTTCCACCTTTTTGAGGACAGCGGCAGTGACAGCGTCGCCGTCGCTATCCGCATCCGGTTTATTCGTGACGCCATCTCCATCGTAATCGCCGCCGTCCCAACTGACAGGCGAATCCCCGTCTTCGGTGGTTTGTGTATTCCAATCGCTGCTTCCTTCTCCTTTGAGACATTCAATTTGATTCTGAAGAAGGACGATCATCTCCTTCTGAGCCTCCACTTTCTCTTCGCAAGTCTCTCCAGTCGGACGGCCAAGATTGAAGAGGATGCATCCGCTCTCAACCTCGCGATGGGGTCCCTTTAAACGGAAGCCTTCGGCTCCGGCGGAGCTTCCCGCCAGGAGAGCGGCTAAGGTGATGATCGTCATGATGGCTGTTTTCATAAATCCCCCTTGTGTTGCCCTTTCCAAAAGCAAGGCGTGTGCCACAGGGGTTTCTCTGGAATTTCAATGAGTTAGCGAACGGAATGAGAAGGCTCGAAGCGACGAACTGCAAAATAACAAAACTTTTGCATTCAAAAGTGCACGGACTTTCGTCCTCAGCCGATTATCCTTCATGATTTTCTGGCGCGCCGGTTGCTCCCTCTCTCGACAGGGGGATACGTATGGCGACTGTCATTGCAAATTCCGCTTTGCTCTTGGGGCCGCTGGCCCTGTCGACGACAGCGCGGGAGATTCAAAAGACCGAAGAACTCTCGGCGCTGGCGCTGGGGTCCGCCCTATTGATCGCCAATCCCACGGCGGCAAGCGCCGCGTCGGCCTTTCAGGTTCTGACCCAAAGCGGGGTCGTCTCCCATCCCCTCTTCCGGCCTGCGAACGACAATCAAGATCCCCTGCCCACCGACATTCAAGGACGAGCTCTGCTCCTCGCAAAAAACGCGGACGCCGCTCTGGAAGGCCTGAAGAAGGAAGGAGAGGCGCAAACCGAAAAGACGCCGGAGGACATCCGCGCCTTTCTCGAACACCATCAGGCCCTGGCGGCGGATCTCGCGGCCCTGGCCTCCACGCCCTTCGAGAATTCCGAAGACGCGGAGTTCGTGCACGGCCGCCTCACCGCCTTGGCGGCGGGGACCTACGACATCCTGAAAAACGTTTCAAAGGACTGTGGCGTCCCCGAGCTGGAGAACCGCGCGCGGCTCTACACGGGACTGCGACTGGTGGTGGAAGGCGACTTGGAGACGGCGGAAACGGCCTTGTCCGAGGTGGAGAAGGAGTTCCCGGAGGCGGCCGCCGTCGTCGACCGCATCGCCGGCGACCGGATGCGCTCGCGAAACCTCATGGCCCTCGATCTTTGGAAGCTGCACATCGAGGAAAGCCGCCTCTTGGAAACGGGCGAAGGGCACACCATCGGAGGCCATGCGTTGGGAATGATCACTTGGCTCGCGACCCGCGGCGAGAAAACCGGCCTCGACAGGATCTCCGAGCGCTGGTCCACCGAAGCCGATCTTGTCTGGGAAGTCGAAAAAAGACTGACTTCGGGCGAGGCGGAGACGATCCGCCAGGCCTTGAAAGAGATCCGGCGCGAAGGCCCGCCCGCCTTGCGTGAACGGGCCGCCGAGATCGTTTCGTACGGAAAATCCTTCGACACCGAAGGCCGCCTCCTGATCGAGAACCTGATCCACCACGTCTCGCGTCTGAAGGAAAACAGGGCGGGCACCGTCCTCCAAGCCGCCTACGACCTAAACCTCTTTCAACACCACTCCGAAACGGCGAAAGCCGTCACCGCCTTCCTCGCGGAAACGTCGCGGGAACCGGGGGTGCGCGTCGCCGCCGACGATCAGCTCGCCAAACTGGGCGGCGACCGCACCCCCTTCGAGATCCTCTGGGATGAAATGCGGACTTCCGGGAAAGAAGCGGACGCGGTCGACATCGCCCTCATCGCCGTCGGCGGGGGTATGGGGCGCATGGCGGCCCGTCCCCTTTTCGGTTATCTCGTCCGCGCCGGATTGAAGGAATTCACCGCCATGGCCCTGGCCGGCGCCGTCGGCTTTGCCGTGGAGACCAACGCCATTTGGGCCTTGAATACCGCGCGCTCGGCGGTCAC
This sequence comes from bacterium, assembly GCA_036274695.1. Taxonomy (GTDB): domain Bacteria; phylum UBA10199; class UBA10199; order JACPAL01; genus DASUFF01. The sequence goes on along the minus strand of DASUFF010000113.1, from coordinate 8,345 downwards.
CGGCGATCTCTCGACCGTTCTGTCCTCGGAAAATCTCCTCAAGACCTACAAGGCCAATCTGCTGTCCATGACGGCGATGAAGATCTCCGGACGGATCGGTTCCCTGCACGGCCCGGGCCTCGGACATGCCTTCGGTTTGGGCGGCATGATGGCCGGCCACTTTGCGAACGAAGAGTTGGGATACGCGGACCGTCCGTCGGGCGGGGCGAAGGAGACGGTCATCGTCAGCGCCTTCGAATATTTCAAGTTCGGCATGGCCTGCGAACTGCTGCAGGGCGGCCCGCTCGTCGAGAAGCCGGCGACCGCCGAGAGTTTCGAGCCTCAGTCGTCCCTCCGCCTTCTGGAAAGCGCCCCGTCTCTGGGCAAAGGCCTTCGCCTGCCGGATGGAGAAACGCCGCGCGCTTATCTCGAGCGCCTTTTGAAACCGGACGTGAGCGAGGAGAATTGGCGCCGGATCGAATCCCTCCTCCTCTCGTCGGACGCCTCCGCCGAAGCGACCATCCGGGAAATCCGCACGGCCCTGAGCCGGGAGATGGGAGGCGCCTATGAGGACATGGGCGCCGTCTCCCGGTCGATCGACCGGATCATGGCCGAGCGCGGCGTCGACTCGGGCCTTCTGACGGCCGACGTCATGGACGGGAAAGCCCAACGATCCGCCGATCCTTCCGAATTCGGCCCCACGATGCACGCTCTCCGTTTCCTGACGGGCACCCTGTCCCTTCAGTTTCTCCCGGACGAGGTTCCCGTCTACCGGACAGTCGCTCCCGAAGCGCTCTCCGGCGAAGGAGGCGTCCTGGCGATGTCTCCGAACACGAAAGGACTCTCCACTTGGAGCGTCGGCGCGCAGGGAAAGAGGATCGCCGCCGACTATGCCGAGACCGCGGACACGCCTACCGTTCTCGTCCGTTCGACGGTCGGAGAACTGCGCCGCGCGGGCCTGATCGCGAACGACAACGTCGCCGTGACCGGCAACGCCCTGGAGCTTCATCACGTGGACGGAAAATCCGTCCGCGTGAGCGTGGCCGAGACGAACCCGCCCGCAGGAGCCCCGGCCTTGTCCCACGCGGCGGGTCTCGGGGCTGTCGCCGGGCCATGGGGACTGCATTCCTTTTTAGCCAGTCAAGGTCTGCCGGATTCGGCCGCTCTGCTGGCTTCCGGCCTCGTCTTCGCCGCCCCGGTGGCCATCGGGATGATCTGGGGCAAGGTCATGCTCCCAGGCGTCAAGGCGGAACGAGCGACGGCCAAGCTCTCGGGCGTCCGCGAATCCCGGAGCCCGCAGTCGACAAGAGAGATCAAGCCGGCGACCGAAGATTTCTCCCGTATCGGCGAGGAGCAGGAACAAAACCACTGGCAGGTGAAAAGAATGGAGGCGTCGCTGACGGATCCGACGTGGAACCGGTCGATGGAAGGCGTGGCGGACAAGATCGAGGCCTTCCACCCCGACGTCCGCGACTTTTCCAGCCAGGCGGGATTCTGCCTGTGGCGCTTCTCTCGCTACGAAGCCCTTTTCCGCGTCTATCAGTCCACGAAGAACCCGAAGGATTTGTTCGCCTTAGAGGCCCATTGGCACACGGAAGTTCTCCCCGCAATCCAGGAGCTGACGGCGACGCGCTTCTACAAACTCCGCGAGGCCTACGCGCAAAAACTCGACGAGGCGAACGCCTCGCTGGTGTCGCTGGAATACGCCCTCACGCGCCTGAAGGTGGACGCATCGAAGACGGACCGCTCGATCGACTTCGAATTCCGGGTGAAGGACTTAGGCGATCTCCCCCTCGACCCGAACGACCCCCTGGGCAGTCTGGAAAAATTCCCGGCCGGGGATTTGGTGACGATCCAAGTCAAGGCGACGACGCCCGATGCCCGCGCGAAGGTCGAGCGGGCGCTCTCGGGACGCCCACTGCTGAGAGTCGAAATCAATCCATGACAAAATCGTTGAGCGGCTGATCACATTCCACGCGGCCGTAGCCGGCATCCAGACAAGCTTGGGAACGGTACGCCCGGCGGAGAATGGAAACGAGCCGATCGGTCAAATCGCCGGCTTTCCCGAACAGCCTTTCCACGGCGCTCGTCGGGAAAGCGGCGTTTTGGCGATCGCCCTTTGCGGGAGTCGGAATTCCCGGAACGAATCGAATTTGAAAGACTCCCGCTTCCTGCCCGGGATTTCTGTCCGAAGAAGTTCCCCACCCCAGTTCGATGGTTCCAAAATCATCGAACCGGAAGGAATGAAGTGTCGTGGGCTTTGTGGATGGTGGTTCCATGATCGTCTCTCCTGAGGGGATTATCGGAGAGACGGCGGAATTGTTTCATGCGGACCAGGAGTTTCCCGATTTACCGCTCACGGATGTGAGAAAAAAAGCGGGTGGCGATCCCTCGTAACCGTTTGTAGGAGGCGGCGATGTCCTCGAAATCGGGCGCGTCGGCGGCCGTGCTTTGCGGCCACATCAAGCCAAGATAACTTCCGGACCGCTTCGACCATTCACTCCCATTCAAACCGAGAGGATTGAGACCGTCGAGATGAGAGGTAAACGCACTGAATCCCAATTGCATTTTTGATTCGGAACAAACCGGGTCTTTGGGGTCTAGGGAACACCGAAGCCCGAGGCTCATCTCTTCCTTCTTCCCTAAGTAGCCTCCGGCATTTTGGCCGCTTCCCTGCCCTTTGGCGATTTTCGGATCTCCCATAATTTTACTCCGACGCCAGCAACTGCCCCGTCAGGAGGGCGGCTTCCTCTTTCGTCAGTTCGGCGGGCAGCAGCGCCGAGATTTCTTCGCGGAGGCGTTCGACCTTCTGACGCATCTCGGGCATCAGGCGGCGGCAGCGCCTCAAGAGCTCGACGCGGCTTCCGTAAATCGCCTTCTCGCCCTCCGTCCCGGCCTGGTTCCAGAGGACGAGACAACGGAAATACAACCGCTCCTCCCCCGCCAGCTTCAACCCGTTCATGAAACGCTCGAGGCCCTTGAGGCCTAAGTTCCGTTGGCCATCGATCACCATCTTGAAATGGCCCGACGAACCCAAACCCGCCCGGCCCGCGAAGGCGCGGCAGGAGAAGCCTTTGTGGCCGCGGACCGACTCCCTCCAATCGCGGAGGAAGGTCCGGTAGTCGGTGTAAGCGAAGAGATCGATGGAGCTCATGGCCACACCGGCGGATTGCCGGCCTCCGTCGCTCCCGCCTCGAAAGCCGCGGGCTTTATTTTTGAATCCCTCATGCTCTGCCTCCTTGTCGCAATCGCCGTTCACAAGGGTTCAATACAACTTCAATGCCAGATCTAACTTATTGAAATCATTACAAAACATGAATCTAATCCATGTAATTTTGAAATTTTGTCTGACAAAGCGGCGTGAACGGTGGATAATTTTGCAAATGCGAAAATTAGGCGAAGGCGGACGGGGGCGGGTGTATCGGGTCGACGACCCGGCCCGCGGACCCGTGGCCCGGAAGGTTTTGGCGCCGGAACATCTCGGGGAAGAAGGTTTGAGGCTTTTCCGCTCCGAGGTCGCCCTCCTCTCCCGGTTGAGCCACCCGAATCTGGTGCGTCTCTTCGATTATGAAGACGGACCGCCGCCCGCCTACACGATGGAGTACATCGAAGGCGAACCCCTCGACCGGGCCTTTTCGAAAAAACCGTTCGACGCCGTCCTGAACGCCTTCGTGGAGGGGGCGCGCGCCCTTCACTACCTCCACGCGCGCGGCCTTCGGCACCGCGATCTGAAGCCCGCCAACATTTTGGTCACGCCTGAGGGCTCTCTCAAACTCCTCGACTTCGGCCTGCCGGGAATCGGCACTCCCGCCTATTGGTCGCCGGAGGCCGGTGCCGGACGCTACGACGCCCAAAGCGATCTCTTCTCCTTCGGACTCTCCTTCCGCGAGGCCGTGAAGGGGAGAAACGACGTTCCGCCGTTCTTCGTCGATCTGCTCGACCGATTGACCCGGCCCAATCCTTCGGAGCGGCCGGGATCCGCCTTAAGCCTGATCAAGTTCTTGAACCGGCACGTCCCGGCGCCTTTCGACCTGCAGACGGAAGAGGCGGCGGCGACCATCCTCCAAAAGGTTCCGTGGGTGATGCGGCCGGAAGAAGAGGTTTTGAGAAAAATGGAGGCCCAAGCCTCGCTGATCGTCGTCAGCGGCCCCACGGGCGTCGGACGTTCGCGTCTCCTGGAAGAAATTGCCTGGCGCCGGAAACTCGCCGGGCTCCCCACCGTCTTCTGTCCCGATCTCCACCGCGCTTCCGAAGACGCGTTGAAGGACGCGGAGATCCGCCTCCGCGGCGAGAGGCGGCAACGACCGGCCCCGCTTCTGATCCTCGAATACGATTCGGACCTGGCCGGCCCGGCCTGCCGTGTGCTCATCGAACGGATGGCGGCGGAAGACGGCGTTGCGTTCCTCCCCCTTAAAGACCTGCCCCGTCCCGCGGCCCTGGACCTCGTGCGCCGGGCGACGGAGGATCATCCTCTCAAGGACAAAGACGACGAAAAGATCGTCGATGCCGCCGGAGGCCGTCCCCTTCTGTTGATAGAGAGCCTTAAGGCCCGCTCCGCGGAGGCGGCCTCCCGGCTTTCCCTGCCGAAAAACATGGCCGAGGCCGCCGCAGCGCGGGTTTCTCAACTTTCCCACGACGCCGGGGACCTGCTGGCCCTGATCCTGACCGCAACGACGGAGCCGACGGCGGCCGATCTCTTGAGCGCATGGACGAAGGATGTCCTTCTCTTTCAAGATGCGGTCTTGGAGCTGCGCGAGAAAGGTTTTTTGGAAGAACCCCGGGAAGGCGGCGCCTTCCGGCTCACGCATCCCAGCCTTGGCCCCGCCTATGAAGCGGCCTTGGAGCCCGCGCGGCTGCCGGCGGCGCATCGCTGGTGGCTGAAATCCCTGCACGCCAAGGACGGAGAGCCCGTCGCCGACGGCACGGCCCCGCGCATCGTCCGGCACGCCGTCGCGACTCAGAATACGGAACTGATCCGGAGTTGGGCGGTGAAGGCGATCGGGCAACTCTTCGGTTTGGGTCGCTACGAAGACGTGATCGCCCTGGCGGTCTCCGCCCGGCCGGCCCTGGCCTTCGGGACGTCGCGGATGGACCTGGCCTTTCTGCTCGGGCACCTGGCCTCCGCCTCTTACTACACGGGGCGTTACGAAGACGCGCTCGCGATTTACGACGAATGGTTCATCGCCAAGGGAGACGACGACACGAAGATCGAGACGGTTAAATTTAATTTCTTAAAAGGCCTCGTCCGTTACACGAGCGGGAACGCGGAGGAGGCCCGCAAACTCTTCGAGGCCTGCCTGGCCGCCGGAGACGCGCGGGCCCACGCCGCCCTTCGTCCCTTTCAAGCCCGGGCCGAGACCCTGCTGGCCTCGTTGAGCGAACAGGCGGGCGACGCCGCCTCGGCCCTTCGCCATCTCGAGAACGCCGCCCGCCTCGCGGCCGAGGCGCCACTGCTCTTGACCGAGATCGAAAATCAGCGCGGCCTCTTGGATCAGTCCACGGGACGCTTTGAGGACGCATCGGAGCATTTCGAAAAAGCCGCCCGTCATGCACGCGCGTCCCAGAAAGGCGGCAATCCCCAGGCCGAGGCCATCGCGGCCAATCATCAAGGCATGCTCGCCCGTGAGCGCGGCGATTACCGGAGGGCTCTGAACTTCATGAATCGCGCGACGGACCTGGCCCGACAAGGCGGGGAAATTCTGCAACTCGCCCGTTACCGGGCGAACCGGGCGCTGGTCCTGAAGGAATCGGGGCGCTACACGGAGGCCTTGCGCGAGATGGAAGAGGCCGGAGACGTTTTGGAGATTTACGGAGGCGCCGACGACCGAAGCTCGGCCCGCATCCACCGCGAGCGCTTAAACAGCCTGATCCACGACGACCCCGCGCGCGGACTCTCCCCCGAGCAACTCGCCGAGCGCGAAGGCCCCCGGTTCCGCGCCTGGGAGACCCTTCGCCAGATTTCTTTCGAAAGACCCGAGTCCCTGAAAGAAAGCGACTGGACGAACGCCGTCGCCGCGGTCGAGGCGGTGGACTCCCCCGCTTTTCGCTTGGAGCTCTTCGGCCACTTCGAAACGGCCTTCCGCCGTTTCGACCTGGAAGGCCTGGCCCTCCAGGCCTCGCAATTCGCCAAAATATCTTTGGAAACGATTTTTCAAAACCTACCGGAGGAGATCACCATGGACTTCGACAAGGAACGCAGCCTGAAGGAGATGAGCGCGGCCTTAAAAGCTTCGACGCCGGCCTCGGCACCGGCCACCGAGACCGGCCCCGCGACATCGGGTGAAGCCCTTCCCTTAAGCCGCTTCCGCCTCTTCTGCGACTTCAACCGGAAGATCGGGCGGATGACGGACTTGAAGGATCTTTTGGAACAAGTCCTGGACGCCGCCCTCCTCATCACCGGCGCCGAGCGCGGATTTCTGCTGATGGAAGGCGATGGGGGAAAAGACGCCCCCCTCCCCGGCTTCGACGTCGCCGCGGCGCGGCGGTTTCAGAAACAGTCGATCTTCCAGAAGGAATTCCAGATCTCGCTGACCGCCGTCCGCCAGGCCTTAAAGGACGGGCGTGCCATCGTCACCGACGACGCCCGCCTCGATCCGCGGTTCCAGGAGAAGAAGAGCGTGATGGCCTACGGTCTCACCGCCATCTGCGTCGTCCCTCTCGAGTTGGAAGGCCGTCCGGTGGGCGCGATCTATCTGGATCACCGCTCGCGCCCCGGTTTGTTCACCGAGGAAGACGTCCTCCTCCTGAACGCATTCGCCGAGCAGGCCGCCCTGGCCGTTCAGAAGGCCCGCACGCTCCAGTCCTTGGAGCAGGCCAACGCGCAATTGAAGCAAACGGTGGGCGAACAGGCCGAGGAGATCGGACGGTTGAACGAAGATCTCTCCAAATCGCGCGACGACTTGAAATACGGCTATGAAGAAATCGTCGGCCAATCGCCGTCGATGATGAAGGTCTTCAACCTTTTGGACCACGTCACCGACACCGCCATCCCGGTCTGGGTGCATGGCGAGTCCGGCACCGGCAAAGAATTGGTCGCACGTGCCCTCCACCGCAACAGCCCGCGCAAAGAGAAGCCCTTCGTTGCGGAGAACGTCAGCGCGATTCCCGAAACGCTCTTGGAGAGCGAGCTCTTCGGCCACAAGAAAGGCTCCTTCACCCACGCCGACCGCGACCGCGTGGGGCTCTTCGAGCAGGCGAACGGCGGGACGCTCTTTTTGGACGAGGTCGCCGATATGTCGCTCGCCATGCAGGCGAAGCTTCTTCGCGTCTTGCAAGAGGGGGAAGTCCGACCCGTCGGTGCGTCCAAGGCCATCAAAGTGGACGTGAGACTCGTGACCGCGTCCAACCGGGATCTCGCAAGGATGGTGAAGGACGGAAAGTTCCGGCAGGATCTTTTTTTCCGGATCAACGGCCTGACGATCAAACTGCCGCCGCTCCGCGAGCGAAAGGCCGACATTCCCCTTTTGGTGACGCATCTCTCGAAGAAAATTTCCCGTCAGTTTTCGCTTCCGGAAACCGAGCTCACGCCGCCGGTCATCGATTTCTTCTTAAGGCACAATTGGCCCGGCAACGTCCGCGAGCTCGAGGCAAGCTTGCGCAACTTAATCCTCCTCGCCAAGGGCCAGCCGGTCTCGAAGGCCTTGATCGACACCCATCCCGAACTCTTCATTCAGGGATCGCTGACCGAACCCGAAACGAAGGGAGGATCGGCCGCGCCCCATACGCCCGTGGACGACAAGGACCGGAAGGTCATCGAAGATTTACTGCGGAAATACCGGTTGGATAAGAAGAAGATTGCGGATGAGCTGGGGATGAGCCTTCGGACGCTCTACCTCCGCCTGGAAAAGATGGGACTGCCGCGAAAGAAGAAGCAGTTGGAGAAGTATTTGGGAATGGCATAAACGCCGGCGTCCCTACGAAAGGAACCGGTAGACGTCCTTGCGATGCCCGATCTTGATGACCAAAATAAGCAAGATCGCGTTCTTCACCTCGTAAACCACGCGGTAATCTCCGATCCGGATGCGGTAGAGGGAATCCGCGCCCTTCAGTTTCTTGATTTTCAACAGCTCCGAGTAAGGATTGGCCGATAGGAACTTGAGGGCCTCGACGGTCTTTTCGCGGACCGGCTTCGGGAGGCCGTCGAACTCTTTGGCGGCGCTCTTGGTGAATTCGATCTTGTAGGCGGGCATCAGGATTTTTTCGAACGGGAAACGCCGGCGAGAAGCTTTTCGAGGGAAACGGTCTCTTCGTCCTTGCGGGCCCGGTAGGCCTCGAGGTCGATCTCGTCCTCCAACTGCTCGACCAAGGCCTGCTCCACCAGGTAGCGAAGCTTCATCCCCCGCCTCTTGCAGAACTCCATCGCGGCC
>DASUFF010000112.1:0-9069 GCA_036274695.1 bacterium | reverse complement strand
CGTTCATCACCTTGGCGCTCGTAGCCGTTTTGTTGTGGCGTCGGTACAAGCGCGTTTGAAACGGGGCCTCGTCTTTGATAGATTGAGGCCGTGAAACCTATTTTCACCATCCCGGTGGCCGCCGCCTTCTTCTTGGATCTGGTCTTGCCGGCGACGTCCGCGGCCTTGACCAAGGATTGGAGGGACTTGATCCCCGCGAATTCGCAGGTCGAGAGCCGTCTGGAAGGGGATTTGAACCGCGACGGCCGGGACGACGTCGTCGCCGTCGTTTCGCGCGCGTCTTCCGACGGCGGCGGGAACCGTTCCCTTTGGATTTTCTTCAAGAAGAAGGACGGCGGTTATAAGGTTCATACGCGGACCACGCGATGGCCCGGTTCCCCGTCTCTCTATCCGGTCGGTCTCCTGGGCACGGAAAGCCCGAACGGCGACCGGATCCTGAAATGGAAACTCGATCCCGGACGCGACAAGTTCTACCTGATCGAAGAGGCCGTCGTCGAAACGGCGGATTTGAATTACCAAACCCTCAAGCTGACTCGCCGGGATGCCGGGCGGGAGTTAGTGATCTGCCGGTTGGACCGTAAAAAGGCGACGGTTCCCCTAAAAACCTTCGATGCCGAGAAGCTTCCTCCCGATCCGACCGTGATCGATTCCTGTGCCGACGCCACGCGCACGCTGGATGCCGAGTCGGCCGGCTATTATCCCCCCGATTGATTCAACACGCGTTGACCGGCCTGCGCTTTTCGGAGCGCGCGGCCTTCGAGACACATTATCCTTAGAAAGTGAGCGATTCTGCGACAATCAGGTGAAACCTGATTCGGGGATGGGGGATTCCCCGGGGGGCTTCAACTTTTTGTTCCAAAAATCCGGGAAGAGGTGTCTAAAAAGTTATCCCTAACGGAGACACCATGAAAAAGAGACTCGCCGTCCTTCTTTTCGCCGTTTGTCTGACGACGTGGAGCGTGCCGCCGGCGTCCGCCATCGATTGGGGGGCGATCGAAAAGGGCGCGGAGGAGATCCTGAAGGGCCGGGGACGCTTGAGCAACGAGCAGGTCATCGACGGGCTCAAGGAGGCTCTGTCGATCGGCTCGAAGCACGCGGCCGGCCTGGCCTCCAAGGTAAACGGCTTCTACAAAAATCCCCGTATTAAGATACCGTTCCCGCCCGACGCGCAAAAGGTGAAGGACTTCGCCGAAAAAGTCGGGCTTCAGGATCAAGTGGAGAAGTTCGTGACGACGCTGAACCGCGCCGCCGAGGAGGCCGCCAAGGAGGCGGCGCCCGTCTTCCTGGATGCCGTGAAGTCGTTGACCATCAAGGACGGCTTTGAGATCTTGAACGGCCCGAACGACGCGGCCACGTCTTATCTGAAATCGAAGACCTCCGGACCGCTCAAGACGAAGTTCATGCCCATCGTCCGAAGGGCCGTCGATACGGTCCAGCTGACGAAATATTGGAAGCCCCTGGTCTCCAAGTACAACCTGGTGCCCGGTGTGGCGCCCGTTAACCCGGACCTCGACGCCTACGTCACCGAAAAGGCGATTTCCGGGTTGTTCAAGCTCGTCGCTTCGGAGGAAAAGAAGATCCGCACCAACCCCGCCGCGCGGGTGACCGATCTGCTGAAGAAGGTTTTTGGAAGCGTCGACAAAAAGGCGTAAACTGGCGGTGTATGAAGTGCCGGCCGTACCTTCCCGTCCTTTTGGTTTCCTGCCTCTTGGCGGGCACGTGGATGTCGATGTTCTTTCCCGATCCGAACGCCGCCGCGAAGAGGGCGGCCCCGCGCATCGATCCCCGGAGGGACATCGTGCTCTGCGCCGCCGACGAGTGCGCCGGAGAAAGCGACCGGATCGCGCAAATCTGCCAGGACAACCACTATGTCCCGGGGCAGGGCGTGCCCATCTTCCCCGTGGCCGGCGTGATGTGTCAGTGCCCGTGTCTGGGAAGCGCTCCGTAGATTTTATCCATGCTCACCACCGTGCGCCCAAAGTGCATGGCTATCCGACTTTTTCTAGCATCTCCCGTTTCCGCGGGGCGATAACGCCCCCATGATCTTGACCCCCTCTCTGGGTTCCCTCGCGCGGCTTTGGTCGGTCTCGTACAGTTTCGAGCGGCTTGCTCAGGCCCCTTTGCCGGCCCCTTCGTTCGACGCCGACGGCTTTCAGTCCTATGCGAAGCTGGCGTTCGAAATCTTTGAAGGCGCCGTCCACCCGTCGGCCCCTCCCCGCGAACCGGGACAAACCGCGCGCTTCCTCCTGGAAGCCCCCGACACCGATATCCGGCGCTGGGAGAGGATGCTGGCCCACAACCGCGAGCGCGAGGGGCGGCTCAACGAGGTCACGAACGTCGCCCTCGCCACGAGGGACCGGATGCTGCGCCGGGCGGACGGTTCGCTCGATGAGCTCGAGTCTTTGCGGCCCAAGCTCGACGAGGCCCCTCCCTGGATCCGCGAGATCGTCGTGCACGGCGGACTGCGCCTTTTCGGCGACGGGACTCCGCCTCTGGAAGTGAATGAGTTTTCGTCGTTGACGGGCGTTCCTCCGTGGATGGTCGCCGGCGTTATTCGCACCACCCAGGGATCGCCGGGCGTTCTGGTCTCCGTTTTCGATCAGACTCCGGCGGAAATCGGGGCGCAAGCCGCCTGGACCCTGGAGGGGATCCGGGCGCATTATGGGGACGCCTTCGTCGAGGAGGCGCTGTCGGGTTTCCGGAGGCTTCCGTCGGAATTGGGGGACGCCTTTTGGGAAAATCTCCGCGCCTCCGGGCATTTCGACCGCGTGATGTTGGCCTCGAGCGCCGCGCCGGTGCCCGCCAAGTGGCGCTTTTCGGACAGGGATTCCAAGGTGCATTTCACGCTCGAACCAGGCGACCTCAAGGGCGCAAGACCGCGGTCCTTGGAAATCGCTCCGATTTTCGTCCTGTCAGAAAAGCGCGCCCTGAAGCCCGATCTTAAGAAATTGGGATTGGATGCGGACGAGCGCGAGGATTTCGTCCGGGGCCTTTGGAAGGGGATTTCCGCGAAGGACGTCCGGGATCTCGCGGATTTTCTGAGCCGGGAAAAATTCGGCCTTCCCGGGGAGATCTCGCCGTTCCTCGATCTGGAATCGGGTTCCCTCCGTATTTTCTTGGAGAGAAGGGTGGAGCGAAAAGCCCTTGCCCGCGGTCCGGAACGCTGGAAGCCCCTCTAAAAACAAACGCGCGACCTCGAACCCTTTCGGATCCGAAGCCGCGCGTCTCAAGCTCTCTCAAAAATCCTGCGAGCGGACTATTTCAAGTGCTTGCTGACCAGCTTGGTCATGTCGAACATGCTGACCTGCTTTTTGCCGGCGAAGACGACCTTCAGGTTGTCGTCGGCGTTGATCATGCGGCGGTTCTTTTTGTCCTGCAGGCCCTTCTTCTTGATATAGGCCCACAGTTTCTTCACCACTTCCGTGCGCGGGAGCGGCTTGCTGCCGACGATTTCGGCGAGCGCGTCGGAGGGTTGGAGGGCCTTCATGAAGGCCGAGTTCGCTTTCTTTGCCATATGTGTTTCTCCTTTGGTGTGGGGGGACCCTACTACAGGACTCCACAAAGACAATACAAGAATGAAGGTGTCAGTGCTTCAGGAAGGCGACGCTCTCCCGGGCCAAGTCCATCAGGTCGGGTTCCTGTTCGTTGAAGGCCCGGTCCAGGTCGTCGGGGCCCTTTTCCGCGAGGAAGGCCATCTCGTCGCCGGTGATGGGGAGCATCCATCCGAAGAAGACCTCGCCCTTGGCCGTCTCCAACTTCCAAAAATCCTCGATGTGATAGAGCGGATCGGAAAAATAGAGGGCCGAAACGCGCGAGCCGGGCGCGATGGGGGAGCCCAGGTCGAAAACGTCCCCCGAGGCCACGGCCTGCCCGTCCTTGAGGATGGCGTCGCAGACGTAGCCCATGACCTTCATGAACTCCGAAAACCATTCCGTCCCGTAGCGCTGATAGGCGCAGAAAACGAATTCCTGGCGGATCTTCCCCCCGCTCGACTGCGCGACCTCCGTGTCGCTCAAGCCCACGGTCACGATGGTCGTCGCCCCTTCGGCGGGGCAGTCGGGGACCATGGCGAGATCGAAGGGAAGGTCGTTGCCTTCCTCGTCCTGGCCGGAGGCGACGGCGGAGATCTTCCCCAGCGTGCTTTCGATGTGTTCGAGGACCTTCTTTTTGAGGGAGCGCGTCACCATGAGGTGGGGAGGTAGTCCTTCAGGAAATTGCCCCAGGACGGTTCGCCGGTGAGGATGCCGGAAAAGATGGGATCGACGACGCGGGCGGCGCCGTCGACGATGTCGAGCGGCGGCTGAAAATCGTGCTCGGCTTCCTTGCGGGCGGAGATGGCGGCGGGGTCCTCGTCGGTCACCCAGCCGGTGTCCACGGCGTTCATGTAGATGCCGGACTTTGCGTAATCCCTGGCGGACGTTAGCGTCATCATATTGAGCGAGGCCTTGGCCATGTTGGTGTGCGGGTGCTTGTCCGTCTTCGTGTGGCGGTTGAACTTGCCCTCCATCGCCGAGACGTTGACGATGTGCTTCTGGTTGAACCGATCCCTCATCATCAGGGGCTTCAATTTCGCGCACAGCACGAACGGGGCGACGGCGTTGACCAGCTGCACTTCCAGCATTTCCGCCGTCGGCACGTCGGCCAAGGTCATCCGCCAGCTGTTCATCCCCCTTAAATCCACCTGTTGGAGGTCGGCGTCCAGCTTTCCTTCGGGAAAATGCTCCGCGGCCACGACGCCTTCGTCGCATTTGTAAGGGATCTGCGAGAGCGCGGCGGAAGCGGTGAGGCCCAGCGACGGATTCGATTTGCCGGCGTGCCATTCCGAAAGCCACATCGTGCCGGGCGCGGCGGCCAGGGCCGCCTTGCATTGCTCGTAGTTTTTCAACACGCCTTGCGCCTTTTCCGGCAATTGGGCGTGCGGCAGGTTTTCCGTCGCCATCAAATGGGCGTAGAAGCCGGCGGGGCGGCGGACCGTTTGGGCGGCGTTGTTGATCAGGATGTCCAGGCGGTCGAGCGTGCGGTCCAGGTGGCGCGTGAAGATCTCGACGCTGGGCGAGTGCCGCAGGTCCAGGCCGTAAATCTGAAGACGGTCCTTCCAAGACTCGAAATCCGTCTCGCGGGCGTAGCGGACGGCCGCGTCCTGGGGAAAGCGGGTGGTGACGATCACGCGGGCGCCGGCGCGGAGCATCATTAAAGCGGCCTGATAGCCTATCTTAAGCCGGGCGCCGGTGATCACCGCCACCTGGCCGTCCAGGCGCGCGGTTTGAATGCGCTTGGCGTAATTGAACCGGGCGCACGGCGGACACATGGCGTCGTAAAAGAAATGCAGCCGGGTGAACTCCTCTTTGCAAACGTAACAGCCGCGCGGCTTTTGCAGGACCCCGACGATGTCTTCCAGCGTCTCTTCCGCGGCGGCGCCCAGGAGCTTCGGGGGAGGGGGCACGAAGACCGATTCCTTCCGGGCGGTCCGGATCTCGGTGGCGGCGCGGACCGCACGGTCCTTGTTTTTCTTGGCCAAATGCCGGCTGCGGCGGAGGACCTTGTTCCGGCGCTCGATCTCCCGCTTGTCGGGGTAGACCACGCGCCCGGCCGCCATCTTGAAGCGCACCCAGTCCTCCTTGGAGAGGTGGGCGATGAAGCCCGGGTCGGAGGCGATCCGCTCCAGCACTTCGGTCAGGCGGAGGATCTCGTCCTGGGAGACGACGGCATCGGATTCGGGCTCGGGTTTCTCGGCTAGTTTCACAGAGGGATGAATTAATCAGAGAAGCGGATTGATCGCAAGCCGAGGATGGCTTAACCTATTCGGCATCGAACCCATGGCCCTGACCCTGCGCGACTACCAACACTCCAAAAAACAGCGGCTCCTGGCGGAGATCCCGCCGAGAGATTTGTGCTATGCCTGCTGGCGGCCGGTCGGATTCTGCTATTGCGCGAAGATCCGGCCCGTCGAGACGGAGCTTCGGTTCGCCATCCTCATCCATCCCATCGAGGAGAAGCGCCCCATCGCCACCGGGCGCATGGCCCATCTGTGCCTGAAGGATTCCCTTCTCATCGAAGGCGACGACTATTCGGAGGCGGCGGCGGTGAACCGCCTCCTGGACGACCCAGTCTACCATCCGGTCGTCCTGTACCCGGGCCCGCATTCGATCGACCTGACTCCGCTGACGCCGGCGGCCCGGCGGGAGCTTTTTCCCAAGGGAAAGAAGCCTCTCGTGTTCGTCATCGACGGGACCTGGAACAGCGCACGGCGCACGTTGAACCGGAGCTTCAATCTCCAAAAATTGCCGCAGATCCGGTTTACGCCCCCGACGCCGTCGCGCATCGTCGTAAGGCATCAACCGGAGAAACATTATTTTACGACCATCGAAGCCATCCACCACGTCATCGACCTGTTTGCGGCCCCCGGAGCCTCCAAAGGAGCCTCCGAAGATGCCTCCAAAGACGCCTCCGCGCGTCCGCACGACAACCTGTTGGAGGTCTTGGATTACATGGTGGGTCTCCAGCTCCCGTTCTTTTGGCAGGGAAAACGGCGCGACGAAGGGCCGAGAAAGCGGAGACACCCCCTTTGAAAAAACTCGCCCTGATCTTAAGCCTGCTGATGCTCCTGCCGGTCTCCGAGGCGTTCGCTAAGAAGAAGGTGCGCAAGGCCAAGAAGGCGCGCGCCTCCCACTCCAAGGTCGTTCGCGCCAAGAAAGTGCATGTCCCGACCCGGGGCGTGCCGGTCTCCGAGCCGCCGTCGGAGGATTCGCCCGTCTGGGACTTCTGGGGCTCCGTCCTCGAGGCCCGCGAAAAATTGGACGCCGGCAAGAACCAAGACGCCTACGATCTCATGAAAGGCCTCTTGGAGGACCGGCCGACGCCGCCCACCGACGTCATCAACAAGAACCAGCGTTTCTACCGCAGCCTCTATAAGGAGGGATTGGAGACGGGCCTGGCGGCCGCCGAGCGCCTCTCCGAGCCGACCTCCGCCTGGCAAAACGAGCTGTGGGCGCTCTTTCCGGATTTCGAGGAGACGATCTCCCCGGACGTTCCGGAGTGGGTCGGCTATCGGGACCGCGCGACGCGGGCCCATCTGCTTTTTCAAAAATCCCAATTCGATACGATTCCCCGCCTGATCTCCCCGGCGGAAACGGAGGACTCCGACCTCCCGGCGACCGAGAAATGCCGGGCCCAATTCGAGCTCGCCTGGGCCCTCCAGAAGCTCGACCGTCGGGACGAGGCCTCCGGCGTCTACGACCGCGTCGATTCGGATTCCTGCGACTCCAAGATCCGTGCGCGGGCCCTGTACTGGAAGGGCGTAGCGGAGTCGGGGATGAAATTGGACGAGGCGGCGGAGGAGACTTATCGCCGTCTCGCGGCCCTGCCCGGGGACAACCGCTACACGGACGACGCCTACTACCGCCTCTACACGATCTACCTGAAGCGGAACGACGAGGACCGCGCGGAGGAGGCCGCGAAAAAATTGGTGCGCCTGCCCGCCGGCGACATGAAGGAAAAGTATCTCTGGGACAAGGCCTGGGAGGCGTATCAAGCCAAGGACTTCGACGGAGCGCTTAAGAATCTGGAGGCCGTCCTCGCGTCCGGCGACACCGGCACGGAGGCGCGGCCCCAGGCCCTCTATTGGAAGGCGCGGATCGGCGAGATCCGGTCGGGCAAGAAATCGGGCGGCGGCTCGGCGGCCCTCTATAAGAAGCTGTTGAAGGACTATCCCTTCTCTTTTTACGCCCTCTTGGCCGAGGCGCGCACCGGCTCTTCGGCGGAGACGCCCTCGGTGGCCAAGCTGAAATCGGAGCCGTCCGCGGACAAGAAGGTGACGGCCGCCTTCGGCGTGGTCGAGAAGCTGATCCGGAAAAAGGATTTCGCCCTCGCCGCCGACGCGCTGGACTACCTCACGCACTTGTATCCCGAAGCGGTGAAGGAGAGGCCCGAGGCCGTCGCCGAGCTCTGGGTGGGCGCGGGCGACTACAACCGCGCGCTGGAGATCGCCTCCGAGTATCTCGACAAGTCGGTCTTCGACATCAATTTGGCCCACGAAAGCCCGCTCACGCGGGCCCTGTATCCGCTCGCCTACTTGGACAGCGCCAAGAAGGAGGCCGACAAGAACCGTCTGCCGCTTCCGTTGATTTTGGGCATCATGCGCGAGGAATCGCTGTTCCTGCGCGGCGTCCGCTCGCACGCGGGCGCGGTCGGGGTCATGCAGCTCATGCCGGCCACGGCCCGGATCAAGGCCCGCGGCCTGGGCGTTCCCTTCGAAACGGTCAATTTGAGCGACCCGGCGGACAACATCCTCCTGGGCGCGTCCTTCCTGAAGGATTTGATGAACCGCTTCAACGAGCAGACGCCGCTGGCGGTGATGGGGTACAACGCCGGCCCCGGCAACGTCTCCAAATGGATGGGGGCGCAGGGCTATCTGCCGCTGGACGAGTTCGTGGAGGCCATTCCCTTCGCGGAGACGCGCGGCTATGTGAAGCGCGTCCTGCGTTCCGCCCATATTTACGGCCACCTCCTGGGCCGCTCCAAGCGCTCGGCCCTGGTGCCCTCGATGGATTTGCAGCCATGACGGATACAAAGCCCAAACCCGACGCCGCCTCCGAGGCGAACGTGATCGGCATCTCGAAGGAAGACCTGATGCAGCTGCCGATGCGCCGCTACGAGGGGCCGGTGCGTCTGGTGAAGACGCCGGAGGAGCTTCAAGAGGCCCGCGAAGCCCTTCACGCCGAGAAGGTGGTGGGGCTGGACACGGAGACGCGGCCCTCCTTCCGCAAGGGCGAGTCGTATCTGCCCAGCCTGGCCCAGGTGGCCACCGCGGACGCCGTCTACCTCTTTCCCTTGAAGCGCCTGGATTGCTCGGAGGTCTTGATCGAGCTTTTGCAAAACCGTCACGTCGCCAAGGCGGGCATCGGACTGCGCGACGATTTTTCAAAGCTGCGCCTGCGCTTCGCCTTCGAAGAGAAGCGCATCATCGAATTGTCGGAGGCCGCCAAGAAGCAGGGCATGGGCCAGCCCAGCGCCCGCAACTTAACCGCGCTCTTTTTGGGCTTCCGCATCACCAAGGGCCAGAGCACGTCC
>DASUFF010000111.1:0-2992 GCA_036274695.1 bacterium | reverse complement strand
TCGGCCGGCCGGGAAGGAACGGCCATCCAAATGGGAGGCAGCATCGCCAGCGCCTTTCAGCGCTTTCTACCCCTGTCCCCGCAGGACCGCGGCACCCTACTCATGGCCGGCATGGCCGCCGGTTTCGGCGGGATCTTCGGAACCCCTTTGGCCGGAGCGATCTTCGCCCTCGAGGTCCTCGCCATCGGGCGTTTGAGTTATGAAGCCCTCATTCCCTGCCTCATCGCCGCCGTCATGAGCGATTGGACCTGCGCGGCCTGGGGCATCCGTCATACGGATTACCATCTCGCGGCCTTGGTCAGCGGAAGCTCGGGCACGGACATTGCCGGCCTGGACGGAATCCTCATGGCCAAAGTGATCGCGGCCTCCGCGGCGTTCGGACTGGCGAGCGTTCTGTTCGCCGAGCTCGCGCACGGCCTGCACGCGGTCTTCCGGAAAATCGTCCCGTGGCCCTACCTGCGGCCCGCATTGGGAGGAGCGGCCGTCATCGCCATGACCTACGCGCTCGGCACGCGCGACTACCTCGGACTCGGCGTCGGTTCCCCCGATTCCTCCGCTGTCACCATCCTCTCGAGCTTCCACGCTGGCGGCGCGGGCGATCTCAGCTGGCTTTGGAAGATCCTGTTCACCGTCGTCACGCTCTCCAGCGGTTTCAAAGGGGGCGAAGTGACCCCCCTGTTTTTCATCGGCGCCGCCTTGGGCAACGCTCTGTCGCGCTGGATGGGGGCGCCGCCCGAGCTCTTCGCCGCCTTGGGTTTCGTCGCCATCTTCGCGGGGGCCACCAACACGCCGCTGGCCTGCACGATCATGGCGATCGAGCTTTTCGGTCCCGCTTACGTCGTCTATTTCGCCGTCGCCTGCTACCTCGCCTATTTCCTCAGCGGGCATTCGGGCATCTATCTCTCGCAACGAATCGCCGCTCCCAAGTTGCGTTCGCCGGCGCTGCCCCCGCACGCTTCGTTGCGCGCCGCGAGGGAATTGAAGCCTTCTTTGATCCCCTCGCGCTTCGCCCGGAGCGTCCAACCGCGAAGCGGCTCTGCCGCGAAAGGAGAAACGATCATGACTCACCGCCACAAGGTGGTTCCGCGCGAGATCGGCCAGGTGCGCATCTACTTGACGCCCAAGGACCGGCGGAACGTCAAAGGACTGAAGAGGTTCACGACCAAGCCCCTCTACCGGGAAATCATCGCCGCCGCGAAAAAGGACGGGATTCCGCACGCCGTGGCCCATCGCACGCACCACGGCTACAGCGGCCGGGGGGACGTCCAATCCGAACATCCGGAATACGCCAATCCCAGCCTGAATTTATGTGTGGAGATGATCGGAGAACGGGACCAGCTCGAAAAGTTCTGCCGGAAACATGGCGAGCTCCTCCAAGGCAAGGTGATCGTCTACAAGCATGTGGAGCATTGGGACATTCATGCCCACGATCTGGTGGAGACGGACGTCCAACCCGATGAATTAAAAGGCGGGAACTGATTGGACACCCGGATCAAGAGCAGATTTCTCGACCGTCTCGCTGAAATCTGCGTCCAATTCGGGATCACGGCGCTTCAACCTCAGATCGAAGCGTGCCGCGAGGTTCTTCGTCAACAGGATCTGATCGACATCGCCGTCCTCGGACGGTTCAAGGCCGGAAAAAGCTCTTTTCTCAACTGTCTTGCCGGCAGATCCGTCTTGCCGATCGGCGTCATCCCGGTCACGACCGTCGTCACGCGCCTCTCTTATGGTCCCGCCGAGAGGGCCGAGGTCCGCTTCCTCGACGGAGAGACTTCGGAAACGGCGGTCGATGAAATCGGCCTTTTGGTCACGGAAGCGGAAAATCCGGACAACAGAAAGAGGGTCCGGTCCGTCGACGTCGAGCTTCCCGCCCTCAAGGCGCATGAAGGCCTCCGTTTCGCCGACACGCCCGGCTTGGGGAGCATTTTCAAACACAATACGGAAATGGCCAGGGAGTGGCTCCCGCGCGTCGGCGCCGCCTTGGTCGCGATGAGCGTCGACGCCCCTCTTTCGGAGGAAGACCGGTCTCTTTTGCGTGACATCAAACGACACGCCCCGAGAATCGCCCTCCTGCTCACCAAGGCGGACCTGAAAACGGAGAAGGAACTCGGAGAAATCGAGGCATTCGTCAAAGAGGGCGTCATGCGGGAATTCGGGGAAGATTTCTCCGTTTTTCCCGTCTCCACGAAGGCGGGACATCCCAAGGAAGCGGCTTGGAGAAGCGCCCTCGTTCGCAATCTTCTCGACCCCCTCCGGGAAAACCGGGAGGCGGAATGGAGCGGCATCGTCTCGCACAAGCTCGGGAACCTGCGCGGCGAATGCGAGGACTATCTCCGGATCGCGCTCCGGTCTGCCGGCGCCGTCACCGCCGATTGCGAGCGGTTCAAAGACCAAATTCTCACCGAAGACAACCGGCTGGCTTCCATGCGGGACGAGATCCGGGGAATCGCCAAGGAGTGCGCCTCGAAGACCCGACCCATGATCCGAGAAGCCCTGAAAGGCTTCCGCCGCCCTCTCGAAGAAAAACTCGCCCGGGAGCTGAAGTCCCGTCTTCCCAGCTGGAGAATGAATCTTTGGAAACTGTCCCGCACCTTCGAATCGTGGCTGGAGGAGGCCTTTCGAAGGGAGATCGGGATCATTTCGAGGAGCGAACGCGAAAAGTTTCTCACAGCCCTGGAGACCCCTCGAACGAGGCTGATGCGGACCATTCAATCGTTTCGCGCCCGGCTCTCCGCGAAGATCGAGGACGTTCTCGGGGTGAAGAGGCGCGATCCGGAATGGAATGTCCCTCTCAAGGAGCCGGAGGCCCCCAACGTGGCCATCTTTCATGTCTTCGACACCCAGATCGATCTTGTATGGTTCTTGATTCCGATGTCCCTCTTCCAGCCCTTGATCCATCGTCATTTTTTGAAACGCATTCCCAACGAGGTTGAAAAGAATCTTTCGCGCCTGGCTGCGCAGTGGACCGACGCGATCAACGCCGTCATTCATG
>DASUFF010000110.1:0-4363 GCA_036274695.1 bacterium | reverse complement strand
GGCGTGATCTTCTCGGCCGCCATGGCCAGGTCGCCCTCGTTCTCGCGGTCCTCGTCGTCGACTAGGATGACCATGCGACCCGCGCGGATCTCGGCGAGCGCCCTTTCGATCCGTTCTTTGGCCCCTTCGATCAACCCTAATTTAGGCTTTTTTTCCGTCATAACGCCCCAAAGATTCGAGGTATTTGCCGATCAAGTCAACCTCCAAGTTGACGGGGTCTCCCGCCCGCTTGGCCTTGAGATTCGTGACCTGGAAGGTATGGGGGATGACGACCAACGTGAAGCTTTTGGGGGTCAGGCGGTTCACCGTCATGCTGATGCCGTCGACGGTGACGGACCCCTTGGGGATCAAGTAACGACGAAGGTCCTTGGGGATTTCGATCTCGATCTCCCAGGAATCCCCCGGCTTTTTGATCTTCAGAATGCGCCCCAATCCGTCCACGTGGCCTTGGACGAGATGCCCGTCGATCCGGTCGGACAGCCTTAAGGGTCTTTCCAGGTTCACCACCGACCCGGGGCGGACCGATTTCAGGTTCGTGACGTCCAGGGTTTCGTGGGAAAGGTCGGCGTCGAAGGACTTTCCGGCCTTGGAGACGACCGTCAGGCAGCAGCCGTTGACGGCGATGCTTTCGCCCTTCTTAACCTTCCCCAAACCGAACGGCGAGGCGACGGTCAGCCGGCTGCCGTTCTTCAGAGGCTTGATTTTGAGGATTCTCCCGGTCCCTTCGACGATGCCCGTGAACATGCAGGCAAACTATCTTCGACTAGTAGATCAAGACAAGGTCGTTCTGCTTCGAGGTGGCGGTGACTTCCACGGGCTGGGGATCCGAGAAGTTGGGATAGGCCAGGCAGGGCTCCGTCTCCCCGTCCTTGCAGATGGTCCCGTCTTGGTTCTCGTCGATGCCGGCCAGCACATAGTAGGAACCCGGATTGATGCCGCCGAACTGCCAGTTGTAGTTCGCCGTCAGGTCGGTCTTCGTGTAGTAGGCCGCCGCGCCCGAGTTGGCGTCGATCAGCAGGACGATCACTTCCCCGATGTCCTCGGTGTTGCTGTAGCCGCTGCCCCCGCCGGAGAGGAAGTCGCTGATCTCCTTGCGCAGGTTGTCGATCGGGCTGCCCGTGTCGGTGGAGGTTGAGGCCGTGCCCACCTTCATCTTGATGCTGATCGGCGCGTCGCCGGCCGAAGAGTGGACCGTCACCGTCGCCGTGTAGTCGCCGGCGGCCAGTCCCTCGCGGTTGATCGTAAAGGTCATCTGCGAGGGCGTGGTCCCGTTGGTAAGCGAGGCGGAGAGCCAGCCGCTGCCGCCGTTGTCCGTGTGCTTGGTGGCCGTGATGCCGGAGACCGTCCCGCAGCCCCCGGTGATGACCACCGTGTGCGTGGCGCCGAGGGTGCCGAAGTCGACGTTCGACGAGGACAATTTCAACGTCCCCGCCAGGCTCGAGGGCGTGCCCGCGATCTCGCGGCCCTTGAGCAACGCCCCGCAGGCGTTGACCAGGCCGTAACCGTAGTACTTGTCGCGTCCCGCATCGCCCAGATCCACGGCCGATTGGGCCAGGGCGTTCTTCACGTTGGCCACGCCGGCCGTGCCCGTCCAGGTCGGATGCTCCGACCAGACCAGGGCCGCCACGCCGGTGACGTGGGCCGCGGCCTGGGAGGTTCCCATGAGCTCGGCGTATCCGCCCAGGACAGTGGGATTGACGGTGCTCAAGATCGCGCCCGCGCCGGAGCCGCCGGGGGCGACTAAGAACTGATTGTTGGCCGAGCCGTCGCCGCCGTAGTTCGAGTAGGCCGTGGCGAAGGAGAGGTTCTGGTAGACGGCGCCGATGGAGAGGGCGTTCGGGTTGGCCGCCGGATAGAAGAAGCAATCCACCACGGCGTCGCTCGCGTTCTTGCACTTCACGGGACCGCTGGCCTCGTTGCCCGAGGCGGTGACGACCAGTACGCCGGCGGCGGCGGCCGCGTTGACGGCGTCGGTCAGGGGCGCGGCGCTGCCGGGATCTAGGAGGGCGCCCAAGCTCATGTTGATGATGTCGGCCTTGGGACGCGTGCTGGCGGCCAGGACCGCGTCGCAACCCGTCCAGGCCGCGGAGGATTCGTCGATGTCGTAGGTTCCCGCCGCCACGCCGTCGTTGACGGGAGTCCCCGTGGCGCAGTCGGCGATGTTCTTCAGCTTCGCGGCATAATAGATGGCCTGGGCGACGTCGTCCAAGGTGCCGTTGCCCTCATAGCCCATGGCGCGGATCGGCAGGATCTGCACGCTCGGCGCGATGCCGGCGATGCCGGTACCGTTGTCGATGGCGGCGGCGATGATGCCGGAGATGTGCGTTCCGTGCCAGCTGCTGCCGCCCGGCAGGCCCAACCCGCTCTGGTGATCGCCGGGATCGGTCGGGTCCGAATCGGGTCCCGGAGAACCGTCCAGGTCCAAGTCGTCGATTCCCGGTATCTTGTCGTGAATGAAATCGTAGCCGACGAAGGAGCTGCCGTTTTTCAAAACGCGGCCGGTCAGGTCGGGATGGTCGACGATGCCGGTGTCGATGACGGCCACCGTCACCGTCTTGGTGGGCGTCGCGGCGCCCCAGGCGTCGGTGACGTTCATCGCGTCCAGGTTCCACTGGTCACCGTAAAAGGTGTCCGTCGGGGCGGCCAGGGATTGGACCTTCAGGAAACGATTCGGGACGCAGTATTCGACGTTCGGGTCCTTCGACAACTCTTCGCAGGCCTTCTTCGTGTCGTTCACGAGCTGCTCGTTGTTGTCGAGTTTGGCGAATCCGATGTCGGAAAGCGTCTTGGGAGCGCCTTCCACCGAAAGCGCCGAAAGACCGAGCGGCGTCGACGAGGCGATCGTCAACTTGTGATACCCGCGGCGTACGGCGACCCTCTGAACGAAGGAACTGGTCAGCGTCTTGGCGAGTTTTAAGCTGGCGGAGGAAACGGTCAGGGCAGCGCGTCCCGACGGGGCCTCCGCCTCCGGCGTTTCGGACGACGCAGACGTCTCCTCGTCCTTATATTTCACCAAAATTTCGCCCGGGATGATCGCGGCAGCGGTCTTCACCGAGCTCACCGTCACGCCCTCGTCCGCCGTGCCCTGCGCGATCTGGATCTGGCCGCCCAACTGCGGGCCGCTCAAGTCACCGATCACGTTAAAATAGACGTCGGTGCCCAGGGTCAGCTGGGCGGGGGCGTTGCCGGAGGCGGCGGTGATCGTGAAGGGGCTGGAAAAATCGGAAATGGCGGCCAGGTCGAAATTGAGTTTGTTCTTCTCGATCTCGTATTTGCCCTTGTCGACGTTGTAGGCGTCCCCGGCGGAGCGGATGGCGACGATCTCGATGCTGTGGGGATCCGAATCCTTCGGCTTGTCGTACGGATTGTAAGGCGTGTCGTCCTCCGGAGGGGTCGCCACGGAGGATCCGTTGAAGATCAAGAGGATCCGGTCGCCCTTCGCGTTCAATTTTTCAGCCACCCACTGGCCGGTCAGTTTCTGTTCGGTGCCCGAAAGCCCCCCGCCGCCGCAACCGGCCGCGCTTAAAACGGTGACGAGAAGCGCTAGGGAAAGAAGGGACGTCTTTTTCATGGGATTCCTCATGACCTTACTTTGATGTTTCTGCAATCTTTGTGCCCCACAAAGATCATTGCAAGATACTGATATAACTCAACTATTTTAGCCGCTTTGAGAAACCCTGGGTAAAACCCCACCCGATTTAAAGGCTCCTCCTCACTTAATGAAATCATCGGAGAAACATAGGCGTCCAGTTGCGTCAGGAAGATTTCGGTGTCACCGGCCGAATACGGCGCGATTTCAGGGAGTTCCCTCGAGCATGAGGTCCCGGCCGACACGCCGCGCCGAGGCGACCTTCCAATGGCGGCCGTTCAACAGCCGGGACAAGGCGGGCACGCCGCCGGCGTCCAGGGACTTGGGGGCGATGAAGACGATGATATGATCTACCGCCCCGGCCGCCAAAAACGACGTCCAGACCTCAGGGCCGCCCTCCACCAACAGGCTCACCACGCCGCGGGCCGCAAGTTCCCGAAGAAGAGGGGTTAAGGCGATCCGGCCTTGGCGCGATTTCGGAAGGTGGAGGATTTCCACGCCCGCTTTCTTGAGGAGGGGAACGCGCCGGTGGCCCTTCGAAACCGTCGTGGCGATCACCGTAGCGGCTCGCGAAGGAACGCTTACGACGCGCGCCTTAGGCGATAGGCTCAAGCGGCTGTCCAAAACGATCCGCAGGGGATCCTTCCCCCGCCCCCCTTTCGGGCGCGCGGTCAGCCGCGGATTATCGGCCTCGACCGTGCCCCGGCCGACCAAGATGGCATCGACCCGGTCGCGCAACGCATGAACCTGGGCGTCCGCCTCGGGTCCGGTGAT
>DASUFF010000109.1:0-4157 GCA_036274695.1 bacterium | reverse complement strand
GCGATGATCCGAATCTATCGCGCCTCGAACAACGCGGAAGCCGACGTGATCGTCTCGCTCCTCACCTCGCACGACATCCAGGCGGTGGTTCAGGGCTATCAGCACCGAAGCCTGCTCGGCTTCCTCGGCCCCTACATCCAGTTGAACATTTTAGTTCCCGAAGACAACGAGTCCGAGGCCCGCCGGTTGATCGAAGAGTTGAAGGTGGAGATCACGGACCAGCGCGTTCCCCCGGAAATCTCTCCGCGCCGTCCGGCCGTGGCCGTGATGCTGGCGTTTCTCATTCCGGGATTGGGCAGCCTTTATTTGAAGAGGCACCAACTGGGAGGCTGGCTGCTGACGGGAAGCTCGATCTGCTTCGCCTCCCTCTTTTTGGGAATCCACGCCGGCCCCCTTCCCCACATGACGTACGCCGGGTTGGGATACATCGTCCTCATGATGTGCGATCTGGTCTCGGTGCTCACCTACCGTTACAACAAAAAGCCGCGGTTGACGGTGTTGCCGGACGAGTCGCGGTGATGAGCTGCGCCATCGCGCGCCGGTCACTTCGCCGCGACGGGAACCGGAATGACGAGCTTGCCGCCGGATTCCGCCACGAAGGATTCGCTGGTGGAGGTCGAGGACCCGTTGGCGTTCTTGGTTTCGACGCCGATCACGAGTTTTAAGGTGGGCGTCAGCGGCAGCTTCATGTTCCCCGACGGCCCCGGCATCACTTCCGCCGCCTTCTTCGTCTCTTCCGGCGTCAGCTTGCGCAGCTCGATCTTGCTGACCTTAGAGCCCATGTCCGTCGTCATCATCATCTTATAAAACTCGAGGGCCTGGGCGTCGGCGCCCGTGGTGTAAAGGAAGGACTGCAGCTTCGCCGCGTCCTTGGCCTCGAAGGCGGCCTTATAGCCGTCCACGAAGGCCTTCTCCTGTTCCGGGGTGGAGGCGGAAACGGAAACCGCGGAAGCGATCAGGGCCGCCAGGGCAACGAAGGATAATAGATATTTTTTCATGTTTTGTTTTCTCCTGATGCGGACGTACGGCAAGACATCGGCCTTGTCCAGCGCCACTTAGGATCTCGGCGGCCGCTCCAGATAATCCTTCAGCGCCTTCAGGCGCTTCGCCGTTTCGCGCTTCAGCCTGAGGTTCATGACGGGCTCCAGCAACCAGGCAAGCCATCTCGGCTTCGCTTCGAAGCGATAGATGTATTCAATGCGGGAGCGGCCCGTCCCCAACGGCGCATGGCGGATGGTGGCGGCGAAGGCGCGAAAAAACGGCGGCCGGTTGACCAGCTTGACCGCGGCGACTTCGCCTCTCCGGAAGGTCACGTATTCGGTGACCATCGGAATCCCGAACGAGGGCCATTTGCCCGCGCAGAGGGACCGCACTCCCGGCCCGGCGCTCCCGGCTCCGTCCAGCAGACACGCCTTGCGAAGGAGCGTGTCCCATTCCAGGCGCCGCCCGTAATCGTGCACAAGATCGAAGACCTCGGCGCAAGGGCGCAAAATCGTTTCGGCGACGGTGGTTCTTTTCATGTGTCCGCCGAGCCAATGTAGAATTATATTCCCGTCATTGGCAACTCGCCCGCCCCCCCTGCGTCGAGAGATAGTTGAAGGATCAAAGATCAAGACTTGGGCGAACCCTGGTACAATCAACCCATGAAATCCGTCCTACTGGCCGCTTCGGCTTCATCGATCGTCACGTTTTCGATCCTGCTGATCGCCTTCCTTTTGCGGGCAAGAATCAAGCGGTTCGTGGACCGTGCGACGCAGACCGACGGCGTCGTGATCGCGTTAAAACAAGTCTCCTCCCATCGCAACGGCACCTACGCACCCGTCGTTCGTTTCAAAACCGCGAGCGGCGAATCGGTAGAGTTCACCGAGATGATTTCCTCCTACCCGCCCAAATTTAAGGCGAATGACCCGATCCTGGTCCTTTACGACCCGAAGGAGCCCCGCAAGGCCAGAGGCGTGGAGAAAGTTTCCGATTTGTATTTTGCCGTCAGGATCCTGTGGATGGTCGGTTTCGGCTTGTTGGGCGCGGGAGTCGTGATCGGAGGCACCTTCGGACTGCTCTTTTATTTTGCGGGATGGGCGGCCCCTGCTCCTAATTGAATTGGATTCCGTTTTGTTGATACCGTGTCCTCGGGATTCTTGGAAGGCTTACCTGGCTAGGCCCTGAATGAGGGAACGTCATTAGATATGTGGGCTACCCTTTCGGCTCTCTATTTTCTCGGTGTGATGGGGTTTCTTTTTTTCTTTCCGCCTTTGATCGTTATCGCCTTTAAACTGTGGTTTCGCGTGGGTTGTCACAAGGCGTTCGGCAAGGCGGTCCGGATCGAAAGAAACTACGACCCCGAGAGCGAATCGACCCTCATCCAGACGGTCATCGCGTTCACGGATTTCAGGGGCCAGCGGGTGGAGGTCAAGACGGGGACGGGCTACGGCATGAAGTACATTCCCCGCATCGGCCAGACGGTGAAAGTTTATTACCGACCCGAAACGCTCCCGGTGAAGTTCCAGGTGGCAAGCCGGGGCCTGTGGGAGGTCTCCGCCCTCTTGATGGCGACCGGATTGTCCCTCATGCTGCCGGTCGTCTTTTATTATTTCCTGAAACATTAGTCAGGATCTTTTCTTCCAGGCCTGTTTTGTCCGGAATAGTCCCTGTGGGCGCTTTGACGGTCGTCGCTTATGACCTGCTGGCCGAGGGACTCGCAGATCCAATGCCTTAAGTTGGATAATATTTTTCCCTAGGAAAACTGGGCATTTTCATAACAATGGGAACTCCACATAGCCATGAACAAGAGATGAAATATGCAATGGATCGCCACACCCGATAAGGACGTCGCTAACGGCAAATTGGAAAAGCACCTCTGGGAGGCGGCGGACCAACTCCGCGCCAATTCCGGTCTCACCTCAGCCCAGTACTCACAGCCTGTTCTCGGGCTCATTTTTCTCCGCTTCGCCGAGGCGCGGTTTGCCACCCAAAGGGCCAAGCTCGAAAAGAAATCGTCTTCCAGCCGGCGAGGCTCGCTCGTGGATGATCCCTCCGCCTATGCGGCCGACGGCATCGTCTATCTCACTCCCAACGCCCGTTTCGAATACCTTCTCAAGCTCCCCGAAGGGGCGGACATTGGCAAGGCCGTCAATGAGGCCATGCGGGATATCGAAAAACACAACACGGCGCTCGGCGGCATCTTGCCGAAGACCTACAACATCTTTACGAGCACCCTGCTCAAGGAGCTCCTCAAGAAGGTTTCGGAAATTCCCGTGGATCTCAATTTCGATGCCTTTGGACGGATCTATGAATATTTCCTAGGCCAGTTCGCCCGTACCGAAGGGCAGCAAGGCGGGGAATTCTACACACCCAGCAGCATCGTGCGTCTCCTCGTGGAAGTGATCGAGCCCTATCATGGCCAGATTCTCGATCCGGCCTGCGGGTCGGGCGGCATGTTCGTCCAGTCGGGCCGGTTCGTGCAGGAGCACAAAAAGAATCCGGCCTCCGAGCTTTCCATTCATGGCCAGGAAAAGGTGGCCGACACCGTCAAGCTCTGCAAAATGAACCTCGCCGTTCACGGCCTGGAAGGCGAGGTGCGCGAGGCCATCACCTATTATGACGACCAGCACAAGAGCCCGGGCCGTTTCGATTTCGTCCTCGCCAATCCGCCCTTCAACGTCGACGCGGTCGACAAGGAACGCCTGACCTCCGAGGTCGGCCCCAACCGCCGCTATCCCTTCGGCCTCCCACGTGCCGACAACGCGAATTACCTCTGGATTCAGCTCTTCTATTCGGCCTTGAACGATAAGGGCCGGGCCGGATTCGTGATGGCCAACTCCGCCTCCGATGCCCGCTCCTCCGAGCAGGACATCCGCAAGAAGCTCATCGAATCCAGGTCCGTGGACGTCATGGTCGCCGTCGGACCGAACATGTTTTACACGGTGACGCTCCCCTGCACCCTCTGGTTCCTCGACCGCGGCAAGAAGAGAACGTCGCGCGCCGACCAGATCCTCTTCGTCGACGCTCGGCATCTCTACCGTCAGATCGACCGCGCGCACCGCGACTGGACACCGGCACAGATCGGATTTTTGGCGAACACGGTGCGGTTGTATCGCGGGGAAGAGCCTGACTACACGCTCGGGGGGCAAGAGGCCAAGGCGAAGTTGGAAGAAGTG
>DASUFF010000108.1:0-7018 GCA_036274695.1 bacterium | reverse complement strand
AGATCTAACTTGGCCTTCAACTTCTTGAGGTAGTCTTTGTGTTTCTTGGGATCCATTTTTTGGACGTTCATGACCTTCCATTGAAGGGCGGGGAGATTTTCGATCCCGGGGAGTCCTAAAAGGTCCCATTGCGGGGTTCCCTCTTTGACGGAGACCAGAAATTGCCTTTCCGGGAGGGTGAGGTCCTTTTTCAGAATAGCGACAAGGCTTTCTCGGGCTGATATCAGCTCGTCCAATTCCACGGGCTCGGTCGCCATCCCAAGAAACTGATTTTCGAAGTGCTGCTTAATATCCTTCCGCGTGGGCTCGATGACCTCGTGAATGGGCCGGTCATGGCAGGCCAAGTAAACAACAAAGGCCCTTCGGATTTCATCCGTGATTCCCTCTTTCTCTAGAAGGACCTTAACGTCGAACAAATCCCTCGGGTGCTGACGATCGAGGGCGGCGCACAGTTTGCCGCCAAAGAGATCGGCCAAGGAAAGACGGTTGATGGACGCGGACAGTTCGAAAAGCCTTTCCGCCTTTTTGGAGAGATTCGACGCCATGCACGGATGAACCGTCCCGCGAATGACCTCATTCGGTTCGATTCCTATCGTGGATTCACGATCGCTGACGAAAAGCCTCTTAACGCGCCTGGAGCCTGAAGCGAAGGCTTCCTGAACGCGAACGTCGGACATCGACTTCTTGATGGCAACTCCGATCCGTCGAAGCGCTTCACTGATGTTGTTCAAAGACACATCGCGAGGTTCCAATGGAAGATAGGCCAGGTCGATATCGACGGACAATCGCGGCATATCGCGAAGGAAGAAGTTGATCGCCGTTCCTCCCTTGAGAGCGAAGCAACGTTCTTCAGCGACCGCGGGAAGTACTCGCAACATGAGCCGTGCTCTCTCGAAATAAGGGCTTTCCTTCATGGCCCTTCCCCCGGTTTGTATTCAACGGGACGAGGACCGGGCAACGCGACGCCGTATTTTGAATTGAAATGTCCCCCTTTGGCTATCAGGCGCTTACCCCTCCCCAGATCGACCTTGGAAAGATCCAACTTCTGGACCCAGCGATGATTGCATCCTTCCGCCAGGATCATGAAAAGTCTTTTCACCTTCACGGACCTGCAAGTTTCCAAGAGCTTTTGAACGAGCTGGGGGCGTAGAGTGGTCATTGCCTCCATGAGCAGTTGGGCCTCTTCGTAGGATTCTTTATGAGGCACCAGGTGGAGAACTTCCATGATCGCCCTTTCGGGCGAAGACAATGTGATCGAGTAGTTGCCCATTTCCTTCTTGGTTAGCCCCAAATCGCTTTTACGTGGGAAGAGCTTCGTCGTCGTGTATCGAGGCTTGACGTCCCAGGGATACTTCAGGAACCAACGCGGAAGCTTCACCCCCGGCTCTCCAAAGAGGGAGAGAATGTATCCCTTACCTAATGGCAGGAAGTGCGCATAGCCCAACAACTGAAGCGCCGTCTTACCCCCGGCGTGGATGGGAAGCCCGAGCTGATCTTGGATGGCAAAGAGTCCGCCGTGCCATTCAAACTTGTCCCCGGCCCTGACAAAGGCCCCCTGTCCTATCCGGCGAACCCAGGAGGTCTTTTCATACTCGCGGACAAGCTGCTGGTAGGCCCCCTGCTTTTCCAGCCAAGGAGAAACGGCAACAGCTCCTTGAGGCCACGCCTTCATGAGTTGGTTTATTTTACTTCCTGAATCACTAGTCATTCTTTTTAATTTAGGATAAAAACGAACTGACTGCAATTAAAAGTTTTAATTAATCCCCGCTTAACAAGTATAACTTGTTATATCAGAATATAACTAAACTATTATCCTTCTCATAAAGCAACCACGCGGCGACCGGCTGTCGTAATCAGTTTTAATTCCTTCCCACAATCCTCCCACGGAGGAGACGAAATGGACCCGATATGGACCTCACAACGACCTCCGGACCCGCTCCGGAGACCGTCTTGAAGTCGGATTGATTCTGTTTATTTCTC
The DNA here is from genome assembly GCA_036274695.1 of bacterium. GTDB lineage: Bacteria > UBA10199 > UBA10199 > JACPAL01 > DASUFF01. Next base: position 5,038 of record DASUFF010000108.1, on the reverse strand, counting down.
AGACGCTTACCTCAAGCGCCTTGTTCTGGGAGTTTTGGGGATTGCAATAGCCAAGGCCGTTTCGTAATCAGCAGGTCGCGAGTTCAATCCTCGCCCGTGGCTCATCTTTATTCGCCGGTCCACGAAGCGTCAGCGTAGTGGTACCCGAAGCGTAGCGAAGGGTGTCAATCCCGGCCCGTGGCTTATCGCTTTCCGACCGTACGGCTAGACGCCGCACTTCATCATCTTCAATCCGTCCTGGAAGTAGACGTTGATTTTGTCGGGGGGGACGAGGCTGACGACGACGCCCACGCCGAAGACTTGGTGCTCGACGCGGTCGTCCAGAACGAAGACCTTGTCCATGGCGTAGGCCTTGGGCGCCTTGCCTCCGTGATCGAGCTTTTGCTTCCATTCCGCCTCTTGATCCACCTTGGGGGAGGACGCGCGCTTCTTCCGGACCTTCCCCTCTCCGGCCTTGGCGGGGGCCGACTTGCGATAGGCGTGCTCGACGTTGCAGGTGAGGCAAAGGACCCGCTTGGGCTTGTCCGCCTCCACGCGGACGATCCGGGCGTTCAACTCGAGCTTGCACTTCGAGCAATAGCAGACGATCTCGTCGGATATTTTGTATTCGGTCATAACATTCTCTTTTCTTTCAGCTCCTCCAGAGCTTCTTGGTTTTTCTCAAGCCCTTCCAGCTTCATGCCGCGGAGCACCGCGGGCGTCTTGCTGAACTGGCACTCGCTGTATTCGATGATCTGAATCCGGTTCCCCCACGGATCGAGGAAGTCGTAGTCGCCTATCCGACGGACCTCCTTGCCGGCGCGGTCGAGCTCGCGTTTCACCGCGTCCGCGTCGTCCACCACCAGGCCGAAATGGCGCCCGGCGTCGGGGCGCCGCGCCGCGCTCTGCTGCAAGGCGATGAACTGGTCGCCCAGATCGATGAAGGCCATGCCCTTGTTGCGGCCCCGGAGCTTGAAATCGAAGAGACGGCCGTACAAATCCAAGGCCGCCTCGATGTCACCGACCTCGAGGGCCACGTGGTTCATGCCGATGGCCCGCGCCTTTTTAGACGTCTTTTTGGGGGTAGGATTTTTCATAATTCAAAGGGGGGCTTGGGACGGCCACCGATCGAACTTATAGGTTAACATCAACCCATTGAAATTGACAGCAATCGTTTCCCGCCGCCCTTTCCCCATCTTCCCGCCCGGCGTGTCGAAAAAGAGACCCCTTTTTCGGGAGGACTTATGAAAACGAGCTCTCGCCTCTTGTCCGGCCTTTTGGCTTTGATTTCCTTGGTTTTAACGGCCTCTCCCGCCTCGGCCTGGGGTCGATTCGGGGTGCGCGGGCCCATCGGGGTCCACGCGGGGACTCACGGGACGGGGGTTTCGCTCCCGACGCCGGAAGCGGGGATCGGCGTCGACGGGCCTTTCGGCGCCGATGCGGCGGTCACCGCGGACTGGAACGGGGTCCGGGCCGGCGTCGACGGGCCCTATGGAACCTCGGCGGGCGTTTCGAGCGATGGAGACGCGTTCGTGGGCGCCAGCGAAAACCTTCCTTACGGCGGCACGGTTTCCGGAAGGGCGGGAACGGATGGAGTCGACGGCGACATCGGCGTCGAGGTTCCCGTCGTCCTTCCTTATTACAGCGGCATTTGATTATCGCGGATCAAAGAGTCAGGTCCGGCAATTTTCCAAGCACTCCCAGAGCAATGAGCGCTTTCCGGCTCGGCACCCATTGATGTTGTTTCAAGACGATGTGCCCCTTCCGGTCGAAACGAAAACCCTCCCCCTCCAGCAATTCCTTCTGCCGGTCGCCCGAACCGACGCGGTAGGTGGAAATCCCGCCCTTGAAATTGATGACCCGCTGCCAGGGAAGCCGGCTGCGGGGGCCCAGGGAAAAGAGGATGCCGCCGACGATGCGCGCCGCGCGCGGCACTCCGGCCAGGATGGCCACCTGGCCGTAGGTCAGCACCTTGCCCTTGGGGATGCGGCGGACGATCTTCAGGACACGGTCGCGGAAATTCTCCTCGGCGCGGACGGACTTCATTTTTGAGGGGGCTTGGCGCCTTTGGGTGCCGGCGGATCGCCCCATGACATCCCTCTTCCGCCGCCGCCGCCCGGGCCTCCCCGGCCTCCGCGCCCTCCGCCGCCACCGCCTCCGCCACGACCGCGCCCCTTACCGCCGCGTTCGGGTTGTCGGGGCTGGGCCAGGACCAAGAATTCGGGGACATAATGATGCTCTTCGATGGCCACGGACTTCGGCGGAGCGGACTCGCCCTCGGCCAAGGTCACGACCCTCATGCGGGACAGGCCGACGTTCTTCGCGGCGACGTCGAGCGAATTGAAAAAGTGCTTGAGGCGGTCGCCTTCGATCTTGAAGGCCTCGCCCAGGCTCGCCTGGATCTCTTCGGGCGTTTTGCCCTGGCCTTCGAGCTCGGCCTTGATTTCAACGCCGCGCTTGACCATGTGGCTGGGGAATTCGGTGACGGATTTCATGTTCTTCCTTTGTTTGACCTGCGTTTAAGGCCCAAGGGTAGAAACCGGACGGGAGGAAGTCCAGCTTTTCCTTCCCGTCAGATTTGCTCGGCCAGCCGGCGGACGGCGGCCTCCAGGGCGGCTGCGGGCGTCGCCGGGTCGAGCGGTTCCCCGTAAATGATCGTCACCTTGTACGGAAGCCGGCGCGGGAACTTCCAAAACACTTTCCCGCCCTCGAAGCTGAAGACGCTGCCCCACACGTTGTGAAGGTAGACGGGGACGATCGGGCACGTCATCCCCTTCATGATCGTCTCCACGCCCGTGCGGAACTCGTTCATGGCCCCGTCGCGCGTGATCCGGCCTTCCGGAAAGATGCAGACGACCTCGCCTTGCGAAAGCTTATCGCGCGCGGTCTGGAGGCTCCGCGCCACCGACTCACGCCCTTCATACGGCGCGATGGGGATGACCTCCATGATCCGGCAGATCTGCCGGAGGATCGGAAAATCGTAAATTTTCTTGAACATGAGGAACTTGATGAACCGCTGTAAGGTCGCTCCGACGAGGACGGCGTCGACGTAGGAGATGTGGTTGGGCGTGAGCAGGGCCGGCCCTTGGAACGGAACGTTGTCGGCGCCGACGATCTTAATACTGTAGATTGTGTGCGCCAGCAGCCAGCTTAGGAAACGGATCAGATATTCCGGAATGACGGTGCAGATGTAGACGACGACGCCCAGACTGACCGCCCCCATCACCAGGCAGATCGTGTGTGCCTGCAGACCCATCGTCACGCTGAAGAGCCGGTAGAGCAGCGAGCCCAAGACCAGAAACAAGCCGTTCATCACGCCCACCGTCGCGAGCACCCTTCCCTTCTCGTGCTCCCCCGCCTCGAACTGCAGGAAGGAATAGAGCGGCACGATGAACAAACCGCCGAACACGCCGCTGATGAAGAGGATGACCGACGTGGCGACGTAGGACGACGTGCTGAAGAACAGGCCGAACCCCGCGGCGGCGAGCCCCAGCCCGCCCAAGGGCACCAACCCCAACTCGACCTTTTTCCCCGACCAACGCCCGGCCAGGAGCGAACCGGCGGCGATGCCGATCCCCATGAAGGCCGGCAACAAGGAAAGCTGCGTGTTCTGCGTCTCCCCCAACAGCAGAAGTTTTTTGCCGTAGACCAAGATGTTGGTGGTGAAGATCAAACCCAGCAGCCAAAAATAGCTGTGGGCGAGCCCCGCCAGAAAAAGGCTCTTCCGGTTTTTCAGGAAGACCAGATCCTCCCAAATGCCTTTCAAAGGATTCCAGGGGAACTTTTCCGCCGCGCCCTTGGCCGCCGTCCGAGGAATGAGCCAGACCGTCGCCACGCCGAGGACGGCGATGCCGACGCAGTACCAGGCCGCCAGCGCCGGCTTCGCGGCGTGCACCCCGAAGACCTGCCCGGCCAGGGCCATGCCGCCGATGATGGCGACGAAGGTGGTCATCGACACCAGGCTGTTGGCCTTGCTGATCGTCTCCGTCGCGCAGGCCTCGGGGATGTACCCCGCCTTCGCGGGGGCGAAAAAAGTGATCTGCGTCGCCAGACAGAACAGCACGGCTATCATCAGAGGAACGCTGGCGAGATAGAACCCGACGACGCCCAAAATCATGATGGGCACCTCTCCCAGCTTCACCGTCCGCATGACGGAGGTCTTCGCGTAGCGGTCCGCCAGATAACCCGACCAGGGCCCGAAGAGGACGAAGGGGATCGTGAAGACCAGGGCGCTCTGCGAGATGATCGCCTCCGCGTTGGGCGCTTTTAGGAATTGCAGCACGAAGAGCTGCAGCAGCATCTTGAAGAGATTGCCGTTGAAGGCGTCCAGCGATTCGGTGGCCAGGAAGGCGGAAAAGCCGCGGGGCAGCTTCATGCTACACCATCAGCCGTTTTACCATCCGCCGAATCGCCCAGGCGGAGACGGCGCAGGCGAGGAAGATCGTCCAAATCAGCCCCCAGACGGCGTATGGGTAAGGGATTCCGAGGACCAAGCCGCGGGCGATGGCTACCGGGTGAACGAGGGGCAGGACGAAGGCCGCCTTTTGGACAAGGGGAGGCAGAGACGTCAGCGGGAAGAAGGTGCCGGAAAAAAGGAACATCGGCTCCAGCCCCAGCGTGAAATAGTAGGTGAAGAAGTCGTAATCCTTCGCGAACGAGGTCATCAGCATCCCGAGGGCCGAAAACAGGACCGCTTCCACCACCAGCAGGGGAATCAAGAAGGCCAAGTTGGACAAGTGCTCCTTGGGGAGGATCCCCATCACCAAAACGGCCAAGAGCATGATGATGCCGGAGAGCATGGCCTTGGTGGCGCCCCACAGGATCTCACCGGCGATGACCTCGCCCACGTTGATCGGCGTGACGGCGATCGAGTGGTAGGTCTTCTGGATCGCCATGCGCGTGTAGGAGCTGTAGGTCGTCTCGAAGGACGCGCTGTGCATGATCGTCGAGCAGATGAGTCCGGGCGCGAGGAACTGGACGTAAGGATAGCCCTGGATGTTCTGGACAAACGAGCCCAGCCCGTAGCCCATCGCCAGGAAATACAGGACGGGCTCGCCCA
>DASUFF010000107.1:0-2806 GCA_036274695.1 bacterium | reverse complement strand
GCCGGCGTGGTGAGGGTGATGTCGACCGAGACCTTGCTACCTTCGATCTGGAAGTCCTTCAACATCCCCAAAGTAACAATGTCCTTGTGGAGCTCGGGATCGATGACGGTCTTCAAAACGTCGAGGACTTGTTGTCGTGTGATTTCTGGCATTTTGTTTCCTTAATTCTTCCGGCTAGGCGTACGACAGGGAGACTTGGGCCCCGAAGTCCATGTTCCGCTTCTTGGCCTCGGAGATCCACTTCGGGTCTTCGGCGCAGATGACCTGGAAATTGTCGTGCTTGGAGGAAAGTGTGGTCATGAAGCTGCGGAGCATGGCCCGCCAGCTCATGAAGTCCTTGGAGAGGTCGCCGAAGGAGACGATGACGTCCGGTGACTTGAGAAGCGCCAGCTTGTCGATCAGGACAGAGAATCCTTCTTCGAGCTTTTTCTCCGAAACCTCGCCCGCGGTGCCCAGACCGAACAGGAAGATGTCCTTCGTCGACAACCTTCCCTGAGCCGGCATGATCATCGATTCCTTGAAGTGGCCGGAGAGATGGCCCTTGACGATCAAGTCCGACAAGCGGCCGTTCAAGCGCCAGTCGATGAGACTCGTCGATCCCCGCAAGGGGCGGACGTCCTCGAAGAACGTGGCGAGCGCGACTTGGCCGGGAACTTCGTCGATGGGCAGGTCGGAGAGAACGAGATTGATCACGCTTTTCGAACCTCTTTGGCGACCTTGTCCAGAATGCCGTTGATAAAGGCGCCTGAGTCTTCAGTACCAAATTTCTTGGCGATTTCAATCGCTTCGTTCAAAACCACGCTGGTCGGCACGTCGTGGAGGTAGAGGAGCTCGTAGACGGCGAGCCTTAAGATGTTGCGGTCGACCACCGCCATGCGGGCCATTTTCCAATGAAGGGAGTGGCGCTCGATCAGCTCGTCGATTTCTTTCCTATTTCGAAAAGTCCCCTCTAAGAGATCCGCGGCGAAGGTCCTCCCCTCGTCCGAAATCTCCTCGTGCGCCCGTTCCAGGACGGATTTCGGGTCGGAGCCCTTCATCTCCATTTCATAGAGAAGCTGGAGGGCAAATTCCCGCGATTTGCGCCGGTCACCCATGCAATTTCACCGCCATCGCCATTTCCATCGCCACCAAGGCCGCTTCCGACCCTTTGTTGCCGTGTTTGCCGCCGGAACGTTCCTGCGCCTGCCGGACATTATCGGTCGTGAGGACGCCGAACGCAACCGGTATGCCAGTCTCCAACATCACGCTCATCACCCCGTAGGTCGCGCCGTCGCAGACGTAATCGAAATGCGGGGTGCCGCCGCGGACGACGGCGCCCAGGGCGATCAAGGCGTCGTAGGATTTCCGGTCGGCCAGCTTGTGGAGCATGAGGGGAATTTCGAAGGCCCCCGGCACCCAGACAGTGTCGATGCGGGCCACGCCCCCGGCGCGCAAAGTTTTTTCGGCGCCGTCCAGAAGCTTCTTGGTAATGCCGTCGTTGAAACGGCCCACGACGATGCCGATCTTGAGGCCTTTTCCCGAAATATCGGCGCGGGCGCCGGCAGTTTTCTTCATACCTTCTTAAGGATATGCCCCAATTTGTCGCGCTTGGTCTCGAGGTATTTTCGGTTTTCGTGGTGCGGATCCATTTCGATGGGAACGCGTTCGACGATGGCCAGGCCGTAGGCCTCCAGGCCGACGATTTTGCGGGGATTGTTGGTGAGAAGCCGGATCTTTCGCACGCCCAGAGAGGCCAAAATTTGCGCGCCAATGCCGTAGTCCCTCAAGTCGGCCTTGAAACCCAGGCGCTCGTTCGCCTCCACCGTGTCGTAGCCCTCGTCTTGAAGGGCGTAGGCGCGCACCTTGTTCAAAAGCCCGATGCCGCGGCCTTCCTGGCGGATGTAAAGCAGCACGCCTTTGCCCTCGGCCTCGATGATCTCCAAGGCCCTCTGCATCTGGCGGCCGCAGTCGCATCTCAAAGACCCGAAGGTGTCGCCGGTCAGGCACTCCGAATGAACACGCGTCAACACCGGCTCGTCCGGCGCGATCTCGCCCTTCACCAGGGCCACGTGGGTGGCGTTGTCGACCTCGTTCTCGAAGGCCACCATCCGAAACGTCCCGAATTCGGTGGGCAGCTTCGCCTCCGAGACCTTCTTCACCAACGTCTCGTGCTGGAGGCGGTAGCTGATCAGATCGGCCACGGAGACGATCAAAAGCTTGTGCTCCTTGGCGAATTTTTCCAAATCGGGCATCCGGGACATGGTGCCGTCTTCGTTCATGATCTCGCAGATGACGCCGGCGGGCTTCAGTCCCGCCATCTGGGCCAGGTCGATCGAACCTTCCGTCTGGCCGCTACGGACGAGCACCCCGCCCTTCTTGCCGCGGAGCGGAAAAATGTGCCCGGGCTTGGCCAAGTCGGAGGGCCGCGTGTCGTCGGCGATGGTCTTTAAGATGGTCACCGCCCGGTCTTTGGCGGAGATGCCGGTGGTGACGCCTTCGCGGGCGTCGATGGAGATGGTGAAGCCGGTGCCGAACTGCGAGGTGTTGTCGTTCACCATCATCGACAACCCCAAGTCGTCGCACTTTTCGGGGGTGAGCGAGAGGCAGATCAGTCCCCGGCCGAACTTGGCCATGAAGTTGATGGCTTCCGGCGTGATCTTCTCGGCCGCCATGGCCAGGTCGCCCTCGTTCTCGCGATCCTCGTCGTCGACTAAGACGACCATGCGGCCGGCGCGGATTTCTTGAAGGGCCTTCTCGACGCGCTCCTTGGCGCCTTCGATCAAGCTTAATTTAGGCTTTTTTTCCGCCATATCGGCCCAAAGATTCG
>DASUFF010000106.1:0-43053 GCA_036274695.1 bacterium | reverse complement strand
CAAGCTTCGGCGGCCAACAGCTCGATTTCCAACCAGATTTTGAATCGGTTTTCGGGTTCCCAGATGGCGGTGAGTTCGGGGCGCGAGTAGCGAGGAATCATTCCGGGAGTTTTTCTAACAAAGGGCCTGAAATTCTCAAGCACAACTTATTGGAAATGCGACCGAAAAAGGGGGCCAGATGCAACTTACGGCTTTGAACCCGATTTTGGCCGCCTCCGCCCTCTCCGCCTTTCGGGCCCATCCCGAGACGGGCCGGATGAGCGTGCCGTTGGTTCTCCAAACCGACGGGACGCTGGCCTCCGAGGTCGTCTCCCGCAGTTTGAGCGAATCCACCTTAAGGATGGGCGTCCTCAACGCCCTGGCCGTGATGCGCTCCGCCTCCGAAGAGCCGTGGGAACGCTCCCTGCTTTCCCAACCCCACCGCGTTCATTTTGAAAATATCGACGAGGGTCGGGCCGTTCATCTCGAACTCGGGACGTCCCAGGCCAACGCCTTCGCCGACAGCGCGCAGGGCCTCCTGATCTCCTGCCGCCGCTTCGGCGCCTTCGGCGAAACCGTCATGAATGTTGCCCTGGACCCCCATCAGGCCCGCCCGCACCTCAACACCGGTTACGAGTTGGAATGGAGCGAGGCCGGCTTGCTTGGGCTTAAGAAGTTGCTGGGATGGAACGAGGACCTGCCGGTCTACGACGTCGCCTTGAGGCTTTTTCATCACTTAAGCCTTCAGGGCGATCCGACGCCTCGCAACCCTTATGAAGAGCTGGGAGAAAATTCGCTGAAAAAGGAATGGTCGGGCACTCACCCCAACGGCGCCTTCGTCACGATCTTGGGCGGCCCGGACGACGCCCTCTATCAATCTTATGGGGATTATTCCGAACGCCTCCGTTTGGAAATTTCCCCCTCGCAAGATCCGCCCATGCTGCCCGCCTCCCTCCTGCCTTTTTGGGCCTACGCCGATCAGGTGGCCCAGGACTCCAATCTCAAAAACCGCCAGGAAGCGGTCGTCGAAGACCGGGAGCTCTACCGGAAATGGGCAAATCGGGTTTATGAGGGAAAATAGGCAACTTCCCTTCTTTAGGACGATAAGAAACGCGACATCCTAAAGGAGCTCCCGTGGCCGTCCCCGTCCGACGCCTGCGATTCGTCCATCCGGATTTTCCCAATCCGATCGACGTTTCCTTGCCCTGGGACTCCTTTTCCGGAAGCCTCCAAGACGGTCTGGACGCGCTGGACGCCAATGACGACGGGACGATCACCTACGCCCCGCAGTTGGGCGGTCCCCCGGCCTCCAACCCAGCCGAGGTCCAGCACGGCAACGAAACCGGCGACCGTTTGAACCGCATCCTCTGGGGTTATGACTGGCAGAGCCCGTCCAACAGCCGCCTGAACGACCGCGGGACCATCGACGACCGCTGGCGCACCGCTCAAACCCTGCAAAACGCCGTCTTCGACAACGTCGTCGAGCCCCTTTTGGGCAAGGGAACGGATCCGGCCAAGTGGCCTCTCGCCCGCCGGATCTTAGCCGAGGGCGGGGACTTCATTCATCTCTACCGCCTCGCGCTGCGCGCCCGTGCCCGTTGGGTCGACACCCAAGACATTTCTTATTTAAGGGTGGCCGAGGGACTGTTGCTGGACGCGCGGCGCTATGCCGCCCCCGTCCGCGCGGGACGCCTCCAATACGCGAAGGCGATTCAAAACGAGTTGAACGAGATCAATCCCCTCTTGGATCAGGAGGACCGGAAACGTTTTCAGGAAGATGCGAAATCGCCCTATCTGATGGCCGCCGTCGGAAGCCCCGTCACCGCCGACCTGGCGACCTTAAAACCGGAGGGCGGGACGGTCACATTCGCCGTCGCCGTCCCAAAATCCTTCCTCAAGGCGCATGAGAAGGATCTCAACACGGCCGTCCTCGATTATTTTAACAAGGACTCCAGCGTCGCCATCCGCGCCTCGGCCTTTCAAGACTTAGCGGGGACGTCGGAATTCAAGATGACCGCCGTTTCCGTGGAAAAAGACGCGCCCGGACCCAACGACGATCCCATCGATGCTCAGTCGTCCTTCCACCTCTTTCAGCCGCGCCTGGGCCGCACTATCTTCCGGGGCGGCGAGGAGATGACCTATTACCGCGTGAAATTCGCCCTCCCGAACGCCGCGGAGGCCATCGACAACCGTCCGATCCGGCGTTTCGACCTCCTATTAAAGAGTGGGGATAAGACACGGACGATCGACGGAGGATTCGTCCTTCAAGACATGACGGGACAGACCAGCCACGACGTCTTCGCCAGCGACCTTCATGTGGCCGACCGGGACTATGAGGTCGTGCGGGTCATGGCGGACAGCCTGCGCAGCTTAGCCAACCGCTACGAGACCGACGGCATCGAGCCGGACAAGATCCCGATCCTCCGCGGCCGGGCCGAGGAGGTCGAGCGCTTCTATCAATCCGTCAACGAGCAGGTGGAGGCGGCGGTCTCCCTTTGGAACGAGGCCTACCGCAAGGGCGAGATCCACCGCGTTTTCCTGGCGGGGGACTTGGCGGATTTCACGAACATCGCGATCACCTTGGAGCGCCAGGGTTACCGGGGCACGAACTTAAGGCGTCTCCGGGAAATTTTGGGAAAGATCGAAGCGCCGCTGTACGTCGTCTCGGGCAACCACGACCACCACGCCTACCCCTTCCCGCTGTCGCTCCATTTAAGGAACTTCGTCCACAACGAGAGCCTGCGCGACCTTTACGCCGACCATTACGACAACCACCTTTTCCCCAACGCCGTCCTCTATGCGGAAGGCGTGAAGGCCCTGCTCACCCGCACGAGCAAGTCGGACGGATGGATCGGCCAGGTCTTGGAGGAACTCTACGCCAAGGAACCCTTTGAGTACCGGAACGACGATTTTCTCGACCACCATATGAGGGAGATCGGGACCTACGAGACCTACGGCGTGGGTCTGGGCAACGGCTTCCGCGTCTTCGCCTGGCCGACGGAGACCGAGCATTTCAATTACGCACGGTATCTCTTGGAGGAGGTCCACGAGCCGGTGGGCCCGCACGTCATCAGCGCCATGAAACAGTACATCGGCCAGCAGAACGTCAACGGCAAAGGACCTCGGCCTGAGAACTTCATCGCCTTCTTAAGGGAGATGGAGGCGGCCAAACAAAGCGGCCAGAAGATGATCCTCATGGGCCATTATCCCGCCTTTCACGGCGATGAAGGCCCGGATCAATCCGTCAGCTCCGCCGATTCCCTGCGCGGCGACGCGGCCTGGGCCGTCCGCATGGCGTCCTGGTACTACCGTCGCGACGACGGCGAGTCGGTCTTAGCATTGGCCGTGGCCGGCCACGTCCATCAATACGGAGAATTCGATTTCTCGCTTAAGTTCGACACGGCCGAAGAGAGAAAAAAATTCCGCGCGGAACTGGGCAAAATTCTGGAAAAGAAAGACCCCGACACCATCTTTGAGCGTCTGCATAACTTAAGGCATCATTGGGACTTGGACCACCGCATGGAGCTGCGTTCCGTTCAGACATTGGGCTCGGACGGCTTCCCCGGCCCCATCCTTAAGGATTTCAACGCGGGCTCGAAGTCCTACTGCAAGCGCCGCGGCACGGCCTTCGTCACCGCCGGCACCTTGGGCATCCCCGACGGCGATGGCAGCGGTTATCTCGTCGTGACCAGCCGTCCCACCGGAGAGATCGATTTGACCATGCGCGTGCTGCGCGTCGCCCCACAGGCGGGCATCGTCAGCGAGGACGGCCGGAAGATCGAAGACTTCCGCAAAAAATGGTGGGATGAGGACCGCGCCTGGGACAAAACGCGTGCGATGACCGCTTTTCAGGCGCATTCGGACCCGACGGCCCTCAAGGTCTCGGCCGCAGGCACGCCGGAACACGCTCCGCGGCTGGATTGGTTCCCCTTGGTTTGCCAGTACCCGCACAACAAGATGTGCATCAATCTGGACCTGGGGTTCGCCTGGGACTGGAGATCCGGCGACAAAGGCGTCCTGGCCGGCGGATTGCTGCTGTTTCCCTTGTCTCACGACGTCCATCCTTTCTTCGGCGGCCCGAACATGCTGGCCGTCGGCGCCGAATATTCATCGGTGACGCGCGGACTGAACACGCGCGTCGGTCTCGATTGGGGCGCGATACGCACCTACGCCGTCGCCAACAATGTGACGGCCAAAAATCCCTTCTTAGGCGGCGAGGTCGGATTCAAAGGACTGCTGCCCGCCGTTCCGCCGGAGATCGGCATTTGGGGCGGATCGACGCTCGACGGAAACTGGGGCGTCGGACTTAACTTGCGCATCGACGTTCCTTCGCTCTCCATCCGCCTTCCGGGGCATCATCATCCCGAACACTGACCGCAAGACGATTCCGCATCCCGTTTGTGGATAACTTTTTCGCCCCTTTCGTCGGAATTCTCTGGCTTTTTCCCGGAAGGGGTCTAAATAGAAATTCCAGCCCGACATCGTGTCTTTAAGCTAAAATCTGAAGCGGAGAGCTCATGAAGACCAAATTCATTTTTGTGACCGGAGGCGTCGTTTCGTCCCTGGGCAAAGGCCTCGCGGCCGCGTCCATCGCGGCTTTGCTGGAATCCCGCGGTCTGAAGATCACGATGCAGAAGCTGGATCCTTACCTCAACGTCGACGCCGGCACGATGAACCCCTTCCAGCACGGCGAGGTCTTCGTCACCGAAGACGGCGCCGAGACCGATCTGGATTTGGGCCACTACGAACGCTTCACGACGATCAGAACCTCGCGGTTGAATAATTTCACCACCGGCCGCATCTACGACGCCGTCATCCACAAGGAGCGCAAAGGCGAGTACCTGGGCAAGACCGTCCAGGTCATCCCGCACATCACCGACGAGATCAAAGGCGCCATCATGCAGGTGGCCAACGGGGTGGACTTGGTCATCGTCGAGATCGGCGGGACGGTGGGCGACATCGAAAGCCTCCCCTTCCTGGAGGCCATCCGCCAATTCCGTTTCGACGTTGGCGAGGAGAACTGCCTCTATATCCACCTGACCCTGGTGCCCTTCATCCCCACGGCCGGGGAGCTCAAGACCAAGCCGACCCAGCACTCGGTGCAAAAGCTGCGCGAGATCGGCATCCAGCCCGACCTGCTCCTGTGCCGCACGGACCGCGTCCTTTCCAAAGACTTGAAGGCCAAGATCGCCCTCTTCTGCAACATGCCGGCCGACTGCGTGGTGACGGCCAAGGACGTCGAGTCCATCTACGAGGTCCCGATCGTCCTGCACGAGGAAGGCTTGGACGAAAAGATCGTCGAGCTCCTGAACATCTGGACGCGCACGCCGGAACTGGGGGCCTGGCAGGACTTGGTCCACCGCATCAAGAATCCCAAGCAGGAGGTGACGATCGCGGTGGTGGGCAAGTACGTCCACTTGACCGACTCCTACAAGAGCTTGAACGAATCCCTCAAGCACGCAGGCTTCGCCAACGAAGCGAACGTGAAGCTGAAGTTTTTCGATTCCGAGGAATTAGAGGGTCTGCCCGACGTCGGTGCCGTGTTGGAGGGCCACGACGGCATCCTGGTTCCCGGCGGCTTCGGGAACCGGGGCATCGAGGGCAAGATCCGCGCGATCACCTACGCGCGCGAAAACCGCGTCCCCTACTTCGGCATCTGTTTGGGAATGCAGCTGGCGGTGATCGAGTTCGCTCGAAACGTCTGCGGCTTCAAAGACGCTAACTCCACCGAGTTCGACCCCCAGACCACCCATCCGGTGATCGCCTTAATGGAAGAGCAGAAGGCCGTCATCATGAAGGGCGCCAGCATGCGGTTGGGCGCCTATCCCTGCGATATCGAGAGGAATACCCTGGCGGCCGAGGCCTACGGCGAGCGCCAGATCTCGGAGCGCCACCGCCACCGCTTCGAGTTCAACAACTTCTTCAAGGATAAAATGGCCTCCAAGGGATTGGTCATTTCCGGCGTCTGCCCCCAGGGCGGGCTGGTGGAAATGGTCGAAATCAAGAAACACCCCTGGTTTTTGGGCTGCCAGTTCCATCCGGAATTCAAGTCCCGGCCCCACCATTCCCATCCGCTGTTCACCCGTTTCATCAAGGCGGCGGCCGAATTCTCTCTCCGCAAGCAATGGACCGGAAAGGCCGATAAAACCGCGCCAAATGAGGCCTCCGATCTCTCCGAAGCCTCAAAAGTCAAGACGAAATAGGCCGCCGAAAAATATACTTCGCGAGGCCTCCTACTTTGTTGACAAGGATCGGCCACATTTTTAAAATTTGTCCAGGTTATGGCCCTAGAGATCAAGCAAAGCCTGAAGCTAGCCCAGCAATTAGTCATCACCCCGCAACTCCAGCAGGCGATCAAACTACTCCAGCTCTCGCGCCTGGAGCTTCAGAACTTGATCCAGCACGAGCTCCTCGAAAATCCCATCCTGGAGGAGACCCCGGAGGAAGCGGCCTCCAAAGAAGAGGAAGAGGTCTCCATCACCGAGCCCGTCGCCCTCCTCCACGACCAGCACGATAAGGATCAGAAGACCCCCGAAGTCGGCTCCAAGGACGGCGAGATGAAGGAGCCTTCCAATTTCGATTGGGAAAACTACATGGGGAACTACAACGCCGCGGAATCCGGCGGCGGCGAGTCCCGGGACTTCAGCGACGAGCCCCCTCCCTACGAGAATCTGGCCCCCACCGGCACGTCCCTCCAAGATCACCTGTTGTGGCAGATCCACATGGCGGCGTTCCCCTTGGACGAGATCGAGGTGGCGGAAGAGCTGATCGGCGAGATCGACGACGACGGCTACATGAAGTCGAGCCTGCCCGACCTGGCCCAGAAGCTGGGCGTCTCGGTCTTCCAGATCGAGAGCACCTTGTCCCGCATCCAGGAGATGGACCCTCCGGGCGTCGGCGCCCGGGACCTAAAGGAGTGCCTCAAGATCCAAATCAAGCCCTTCGACCAGCGTGAAAAGACGCTCCTGGAATCGTTGATCGACCACCACCTCGAAGATCTCGAAAGGAAGAATTATCCCGCCATCCTGAAGAACATGAAGATCACGATGGAGCGCCTGCGCGAGCTGTCGCACATCATCTCGACCCTGGAGCCGAAACCCGGACGCCCTTTCGGAAGCGAGCGGCCCCAGTACATCATTCCGGACGTTTTCGTGGAAAAGGTGGGCACCGAATACATCGTCTTCCTGAACGACGACGGCCTGCCCAAGCTCCAGGTGAGCAATTTCTACCGGAACGCCCTCTATCAGAAGGAAATGCCGTCCAACGCCAAGGAATACATTCAGGACAAGCTGCGTTCGGCCCTGTGGCTCATCCGCAGCATCCATCAGCGGCAGCGCACCCTCTACCGGGTCACCACCTCGATCGTGAAGTTCCAGAAGGATTTTTTGGAGAATGGGGTTTCCGCCTTGAGACCGATGGTGCTTCGCGATATCGCCGAAGACATCAACATGCACGAGTCGACGATCTCGCGCGTGACGACAAACAAGTACGTCCAGACGCCCCGCGGCCTCTTCGAGCTCAAATTTTTCTTCAACGCCCGCGTCCCCGCCGGCAACGGGGACGGGTTGACGTCCGAGGCCGTGAAAGAGGAGATCCGGAAACTGGTGACGGGAGAGGACCCGAAAAAGCCCCTCTCCGACCAGATCATCACGGACCTTTTGAACAAGAGCAATATTCAAATCGCCCGTCGCACGGTGGCCAAATACCGCGAGTTGATGGGCATCCTCCCCGCATCCCGGAGGCGACAGGTTCTGTAATCAAGGAGGGCACTTGGAAATCAACGTCACGTTCCGCCACACCGAATCCTCCAAGGTTCTGCGCGAGCATATCCACGACAAGATCAGCCGCCTGTCGAAGTACTTCATCAAGCCGACGAACGCCCACGTGACCTTGAACGTGGAGGGCACCCGGCACATGGCGGAGATCAGCTTTTCCGAAAACCACAGTCTCTTCAACGCCAAGGCCCTAAGCCACGACATGTACCTGTCCGTCGACCGGGCCTTGGCGAAGATCGAAACGCAGCTTAAAAAGTACAAAGAAAAGCTGAAAGGACACCATAAGAAGCCCAGCCGGAGCCCGCGGAAACGCCGCCCCAGCGAGAGCGAAGACTGACATTCCAATTGCAATCCGCCGGGACTTAGGGCTATAGCCTCTCCCTCGCATCGCGAGCCTTAAGCATGAAAATAAAGCAGATCCTCCAGAAAAACAGCGTCGTCTCCCATCTTTCCGCCCGCACGAAGGACGATGTCATCGTCGAGCTTTCGGACCTGTTGGCCAAAAATTTTCCGAACCTGTCGAAGGACGAGATGATCGGCATCCTCTCCGAGCGGGAAAAGCTCGGGAGCACGGGCATCGGCAACGGCGTCGCCATCCCGCACGGCAAGATTCCGGCCTTAAGCCAGATCGTCACCGGTTTCGGGCGCAGCGTGGAGGGCATCCCCTTCGACTCCCAGGACGGCAAGCCGGCCCACCTCTTCTTCGTCCTCCTCGCCCCGGAAAACGCCGCAAGCCTGCATTTGAAGGCCTTGGCCCGCCTCTCGAGGTTGCTGAAGGACGTGCACTTCCGCAACAAGCTGATGGAAGCGGCCGACTCCGACCAGATCTATCAGGAGATCGTCGGCGAGGACGATAAATTTTAAAGATAAGTTTTAAACCGCCCCGTTACTTATGATCTCCTTACCCGTCCAAGCGCTCCTTGACGACCGGGACTATCAGCTCGAAATCGAAAATTTAGGCGGCGACCTCAAAAAAAAGATCCTGATCCCCCAAATTCAGAAGCCGGGCCTGGCTCTCACCGGGTTCGCCGCCAATCTCCAGCCCGGCCGCCTTCAGGTCCTGGGGAACTCCGAAATCTCCTTCCTGAAAAACCTCAAGCCGGCCCAGGCCTCGAAAGTCTTGAGGAAGATCTGTAAGCGGGAGATCGCGGGATTCATCATCACCAACCGCAACGAGCCCACTCCCGCACTAAAAAGCGAGACCGCCCGCGCCCGCATCCCCCTTTTGCGCACCACGTTGACCACCGGCATCTTCATCCAAAGGGTGATGAAGTTCCTGGAGGAGCGGTTGACCGAAACCACGACCGTCCACGGGGTTTTGACCGACGTCTTCGGGGTGGGCATCCTGCTCATGGGAAAAAGCGGCATCGGCAAAAGCGAGTGCGCCCTCGAGCTCGTCATGAAGGGCCACCGCCTGATCGCCGACGACGTCGTCAACATCCGAAAGAAAGCGCCCTCCTCCCTCTACGGTTTCGGCTCCGACTTGATCAAATACCACATGGAGATCCGGGGCCTTGGCATCATCAACATCAAGGATCTTTTCGGCGTGACCTCCGTCCGGGACCAGAAAGTGATCGAGCTCGTCATCGAAATCGTCGAATGGAACCCGAAGCAGGAATACGAGCGTCTGGGGATCGACCAGCAGACATACGAGATCTTGGGCGTCAAGATCCCCTTCATCCAGCTTCCGGTGCGGCCGGGACGCAGCTTGACGACGGTGATCGAGGTCGCCGCCCGCAACCATTTGCTGAAGCTGAAGGGTTTCTATTCCGCCAAGGAATTTCAGGCCAAACTGACGCGCCAGCTCCTCTGGGGCGAGAAGAACCAGCAACGCCTGCGGAAGCCTCTGAAATGAAACCGATGAAAAAACGGAAACCGACCGAGCTCCTGCTGCTCTCGGGACTGGCCGGGGCCGGGAAGTCCACCGCCCTCAACATCCTGGAGGACCTGGGCTATTTCGCCGTCGACAACCTGCCGGGCGCCCTCCTGCCCGGCTTCCTCGACCTGCTGGGGGGCCGGAGCGCGACGTCACGGCCCGTTAAACTCGCGCTTGTGATGGACGCCCGCGACCGAAGCTTCATCCGGAACTTCGAAAAGCATTTCCTGATTCTGCGGCAACGAAGAATCAGACACCGCATCGTCTTTTTCGACGCGCGGGACGACGTCCTGCTTCGCAGGTACTCGGAAACCCGGCGCCGCCACCCCCTCGCCCCTTTCGAGCGCGCCTCCGTAGGCATCCTCAAGGAAAGGCTCCTCCTGGCGCCCGTGCGCGCGGCGGCCGACCACGTTATCGACACCACCTTCGACGATCTCCGAGCCTTCCGCGCGAAAGTCCTTTCGCTCGTCCGGGACCGCCCGTCCAAGGACCCCGAACGCCGGCTGGCGGTGACCCTGCTTTCCTTCGGCTACCGCCACGGACTGCCTTTGGAAGCGGACCTGGTGCTGGACATGCGCTCCCTGCCGAACCCGCATTTCGTGCCGGCCTTGCGCCCTCTCTCCGGCCGGAACCCGCGCGTCGCCCGGTACGTCATGGGTCAGCGGGAAACCAAAACCCTTTTGAAACCCATTCGCGCGCTGCTGAAACTCCTGGCCGAACGGTCGGTCCGGGAGGGGAAATCCTATTGGAACATCGCCTTCGGCTGCACGGGAGGCCGCCATCGGTCGGTCGCCATCGCCGAAGCGGTCTCGCGGGACTTGAATCGGTGGGGATATCCCGTTAAAGTCGTTCATCGGGACGTAAACAGGGAATCATGAAAATGATCGGAACCATCGTTGTGGCACACGGAAATATCGGCGTTGAAATGGTCCGCGTCGCGCGCTCCATCGTGGTCGATTCCGCCCCCATGGCCGGGGTCGCGCTCGAGCACGACGAGGACGTTTCCCAAATGCGGGAGAAGATCCGCGGGGCGATTCAAGAGGTCGACCGCGGCGGCGGCATCCTGCTCCTCTCGGACATGTTCGGGGGAACGCCTTCCAATCTCTGCATGTCGTTCCTGCAAGAGGGGCGCGTGGAGGTCATCACCGGCGTCAATTTACCGATGCTCATCAAACTTGCGAGTTTCCGGGGGGACAGATCGCTGGCGGAGATCGCCGCGTTCATCAGGGAATATGGCCAAAAAAACATCGCACTCGCCGGAGAAGTCCTCAAAGGCTCCGGCGGATCCGCCTAACGGCGCCTCGGGCGAGGCGTCCAAGACCTTTCTCATCAGCAACGAGCTCGGGCTCCATGCCCGGGCAGCGGCGCAGTTCGTCAAGATCGCGAGCCGGTTCGCCTCCGAGATCACCGTCGTCAAGGATTCCCGGGACGTGAACGGCAAGAGCATCATGGGCATCCTGATGCTGGCGGCCGCCAAGGGCTCCAAGATCACCGTAAAAGCCGCGGGCGCCGACGCCAGCGAGGCGCTGCACGCGCTGGAAGAGCTGATCCAAAACAAGTTCGGAGAACAATGACCAGGAACCCTCATCGCACGCTTCGAGGCATTCCGGTCTCGCCGGGCATCGCCATGGGAATGGTCCACCTCCTCGAGGCGGAACCGCTGAATATCCCCAAATTCTGGGTTTCAGACCGCGAGCTCGCCGGGGAGATTTCCCGTTTCAAGCAGGCGCTGAAGCGCACGCAGACGGAGCTTTCGCGGATCAAGGAGAAGCTCTGCAAGTTCCAGGTCGGAGACCAGGCCCGGATCATCGACTCCCACCAGATGATCGCCCAGGACGAGCAGTTGGTGGGCGGCACGATACGCACCATCCGCCAGGAAAAGATCAACGTCGAATGGGCCTTCCACAAGGAGATCCAAAAGACGATGGAGGCCATGCCGAAGTCGGCGGACGCGTATTTCCGGGAACGCTACAACGAGCTCAACCACGTCGCACGGCGGATCCTGGTCAACCTCCTGGGAGGGAACGCCCCGACGTTGAAGAACGTGAGGAAGGATTCCGTCATCGTCGCCCACGACCTGTCGCCCACCGATACCGTCCAGATGGTCAAGGGCATGACCCACGCCTTCATCACCGAGGCGGGAGGCCCCACGTCGCACACGGCCATTGTGGCGCGCGCGCTCGAAATCCCGGCGGTGTGCGGCATCGACGGCATCACCCACCTGGCGCGCGAGGGCGACTCCATCCTGGTCGACGGCAACCAGGGGCTGGTGATCGTCGCCCCTTCCGACGCCGAAATGAAGAGGTACCGCCAGACCAAGAGAAAGCAGGAACACCAGGAAAATCTCCTGCTCAAGGAAGCCCACCTGCCCTCCGTCACCAAGGACGGCTTTCATTTGAGGCTGGCGGCCAACATGGAGCTTTTGGAGGAAATCCCCGCCATCAAGTCCCACGGGGGCGAGGGCGTCGGCCTTTTCCGGACGGAAATCCTCTTTCTCTCGCAGAAACGGCTGCCCCCGGAAGAGGAGCAATACGCGGCCTACAAAGAGGTTCTGCAAAAGATGGCGCCCGCGCCGACCACGATCCGCACCTTCGACATCGGCGGGGACAAAGTGCTGGACGACGAGGACTTCGATGAAGGCGTGAACCCGGCGCTGGGCCTGCGCGCCATCCGGTACTGCCTCAAGCAGAAGGACCTTCTCAGGAACCAGCTGCGGGCGATGCTCCGAGCCTCCCGCTACGGCCCGATCAAGATCTTGATCCCCATGATCACCAACCTGGAGGAGATCCGGATAGTGAAACGTATCGTCGGAGAGATCAAAGACGAGCTCCGTTCCAAATCCATTCCCTTCGACGCGGGCGTGAAGATCGGTGCGATGGTGGAAACGCCCGCGGCCGCCCTGATGGCGGACGAACTGGCCGCGGAGACGGATTTCTTAAGCATCGGAACGAATGACTTGATCCAATACACGCTCGCCGTCGACCGCGTGAACGAAGAGGTCTCCTACCTCTACGAGCCGTTGCATCCCGCCGTCCTCCGCCTCCTGCGGATCATCAGCGACGCCGGTCGCTCCCAGAAGATCGACGTCTCCGTCTGCGGCGAGATGGCCGGCGACCCGCTCTGCTTCCTGATCTTGCTGGGCTTAGGTCTCACCGAACTGTCGATGAACCCCTTCTCCATCCCGCGCGTCAAGAAACTCACGCGCTCAGTGACCTTCCGCCAGGCCAAGGAGCTTTTGGACCGGGCCATCGTCTGCCGGACGGCCACCGAAGTCGAGCACCTGGTCCGCCGGGAAGTTCAGAAAATCCAAGGGTTTAACCTCTTTTGAATTCCCCCGAGACCGTGGAATATCCCGTTGACTAAAGCGAACTTCCGCGGTTAATTTCGCCCCTCATTTTTGGGAGATATTTATGGCAAAGGAATTCCTCTTCAGCTCCGAATCCGTTACCGAAGGCCACCCCGACAAGGTCTCCGACCAAGTCTCCGACGGCGTCTTGGACGCCTTCCTGGCGCAGGACCCCTCCTCGCGCGTGGCTTGCGAGACGCTGGTCAGCACCGGTCTCGTGGTCATCGCGGGAGAAATCACCAGCAAGGGCCAGGTCGATTACCAAAGGATCGCCCGGGATACGATCGCCGAGATCGGCTACACGGCGCCGGACATCGGTTTCGACGCTTCTTCCTGTGCCGTCCTGGTCACCGTCGGGCGCCAGTCTCCGGACATCTCTCAAGGCGTGACCGCGGGCCAGGGCATGTTCCCGGATCAAGGCGCCGGGGACCAGGGCCTCATGTTCGGCTACGCCACCGACGAAACGCCGGAGCTCATGCCGATGCCGATCGTCTATTCGCACAAGCTGACCAAGAAACTCGCGGAGGTCCGCAAATCGGGAAAAGTCCCCTTCTTGCGTCCCGACGGCAAGTCGCAGGTCACCATCGAATACCGCGATGGCCGTCCCGTGCGCGTCCACACGGTGGTCCTGTCCACGCAGCACACGCCGGAGGTGGCCTACAACCAGCTCAAGGACGCCGTCCTTGAGGAAGTCGTCAAAAAATCAATCCCCGAGCAGATGCTCGACAAGGACACGAAGTATTTCATCAACCCCACGGGCCGTTTTGTCGTCGGCGGACCGCACGGCGACTGCGGTTTGACGGGACGCAAGATCATCGTCGACACCTACGGCGGCTGGGGCCGCCACGGCGGCGGCGCCTTCTCCGGCAAGGATCCCAGCAAGGTCGACCGCTCGGCCTGCTACATGGCCCGCTACGTTGCGAAAAACATCGTCGCCGCGGGGCTCGCCAATCGCTGCGAGGTCCAGATCGCGTATGCCATCGGTTATGCCGAGCCCATCTCGTTCATGGTGGATACCTTCGGCACCGGCAAGATCGCCGATGAAAAGATCGCCGAGATCGCAGCCCAGGTTTGGGATCTGCGTCCGGCAGGCATCATCAAGGCCCTGGACCTGCTCCGTCCGATCTACAAGAAGACGGCCGCCTACGGCCACTTCGGCCGCCAGGACCCCGACTTCACCTGGGAGAACACGGACCGCGTGAACGATCTCCTCCGGTTGGCCGGCAACAAATCGGATTCCATCCAAACCGCGGCCGCGGGCGCCCCCGTTCCGGCCAAAGCGCAAACCGCCGCATTCGTCGCGAGGACCAAATGAGCGCCTATGACATCAAAGACAAGAACTTAGCCGAACAGGGACGCCTTCGGATCGAATGGGCCGCCCAGACCATGCCGGTCGTCAGGGGCATCATGGAGCGCTTCTCCAAGGAGAAGCCGCTGAAGGGCGTGAAGCTCGGCGCCTGCCTCCACGTCACCACCGAGACCGGGTACCTGATGCTCGCCCTCAAGGCGGGCGGAGCCGAGGTCACCCTCTGCGCCTCGAACCCCCTCTCCACGCAGGACGACGTCGCGGCCTGTCTGGCGGTCGAGCACGGCATACCCACTTACGCGATCAAGGGCGAGGACAACAAAACTTACTACCAGCACATCGAAGCCGTGTTGGATTCGCACCCCATGATCACGATGGACGACGGCGCGGATGTGGTGAGCCTGCTTCATTCGAAACGCAAACAGCAGTTGCCGGAGGTCATCGGAGGAACGGAGGAAACCACCACCGGCGTCATCCGGCTGAAGAGCATGGAGAAGGACGGGATGCTGGCCTATCCCATCATCGCGGTGAACGAGGCGCTCACGAAACATCTCTTCGACAACCGCTACGGCACAGGACAAAGCACGATCGACGGCATCATCCGCGCCACCAACCGGCTCTTGTCGGGCCTCAACTTCGTGGTCAGCGGCTACGGCTGGTGCGGCAAGGGCCTGGCCATGCGCGCGCGCGGCATGGGCAGCCGGGTCATCGTCACCGAAATCGATCCTCTCAAGGCCCTCGAGGCCGCCATGGACGGCTTCGAAGTCCTTCCGATGGAGAAGGCGGCCCCCCTGGGCGACATCTTCTGCACGGTCACCGGCAACAAGAGCGTCCTGCGCAAGGAGCACTTCGAAGTCATGAAGTCCGGCGCCATCCTCTCGAACTCCGGCCATTTCAACGTGGAGATCGACATCCCGGCCCTGGAAGGCTTGTCCAAATCGCGCCGCAAGATCCGCGAGTTCGTGGAGGAATTCACCACCGTCGACAATCGGAAGATCAACCTGCTCGGGGAAGGCCGCCTGATCAACCTCGCGTCCGCCGAAGGCCACCCTTCCAGCGTCATGGACTTAAGCTTCGCCAATCAGGCCCTCTGCGCCGAATACATGCTCAAGAACGCCAAGACGCTGCAGAAGAAGGTCTACGACGTCCCGCAGTCGATCGACCGCCACATCGCGGAGGTGAAGCTCAAGCACCTGGGCATGACCATCGACAAACTGACGGCGGAGCAGGAGCGCTATCTCGCGTCGTGGAACGAAGGGACTTAATTGGCGAAAATCCTTCTCATCGAACCGAACGTCGCGCATGCGAAGTTGATCCGGGAACGCCTCAAGGCCGAGCTCGACGGCGTCCATATCGACGACGTGCCCGGCTTGAAGGCCGGCCTGACCCTGCTCTCCCGCGACGCCTATGACTGCATCCTGACCGATTCCTCCACCCCCGAAGCCTCTGGCGTGAAACTGATACGTCAATTGAAGAAATCCGCCGGCCACGCCTCCATCATCGTGGTGACGGGGCGTCTGGACGAGAAGCAGGCCACCGAGATCATCCGCAGCGGCGCGAGCGATTACGTATTCAAGTCGAGGAACTCGCTCGACACCATCCCCGAGCTCGTGAAGAGGAACTTGGTCAAGGCGCAAGTCAAGAATCCGCTGCTCATCCCCGCCCACATGCTCGGGAAGATCCTGGACGAGATCGAACGAAACGTCTCCAAGGACGTCCGCACGAAAATCAGAAAGATCAGGAAAAATACGGAAAAATTACTCCGCCGGGCGCCTAATTAATGAGCCGCCTTGCCGAGCTTTGAGTCCACCGCCTTGCGGAGGGCCTCGACGGAAGCGGTCTCGCAGACATCCGAATAGCTTCGTTCGATCTGATTCAGAATGCCGCCCACTTCGACGTATTTTTTCTCCTCGTCGAAGAGACGCCTGGCCTCGTCGAGCAGGGCCTTCGCCTTTTGAGAGCGGATGCCCTTGATCCGCTCCTGAAGCGCCCGGGCCTCCGCGGCCTGTTCGGACTTGGGATCCCTGCGTATGATCCGGGCCAGCACCCCCTCCGCGCCGTCGGGAATCTCGCCAGCCTCCAATGCCGTTTCCAGGTCGATCATTTGAAGAGACTCGATGTCTTTTCTCTTCGCGTTCGCGTCCCGGTCCTTCATCAGGGCCAGACGCTCCTTCGCCTTCGAGAGAAGCTCCGCGTTCCGTGACGCCTGCAAAAGAAGCTTCTGATAGGCGCCTTTCGCCTCATCGAATCTTTTCTGCAAAAAGAGAAGATTCGCCAGGTCGTACTGGAGTTGGACGGGGTCCGTCTCCGGGCGCGCGTCCGTAAGGACGTCCTTCATCGTATCGATGGCGCCGTCCAAATCTCCCGTATCCGCCAGGGCTTGGCTGTAGAGAATCTTCACGCTGACGGGAATGTAACGGTCGGGCTTGGACGCTGCGAACTGCCGATAGAGACGGATGACTTTTTTGTAATCGTGGCCCTGAAACGCTTCGGACACGTCGACCTTGAGTTGGTTTTCCGGAGATTCGTCGGCCGAAAGAGCGGGGCCAGCCAGAAATATCAGCAGAAAAAGAACCGTTGCGAACTGTTTCACGTGGGGCTTCATCGGGGCTTTTCCCTTCAAAGTCAACGAGAGAAATGGGGACTTAAGACCTCAGAATGGGGTTCAAAAGGCCTCCGACTTCTCGCATTTCGTCGAGAGGAAGGTCATATATATAAATAATATCAATTAGTTACGGATATGGCTCTCATGGTCATTTTGGCACCAAGCTTGCAGCCCTTTAAAGGTTGAAGAACCGGAAGAACGATCGGGGGAAACTCGGCCCCTCTTCTGGTACGATAATAGGTCTAACAAGGGAGACTACCGTGGGAGTTACTGGAGTTAACGGAAATACCAACACGAGCCAAACGCAGGGTACGCAGCAGCCGCCCAAGACGCTCAACACCCAATCGGGGACGGTGGGCACGTCCACGGGCGCGCCGGAACCTACCGATGAAGGCGCTCCCGTCGTCGGCGACGCCTCCGACGAAGGGACCACGGGCGGCGACATCCCTTCCCCCGACTCCGATCCCGGCGCCTATGCCGCCGGACTTCAGCAAAAAGATGAAGACCGCCAGCAGCTGCTCGCCTGGCGCGAACAGTTGGAGGTCCTCGCCGACCGCGGCGACGCGACGGCCATCGCCCTGATCGGCAAGATCGACCAGGCCCTACAGGCCATGGGTTTGGGCAACGAATACGACATCGAGCAGTTCGAGGAGCTTTACGACGAGTACATCGACTACATGCCGGACGAGGACCTGGACGGCGACGGCGTGAAGAACAAGGACGACGCGGACATCGACGGCGACGCCGTCACCAACGAGGCCGAGGCCGCCAACGGAACAAGCGCCTACTCCATCGACAGCGACGGCGACGGCATCACCGACTACGGCGAGCTTTGGATCCGGCAGCACAACTACGACTACACGTGGATGGATCCGAACAACCCGGACGCCAACCACAACGGTATCATCGACGGCAAGGAACTGCCGACCTCGATCCAAGTCGACAACAACGGCCAGCCCATCATCGTCGGCGGCCAGCCGAGCACCTCGACCTCCAGCGACGGCACCACGGGCACCAGCAGCTCCTCGCTGATCTGGGGTCCTCCGACCTCCGACGCCCAAACGGCGACCTGGGGCGACACGGTCGACGCCAGCGCAGGCGACGTGGTCATCACGCTCGCCGGCGAGAACGTCGAATTTTCCGAAGACGGCGACGGCAACACCGTCCTGACCAACAAGGACACCGGAGAGACGATCACCATCGAGAATTCCAGCCAGGGCCGCGTTTTCATCGAGGGCGAGGCCGGCGACGTCTCGACCAATAACTTAAGCGGCGGCGCCTTGAGCGGCATGGACAACGACGGCGACGGTTACGCCGACGGCGGCTTCCATTTCGGCTCCGGAATCAGCCTCGCGAGCGTGCAGAACAATTACGACCCGTTTAACGGCTCAATGCCCATCGACGAAACCAACAGCACGGACGAGGAGATCGTCTATAATGCCGACGGCGGCAGCGGGACCTTCCAGGTCCCGGATTCGATGGGCGGAAACGCCGTCGAGGTCACCTTCGAAGGCGACGACGTCATCGTCACCGTCAAGGACGGCACGAACGGCGAAGCGATCAAGAGCTTCCGCTTGAAGGGCGGCAAGGACGAGGTCGAGAGCGGCGCCATCAGCTTTCAGTTGGGCGACGAAGGCACCTATTTCTATACCGAGGGCCAGGTCACGGTCACGGGCGGCAAGGGCAACGACATGATCTCCGTCGGAAGCGGTTCCAAGGCTTACGGCGGCGCGGGCAACGACTATATGGCGGCTGTCGGGAGCGACGCGGCGGGCGTGACTTTGGACGGCCAGGACGGCGACGACATCCTGGAAGGCGGCGACGGCGCGGACACGCTGGTGGGCGGCAAGGGCTTCGACGCCGCTTACTCCGGCGCCAGCGAGGGGGACACCTTCGACATGGGCGACGGCAACGACATCGCCATCGTCTCCAACACGAACGTCGACTCCAATTACAACCTGAATATGGGCTCGGGCGTCGACATGAGCAACGACACGAACACGGACGACGTGGAGTCCGGCTCCGTCGACGTGCGCATGGACGACCTGGACGGTATGAGCAAGTTCCTGGAAGACGAGTCCGCTTCCGCCCTCGGGGACTTGGCTGAAGCATTGGACAAGGCCGAGGACATCGCTAATTTGGGCGCTCAGATGGCCGCGGACAGCGTCAAGGACGCCTTCTTGGCCTACCTGGGCAAAAAGAGGGGCGAGATCGAGACGTCCTACGGCTCGGACCACGGAGACGGCTTCAGCGGGGACGGCAACGTTCCACCGCCTTCCGACGAAGAAGAGGGAGAAGGCCCGTAGAAAAGAACTAATAGAAGACTTCAACCAGATACAAACCAAAGGCCGGGGCCGTCGCCCCGGCCTTTTTTCTATCCCGGGAGGCGACGATCTCGCGGAAACCCGCGGGGGTCAACTTCCCCTTCCCCACGTTCACCAGCGTCCCCACGATGTTCCGCACCATATATTTGAGAAAACCGTCCCCCGCGATCTCGATCACGACGTCGTCCGCCGACCTGCGGATTCCGACACTGAACACGCGCCGAACGGACGTTTTCGTGTCGCTTTGAGTCCCGCGAAACGCGGAGAAGTCGCGCTTCCCCACCAACGACCGCCCCGCCCGCCTCATCGACGCCAGATCGAGCGGATCCCACACGTGCCAGGCCCTGAGCCTCTGCAGGGCCGAGCGCGCCTTCACGTTGCGGATGACGTACCGATAGGTCTTCCTCTTGGCGCTCCGGATGGCGTGAAAATCCGGATCCGCCTCCGCCACCGCCTTCACGGAGATCTGCGGCGGAAGGAGCCCGTTCAAGGCGATGAAGAGCTTGTCCACCGGCATGCGCGACTTGGTGCGGAAATGCGCGACCTGCCCCAACGCGTGCACGCCCGTGTCCGTCCGCGAGGCCCCCACGAGCTTTACGTTTTCTTGCGTCACCTTTTGAAGAATGTCCTGAACGGTCTGCTGAACGGTACCCTTGCGGGGTTGGATCTGCCATCCGGAGAAACAGGTGCCGTCGTATTCGAGGGTTAATTTAATGGTGCGGTAAGGGCAATTCATGAATTGCCCCTACTAGAACTCGAATAGAAACCCGCCTGTGGCGGTCAAGTTCGAGAGGTCCAGCCCGCCGCCCCCGAAGTTGTTGATCCATGCGTAGCGCCCTTCGACGGTAAAGTAGACGTCGTTGACGCCGATCTCCCTCTCCATGAAGTTGGACAGGGGATCGATTCCGTCCAGGAGGATTTGAAGACCCGCCGCACCATGAAGCCCGAACTTGACGCCGTTGGTGCTCTTTCCGTTCAGGCTTTCGTGAAAAAAGACGTAATCGGGCCCCGCCTTCACGTAAGGCACCAGCAACTGGTCTTCCTTAAAATCCGCCCGAAAGGCGAAGCTGTTGCTGACGGGCACCAACAGGAGGTCGAAGCGGTCCCCCGAGGGATTCCCGGACGTCGCCCCGAAGGCCGTGCCGCTGTCGGAAACGACGCCCACGGCGATCTCGGCGCCGTACCGCCCATGATACAGGAAACCGAACTCGATCGATCCCGTGGGTGCCAGAGTGCCCAAGGAACTCTTGGTCGTCGAATTCATGGGAAACCAAACCCCTCCCTTGAACTCGAGGGAAAACCACTGCGGCGTATATTCCTCGGCGGAGAGCGTTGATGGTTGATGGGCGAAGGCCGATAGAAGAAGGAACAATCCAATTTTTTTAAAAAGGGGCTTCCGCCTCCGGAAAACGGCGAGAATCAAGAGGCAGCATCCCCCCACAACCGACATCCCCCGGCCATCAAATCGTCCTTCCTTCCTTACCAGTCCGCAGCCGCTCTCCCCCACCGCCTCGGCCAACCCGACCGTCTGCTCCGGCGTCTCGCTGATGGGACTCCCGTCGGGGAACGTCGTCGTACGGGAGCCGACGTTGCCGGAGGTGTCGACCGCCTCGAGTCCCACGAAGTACGTCACTCCGTTGTCCAACCCCACGATCTTGGCCTTGACCGTATCGCCGGAACCCGGCTGGGTCAGAATACCCGCCACATCGGACTTCACGGCGACCGCAGCCTCGCTGGTGTCGATATACAGGTTGTAATGATCGATGTCGTTGGCCGTCAGCCGCGAGAACGTGATGAAGATCTTTTGATCCCCGAAATCGGTGCTGAGGACCTCGATGCCCGGCGGAGGGGAATTCACGTTGACGTCGGTGGCGTCCCGCCCCTCGAGCCCGTCCGCATCCGTCACGAAGACGAAGACGCGGTTGTCCCCTTCGGAGAAAAGGCTCGCATCGAAGGCGATGTCGGGCGTGGTGACGTCGGCGAAGGCGGTCGTGACGCTGCCCGAACCTACCTCTGTCCCGTTTCCGGAGCTGTCTCCGCCCACGACAACGCGGAAGGTCCCCGTCACGTCCGTCTGGAACGTGATGTTGAAGGAATCTCCCGTGGTGAGGGAGCTGCCGTCGGTCGACGTCCCGGTGATATTGACGAAGGGCTTGTCCGTAATGACGGAAAGCGAGGCGTTGCTGTTCGAGGAATAGACGTAGCCGTCGCTCACGCTGGAAGCGACCAGAGTGACGGGCGCCGAAGTGAGCGTCAGCGGATCCTCCTCGTCATCGGAACCGCCCGTGTCGTTGAAATCGATGACGGTGGTGAGCGTCAGCCCGCCGAGCGTCAGGTTGAAGTCGATCACGGACAGGCCGGAAATGCCCGCCACATAGCCGTAAATATCGTCCGGGCGGCTGACGTTCGTAACAACGATGCTGGACAGATTGGAATTCTGTGCCAGCTCGATGGGATTGACGTCGGACGCAATCGAATCCGTGTCCGCCTCCGTGTCCGTCGACGTGTCGATGACGTGGACGACGCTGTTGGTGGAGTCCACGACGAAGACGAAATCGCCGTCGGGTCCCGCGGCGATGGCCTTCAGGTCCTTGTTCGTGTCGACCGGCGTGAGATTGATGGTCGCCGCGACGCTCGTGCCTCCCTCGTCGATCCGGAAGACCAGGCCGCGGTCGCTGGTGACGTAGACCTTGTCGGGAGAGCCTGTCACCGGGACGAAGACGATGGCTTCGGGCAAGACGGGAGAACCGAATCCGTCCACCAAGGGAATGGAGATGGACGTCTTTTCGCTGATGTCGAAGACGATAACCGAATTGGTCGACGGGCTTAGGATGTAGACCTGATCGTCCGATGCCTGGATGTCCGTGTCGGCCGCGATGGGCCCCAGGGCCCCGTCCGAAATACGGTCGACGGGAGGATCCTCTTTGGCGACGTCGTTCAAGTCGATGCGGACCAAGTCTCCGTCGCTTTGTGTGATGAACAGGACGTTCCCGCTGATCGACAGGCCCTGAACGTTGCCCCCCAGGTCCGCGTCGCCGTCGACGTCGGCTTCGCCCGACAGGATGGGTATCTGATCGGCCGACAGCGCGAAGGTCTGAGTGTCCAGCCTCAAGACGTTCGACGCGAACCCCAGAAAGAGAAACCGGTCGTTCTGGGCGATGAAAGAGGTCGCCTGGGAGCTGGCGACGCTCAAAGTCGCCTTTTCCTGATCCGGAAACGCGAACAGCGTGCCGGCGGAAAGGAGGAGGACGAGGGAAGACAGGAGCCTACATATATTTTTCAATGAGGATCTCGGCGATTTGAATGGCGTTGAGGGCGGCGCCCTTCCTTAAATTGTCCGCGGCCACCCAGAGATTGATACCGTTGGGAATCGATGCGTCCTCGCGGATGCGCCCGATGTATACCTCGTCCCGCCCCGCCGCCTCGATGGGCAGCGGATATTCCTTTTTGCCCGGATCGTCCTTGATGACGACGTTCGGGACCGCCTTCAAGAGCTCCCGCACCTGGGCCGCCGAGGCCTTCTTCACCGTCTCGATGTTGACGGCCGCCGAATGGCCGACGAAGACGGGCACGCGCACCGCGGTGACGGTCACTCCCATCTCCGGGGCGTCGATCATTTTCTTCAGTTCCTCAACGATCTTCGCCTCTTCCTTGGTGTCGCCGCCCGGCAGGAAGGAATCGATCTGCGGGATCACGTTGAAGGCCAGCCGGTACGGAAAAACTTTCATGACCGGGTCCTTCTGCGTAAAAAGCGCCTTGGTCTGCTCCGCCAGCTCGTCGGTGCCGCCCTTCCCCGCCCCGGAGGCGGATTGATAGGTCGATAGAACGACGCGCTTGATGCCGAACTTTTCGTGGATGGGCTTGAGCGCCACGGCCACCGGGATCGCCGAGCAATTGGCTCCGGCGATGAT
Source organism: bacterium (assembly GCA_036274695.1). Lineage (GTDB taxonomy): Bacteria > UBA10199 > UBA10199 > JACPAL01 > DASUFF01. The sequence goes on along the minus strand of DASUFF010000106.1, from coordinate 19,931 downwards.
GCCCTTATGCCGCGCGATGGCGTCGGCGTTCACCTCCGGAACGACGAGGGGGACTTCCGGATCCATGCGGAAGGCGCTGGAGCAGTCCACCGCCACCGCCCCCTGCTTCACGGCCTTGGGGATCAAATCCTTCGAGACGGCCGTCGGCGTGTCGCCCATGACGAGGTCCAGGCCGGCGAAGGCGGATTCGTTGGCCAGGCGCACCTTGACCGGCTTGCCCTGCCATTCGATCTCCTCGCCGACCGATTTCTCGGAGGCGAAAAGGCGCAACTCCCCGATGGGGAACTTGCGCTCCGCCAGAATTTCGATCATCTCGCGCCCGACCACACCGGTCGCGCCCAAAATCGCCAGATTGTACTTTTCCTTCTTCACAGCCTCTCCATCACTTTCTCGGCCATTTCTTTCGTGCCGACCTTGATCTTCCCTTCCTCGAAAATGTCCCCGCAGCGAAAACCGTCCTCGAGGGCCTTCTCCACCGCCTTTTCGAGGCGGACGGCGACGTTGTCGCGTCCCAGGGAGTACCGTACCATGAGGGCGCAAGATAAAATAGTCGCCAGAGGGTTCGCAATCCCTTTCCCGGCGATGTCCGGGGCGCTGCCGTGGACGGGCTCGTACATGCCTTGGGCGAAACCCAGCCGGTTTTTCTTCGCGCCCAGCGAGGCCGAAGGCAGCATACCGATCGAACCCGTGAGCATCGCCGCCTCGTCGGAAAGGATGTCGCCAAAGAGGTTCGTCGTGACGATGACGTCGAACTGCTTGGGGTTGCGGACCAGCTGCATGGCGCAGTTGTCCACATACATGTGCTCCAGCGTCACGTCGGGATAGTCCTTGCCGAGGGCCGTCGCCGTCTCCCGCCAGAGGATCGAGCTCTCCAGAATATTGGCCTTGTCCACAGAAGTCACCTTCTTACGGCGGACACGCGCGGCGTCGAAGGCCGAACGAAGGATACGGTCGATCTCCGTCGTCGTGTAAACTTCGGTATTGAACCCCTTTTTGGACTTTGGACCTTGGTCTTTGGACTTGAGGTCTTTAATCCCCCTCGGTTTGCCAAAATATATGCCGCCCGTCAGTTCCCGGACGACCAGGAGGTCGATGCCTCCCACGACGTCCTCCTTGAGCGAGGAGGCCGTCACCAGGGCCGGCAGGATCTTGGCCGGACGGAGGTTGGCGAAGAGCTTAAGGCCCGACCGGAGGCCCAACAGGGCCTGTTCCGGGCGCTTCTCGTGGGGCAACGCGTCCCACTTGGGGCCTCCGACGGCCCCCAGGAGCACCGCGTCGGCCTTCTTGGCCTTCTTAAGCGTTTCAGGGGCGAGAGGAATGCCGTGCTGATCGATGGAACAGCCGCCGGCCAAATCCTTCTCGTAGTCGAGCTTGAGGCCCGAGCCTTCGAGCGATTTTTCCAGGACGCGTACGGACTCGTCCATGACCTCCGGGCCGATGCCGTCGCCGCCGAGAATCAGAATTTTTGCTTTTTTGGCTGCCATGTTTTTCTCCTACTTTTTCTTGAACAATTCTTCCAACTTCCGTTTCGAATCGTCCGCCTTCGAGGCTTCCTTCAGCCTCTCCTCCGCCATACGGAAGAAGCTGCAGAAGTTCGACGCCTCCTTATCCACCACCCGCTCGGCCACGGGCTCGCGGCACTCATTGTAGGAGTTGGCGTCGTAGAACTCGCAGTTCTTGCAGCAGCGCAGGTCGCGGCGACACTTGGGACAGGTGTCCCGACGTCCCACGATGCCGTCGATCTTCAGGCTCTCGCCGCAGGCGTAGCAGTTGGGCATAATCCGTGTAGGGGCGCGGTTACCGCGCCCCTACAATTGCGCCGACACCTTTTTTTCGATGTGCTCCAGCCGGTTCAAGGCCGCCACATAGGCCTTCGCCGAGGCCACGATGATATCCGTATGCGACCCCACCCCGCGCACCGTGTGCCCGTTCTGCTGCAGCTCCACCATCACCTCGCCCTGAGCATCGGTGCCGCCGGTCACCGCGGTGACGACGAACTTCTCCAGGTTGCCTTTGAATTTGGAGAGTTTCTTTAAGGCCTTGAAGACCGCATCCACAGGACCCGCGCCCGTCTCGGTTGCCTTGAGTTTCTTTCCGATCCGGGTGATCTCCACCGAAGCCTTCGGCTTCCTCTTTGTGCCGCAGGAGACCTCCACCGACTTGACCACATAAGTCTCCGGCACCGTCCGCACCAACCCGGTGACGATCGCCTCCAAGTCCTCCTCGAAGATCGCCTTTTTGCGGTCCGCCAAATCTTTGAAACGCTTGAAGGCCTCTTCCAGTTCCGTCTCGGACAGCTCGAAACCCATCCCCTTCAACCGCGCCTTGAAGGCGTGGCGCCCGGAATGCTTGCCCAGGATGTACTTGTGCTCCGTCAACCCGATCTGGGCCGGCGTCATGATCGAATAGGTCAGCTCGTTCTTGAGCAGCCCGTCCTGATGGATGCCCGACTCGTGCGCGAAGGCGTTGGCGCCGACGATGGCCTTGTTGGGCTGCACGGAGATGCCGGTGATGTGCGTCAGCAGCTTGCTCGTCGGGTAGATCTGTTCCGTGTTGATGTTGGTCTGCAGGCCCAGCCGGTTCTCGCGGACCTTCAGCGCCATGACGATCTCTTCCATGGAGGCGTTGCCCGCCCGCTCGCCGATGCCGTTGATCGTGCACTCCACCTGCCGCGCGCCGTTCTCCACCGCCGCCAGTGAGTTGGCCACCGCCAGTCCCAAGTCGTTGTGGCAATGGACGCTGACCGTCGCCTTCCGGATGTCGGGCACCTTCTCCATCAAATGCCTGATCAAGGAGGCGTACTCCGACGGGATCGTGTAACCGACCGTGTCCGGGATGTTGACCGTCGTCGCCCCCGCCTCGATCACGGCTTGAACGACCTGGGCCAGATAGTCCCGATCGCTCCGCGTGGCGTCTTCCGCGGAGAACTCGACGTCGTCCGTATAGCCCTTCGCGCGTTTCACGGCGGCGACGGCGTCCTGCAGGACCTCTTCGCGGCTCTTGCGCAGCTTGTACTTGAGATGGATATCGGAGGTGGCGATGAACGTGTGGATGCGGCGCTTGCGCGCTTCCTTGATGGCCTGCCAGCAGGTGTCGATGTCGCCCGCGTTAGCTCGGCAGAGGCCCGCGATGCTGGGCCCCACGACCTCTCGAGCGATTTTCTGCACCGCAGCAAAATCGCCCGGAGACGCGATGGGAAACCCCGCCTCGATGATGTCGACCCCCAGCCGGGCCAGCTGTTGGGCCATGCGGATTTTCTCCCCCGTGTCCATGCTGTAACCGGGGGACTGCTCTCCGTCCCTTAACGTCGTATCGAAAATCTTAACCGTTGTTTCGCTCATAAGTTTCTCTCCCGGCCTCGCCGTCTTCGTCCCGATTCATGGGAATGACGGCGAAGCGTCGTCCTTTCGTTTTGGCCTTGTCGCCCCGTTCCGAAACCGTTTCGTTACGGGGCTGCCTAAGTTGCAGCAGCCACATGACGGGGCCCGAAAGGGTGTAGACCAGGAAGCCGCCGAACAGGACGATGTTCGGATTGATGGCGATGATGCCGATCACGATGGCGGCTCCGATCAGGATGTAGAAATAGTTGTTCCTCTGGATGTTGTATTCCTTGAAGCTGCGGTAGCGCACGTTGCTGACCATCAGGACGGCCATCAGCGGCACCAGCACCAAAACGGCCACGCTCTTCACCGGCGAGAAGCTGCCCAAGACCGCCTCGTAGAAGAGGACGAAGGTCGCGACCAGACAGGCCGCGCCCGGCGTGGGCAGGCCCTGGAACTTCATCTTCTTTTCCTTCTTCTCCACCGCGGCGGCCACGTTGAAGCGCGCCAGCCTTAAGGCGGCACAGGCGAAGAACAGGAAGGACAGGAACCAGCCGACGGGTTTGAACTGGTACAGGGACCACGTGTAGACGAGAATCGCCGGCGCCAACCCGAACGAGGACAGGTCCACCAGGGAATCGTACTCCTTGCCGAAATCGCTTTGGGTCTTGGTCATGCGGGCGATGCGGCCGTCGATGGCGTCGCAGCAACTGGCGAAGAGGATGGCCCAGGCCGCCATGTGGTGGTCGCCGTTGATCGAGCGGATGATGGAGAAAAAGGCGAAGAAGAGCCCGCCCGTCGTGAACAGGCTGGGAACCAGGTTGATGCTCTTCTTCAACTCGACCCTTTTCACGTTCGACTCCTTAACGGCTCTTCCAAGCTCGAACGCACCGTTCCAGCAGGAACGGTGTCGCCCACCAACCGCCCAAGCACCGACTCCCCGGCGCTCACCTTGTCGCCGACCTTCACCCGGATTTCCGTTTCCAAGGGCATATAAATGTCCACACGCGACCCGAACCGGATCAGCCCGAAACGCTCGCCGCGCGTGACCCGCTCGCCCCCCTTAAGATAGCAGACGATGCGCCGCGCCACCAATCCCGCGATCTGGATGAATAAGATCTCCTGCCCTTTCGCCTTTTCGATCACCAAGGCGTTCTGCTCGTTGTCCAAAGACGCCTTTTCCGCATAGCCCATCAGGAACTTGCCGGGGTTGTACGTCACCGCCAGGATCTTTCCCGATACCGGCACCCGGTTCACGTGGACGTTGAAGACGTTCATGAACACGCACACGCGCTTCATGCGGCGGTTCAGGAACCGGCTCTCGTCCACCTCGGCGACGGAGAGGACCTTCCCGTCCGCGGGCGAGACCACCAGGTCCTCCCCCGAAGGCGGCTCGCGCTCGGGGTCCCGGAAAAAATTCGTCACGAAGGCGGGCAGCAGCAGGGACACCGCCCCGGCGATCACGCCCGCGAAGACGAACACGAGCGCCGCAATCGCCAGCGCTATTAAGATGAAGGGAATCCCCTCGCGCGCGACGAAAACCCCGGGGCGCATGATGGGCGCCTTCACCGTCTCCGAGTCGCCTGAATCTTCCATGGCGATCATTTCGACACCGAATCGATCAAAACGTGCTCGCCTTTCTGAATGGCGATCATTCCCGTTCTCACGACTTCCATGATTCCGAAGGGCTTCAAGGCCGTGAATGCGCCCTGCAGGTCGTCTTCGTCCCCCGAAACCTCCAAGACGACGGCGTTTCCGTTGTTTTCCAAGATCCGTGCGCCCAGCTTCTCCGCAGCCTTCAAGATATCGGCCTTGGCCTCCGGCTTCACCTTCACCAGGCACATCTCGCGGGTGACGTGCCGCTCGCGCGTCAGGTCCTCCACCGTGATCACGTTCACCAGCTTGTTCAGCTGCTTGATGATCTGCTCGACGATCTGATCGCTGCCGTGCGTGACGATGGTCATGCGCGACAGCGTCGGATCGATCGTCTCCGAGACCGAGAGCGAGTCGATGTTGTAACCTTTCGAGGAAAACAAACCCGCCACGCGTGCAAGGACGCCGAATTCATTCTCCACCAAAACGGAGATCGTGTGCTTTCTTTCCATAATTTACCTTAATCAGGCGAGTAGCATGTCATCCAAGGCTTTACCAGCCGGCACCATGGGGAGGACGTTCTCTTCCTTGGCGACTTGGAAATCGATCAAGACGGGCTTTTTGACCTTCAGCGCTTCCTTCAAAACCGCCTCGACGTCTTGCGGCTTGTTGCACAGGAGCCCCACCGCCCCGTAGGCCTCGGCCAACTTGACGAAGTCGGGCATGCCGGGGCTCATATCGGATTCCGAGTAACGGTGGCCGTAGAAGTACTCCTGCCACTGCCGGACCATGCCCAGGTAGAAGTTGTTGATGATGGCCGTCTTGACCGGCAGCTTGTATTGCACGGCGGTGGCCAGCTCCTGGATGTTCATCTGGATGCTGCCGTCGCCGGAGATGCAGAAGACCGTCTCGTTCGGGTGAGCCATCTGCGCGCCCAGGGCGGCCGGTAGGCCGTAACCCATCGTGCCCAGGCCGCCGGACGTGCACCACTTGCGCGGCTTGTTGAACGGAAAGATCTGCGCCGTCCACATCTGGTGCTGGCCGACGTCGGTGGTCACGATGCACTCCCCTCCCGTCACGTCGTAGATCTTTTGGATGACGTATTGGGGACGCAGCTCGCCTTTCATATCCTGCGGGTAGTAGATGGGATGTTCTTCCCGCCATTTCTTGATCTGGCCGTGCCATTCGGAGATCGAATCGCGGTACTTCTTCGCGCGCTCGGGGTTCTGATCGACGATCTTCAAAAGCTTTTCCAGAACCTGCCTGGCGTCGCCCACCAGCGGGACGTCCACGGCTATGTTCTTTCCGATGGAGCTGGCGTCGATGTCCAGGTGGATCTTCTTCGCCTTCACGGCGAACTTTTTCGTGTCGCCCGTAACGCGGTCGTCGAAGCGGGGCCCCAGGGCGATGAGCAGGTCGGCGTTGTTCATCGCCATGTTGGCCCAGTAGCCGCCGTGCATTCCGATCATGCCCATCGACAACTCGTGCGCGCCCGGGAAACCGCCCAGGCCCATCAACGTAATGCCGACGGGCAAATTCAGTTTCTCGGCGAACTGGCGCACCAGGTCGGATGCGCCGGAAGCCAGAATGCCGCCTCCCATGTAGAGGACGGGCCTCTGCGATTCGTAGATCAGGTCGATCGCCTTCTCCATGGGACCTGCGGCCGTCACGACCTGCGGCTTGTAGCCGCGCATGTTCACGCCCTTCAATCCCTTGTACTCGGCCGTCGCCAGGGTCACGTCCTTGGGGATGTCGACTAAGACAGGCCCGGGACGACCGGTGGTGGCGATGTAAAATGCCTGATGGATGATGCGCTCCAAGTCGTTCACGTCCTTCACCAGGTAATTGTGCTTGGTGCAGGGGCGCGTGATGCCGACGATGTCGGCCTCTTGGAAGGCGTCGTTGCCGATCAGTTGCACCGGCACCTGGCCCGTGAAACAGACCATGGGCACGGAATCCATCATGGCGGTGGCCAGGCCCGTCACCGTGTTGGTGGCGCCGGGACCCGAAGTGGCCAGACACACGCCGGCTCGGCCGGTCACACGTGCGTAACCGTCGGCCATGTGGGTCGCGCCCTGCTCATGGCGGACTAAGATGTGCTTGATCTTATCCTGCTTGAAGATCTCGTCGTAGACGTAGAGGAGAACGCCGCCGGGATAGCCGAAGATCGTGTCGACGCCCAAATCCTCGAGGGTTTTTAGAAAAATCTGGGCCCCCGTCATTTTGACCTTGGGACCTTCCACCGAGATGTCCTTCTTCTCTTCCACCAATGTCGGTCGTGTGCTCATAAGTTGTTGAAATTACTAATTTGGTGGAGGGTCGGTTTCTTGTCAAGAATGAAGACTTAGCCGGGCTTGCGCAGATACCGAGGAAGGACCGGTCCGGCTCTTTCCCCCGCCTTTCGAGAGAGGGCCAAAAAAGCCAGGTTGGAAGCACGCGGGGTGCTTAAAGGGCCGGAATCAAAGGTGATTTTATCGCTTGTCGCAGAGCCCATTTTCGGAAGACAGAGGGCGACGCCGTCGCCCAAGACCAGGGTCGACTCGCCTTGGGAGTCCAGGAGGGCCATAAAATCATCCAGGGAGACGACGGTCTCCTCTTGAACCGGAATGGGCCTCCCGGAGGCCGTCCGGTAAATCCCAAAATAGACTTCTCCCCGGAAGGCGTTCAGCACGGGGACGACGAGGCCCGGGTGAAAAACCGCGTTCATGGCCAATCCTTGCAACGTGGAGACGCCGACGAGCGGCTTTCCCTGCGCCAGGGCCAGGCCCTGGGCCGCCGCAATGCCGATACGGAGTCCGGTGAACGAGCCCGGTCCTTCCGCGACGGCGAAGAGGTCCACCTGGGACGGAAGCGTGTTCGCGTCACGCAGCAACTGCTCGACGGCCGGCATCAGGCGCTCCGAATGACGGACGGACACGGAGAGCGTCGTCTCTCCCACGAGTCGGTCGCCGGACATCAGCGCCACGCTGCCGGTCAATGTCGACGTTTCGATGGCAAGAACCTGCATGGATTAGAATATCGAACGGATTTTTCCCATGAGGTTGCGGACCGCTTCGATGCTGTTCAAGTCGTTCAGAGTCACCAACACCATGAAGGAAATCAACAGGAAGAAAAACGCCTGCTCGGCGATGCCCCTCATCTTCGCCGACGGCGGGCGCCGCAGCACCGCCTCCGCGCCGAAGAAGAGGAAATGGCCGCCGTCCAGGACGGGAATCGGCAGGAGATTGAGCACGCCCAACTGAATGCTTAAGAACGCCAGGAAATATACAAAATCGGAGAGTCCGGCCTTCGCCGCCATCGCGGATGCCTGGGCGATCCGGATCGGCCCGCCCAAGGCTTTATAGGAAAGTTGGAAGGAAAAGAGCCGTTTCAAGACCGAGAGCGTCAGGCCACCGAGCTTCAGGTTCTCGGAAGTCCCCTTCTTCACCGCCTCGACCAACCCGTACCGCTTGAGCGTGAAATCCTCCGTGTGCCGGGACGGATCCTTGCGGATGCCCATGAGCCATTTTTTTTCGGCTTCGTCGTAGGCGGGGGTCACCGTCACGGTTTGCTGATCGTTCCCGCGCCGGTAAGTCACGGCCAGGGCCTTGCCCTTCGCCGCCTCCACCTTGTCCGTCATCTCGGTCCAGGTCTGGACCGGCTGCTGATCGACGGCGACGATCACGTCGCCGGCCTTCAGCCCCGCCTTGTCCGCCGGCTTTCCGGCGGACACTTCGTCGATGATTGGATCGTTGCCCAAAAAATATCCCGGTTCGATGCCCAACGTGCCCGCGTGCGTCTCCTCGGATTCCTCCACCTTCGCTTCCTTCTGGAGAACCTCGGAGCCGCGGAGGATCTTGAGCGACACGGTCTTGCCGCCCGACAGCGCGACCATTTCTCCAAAATCCCGCCACGTGGGGACGGCCTTTCCGTCGAACTCGGCGATCTGGTCGCCCTTCTGCAATCCGAGCGCCTCTCCCGGCGACCCGGCGCGCACGCCGATGACCACCGGCTTCTCGTCGAAGAATTTCGGCTCCATGCGGCCGATAAGGAAAACCAGCGGCATCAGAACGGCGGCCAGGAGCAGGTTCATCAACGGCCCGGCCAAGACGACGAGAAAGCGCTGCCGGATGGGGCGCGCCGAATAATTCTTCTCCTTCGGGATGCCGGAATCCTTGGACGCCTCGGGGTCCTCCCCCATCAGCTTCACGTAGCCGCCGAACGGCAGGGCCGAGAGCAGGTAGCGCGTCTCGCCGCGCGTGAATCCAAAGATCTCCGGACCGAAACCGAGCGAAAATTTTTCGACGCCGATACCCTGCTTCTTGGCGGCGATGAAATGCCCGAACTCGTGGATGAAGACGAGAATCCCTAGGGTGAGGATGAAATAAACGATGGTCATAGTTTTTAGGCCGCCACCTGTTGGGCCGCGGCCTCGCGGCGGGCCCAGGCGTCGGCTTCGAGGACGTCTTCCAAGGTTTTGAGGGCGAACGGTTTGTGTCGCTGCAACGTCCGATCCACCAGCTTCGGGATGTCCGTGAATCCGATCTCGCGATTCAAGAAGCGCGCCACGGCGATTTCATTGGCGGCGTTGAGCGCCGCCGGCATCGTCTGGCCCGCCTTAGCGGCCTCGTAAGCGATCTTGAGGCAGGGAAATTTTTCGAAATCCGGCGGGAAGAAGCTCAAATTGCCGATCTTGAGCAGATCCAAGCTCGCCACACCGGATTCGACGCGCTCGGGATAGGCCATCGCGTAGGAAATCGCACAGTGCATGTCGGGCACGCCCAGCTGCGCCATCACCGAACCGTCCACGTACTCGACGAAGGAGTGGACGATGCTCTGCGGATGCACGTGGACGTCGACCTTGGCCGGAGGGACGTCGAAGAACCACGTGGCCTCGATGACCTCCAGCCCCTTGTTCATGAGCGTGGCGCTGTCGACGGTGATCTTGGGCCCCATGCTCCAGTTCGGGTGTTTGAGCGCCTCATCGACGGTGACCTGCGCGAGCGATTCCTTCGAGCGCTGGAAGAAAGGGCCACCGGAGGCGGTCAGGATCAGACGGCGGATGTCCTGCCTGCGATTGCCCGCCAGGGCCTGAAAGATCGCGCTATGCTCGCTGTCGATGGGGATGAGGGGGACGCTCTTTTCCCTGGCCTTGCGGGTCATCACCTCGCCCGCGATGACCAGGCTCTCCTTGTTGGCCAGGGCTACGGTCTTTCCCGATTCCAGGGCCTCCATGGTGGGCTTAAGGCCGGCCGCGCCGACGATGGCGGAGACGACGAAGTCGGCGCCCGAATCCCTCGCCAGTTCGCAATTACCCTCGTCGCCGACCAAGATCTCGACGCCCTCTTTCGCGAATTTCTGGCGAAGCGCCTTGGCCTCGTCCTTGCCCGACACGGAAACCCGTTTCGGACGGAACATGCGGATCTGCTCTTCGACCAAGGCCATCTTCCGCCCCGCCGCCAAACCGACGATTTCAAAGCGGTCGGGATGGCGCGCGACGATATCGAGCGTCTGCGTACCGATGGAGCCGGTGCTGCCCAAAAGGACGATTTTCTTCATAGAAAGTGGGAATACCAATAGACGACGGGAGCCGTGAAAAGCAAGGCGTCAATCCGGTCCAGCATACCTCCGTGGCCCGGAATGATATTGCCGGAGTCCTTCACGTGGAAACTTCGTTTGATGAGCGACTCGCACAGGTCGCCGACGGGCCCGAAGACGCCGACCAAGACGGTCAGGATCAACCCCTTCCAGACTGGCAGATCGTTCGGACAGAGGAACCAAAAGAGAAAGAAGCCGCAGACCGTGCCCAGATAACCGCCGAAAAACCCTTCCACCGTCTTGCCGGGCGAGATGTTCGGCGCCAGCTTATGTTTCCCGAACTTGTGCCCGAAGAAATACGCGAACGTATCGTTCATCCACGTCATCCCCAGGAGGGCGAAGATCCAGAAAACCCCGAAGGTCCGGTCGCGAAGCAGTCCGATCATCGCACCGAAGGTTCCGATATAGAGGACGCCCAAGAGCGTGAGAGCGATGCGCGGCCCCAGCCCTTCGGAGGATTTCTTCGGAGCGACACAGTAGAAGACAAAGACGGACAGAATGACGACGCAGGATTCCAGAAGCAACCAACGCTCGCGATCGGGACAGAACAGAAGAAAGGCGATGTGCAACACGCCGAGGGCGACGCCCACGACTTTTTGCTCGCGGGTCAAGGAGACGATGCCGAAGAATTCGACCAAGGCGAAGAGGAGGCACAGGAGGACGAAAATCTTGAAGACCCAGGTGGTGGGCGCAAGGATGGCGCCGATCACGAAGGGGGCGCCGATCAGGACGGTGACAACGCGTTTTATCAACATTGATTAGATGGCGATTTGTTCCGACGTCTTTCCGAACCGCCGCTCCCGGCGCTGGTATTCGTCGATGGCCTTCAGAAGCTCGTCGCGGTTGAAATCCGGCCAGTGCGTTTCCGGAAAATAGAGCTCGGCGTAGGCCGATTGCCAGAGCAGGAAATTGCTGATCCGCCGCTCGCCGCTGGTTCGTATCAGCAGATCCGGATCCGGGATGCCCGCCGTATCCAGGTAATCGGAGAAACGTCCGGTCGAGATGAAATTGTCACGAAATTCCCCCCTCTCCTTCTCCTTCAGGAGGGCGTTCACCGCGCGCATGATCTCGTCTCGGGCGCTGTAGCTTAGAGCCAAAATAAGAAACATCTTGTCCAGATGCGCGGTGGCGGCTTCGGTTTCCCGGAGCGTCTTCAGCACGTCCGGCGGAAGGCGCTCGACATCGCCGATCGACAGCAAGCGGATCTCGTTCTTGAGCAGCTTGGGGCGCTTATTGACGAGGAATTCATTGAGCAGGGCCATGAGAGCCGTGATCTCGTCCTTGGGCCGCGCCCAGTTCTCCATGGAAAAGGCGTAGAGGGTCAGGTAACGGACGCCCAGCTCGCGGCAGGCCGTCGTAATCTCGTCGACCACTTCGCTCCCGCGCCGGTGGCCTTCGATCCGCGGCAAGCCGCGCCCCTTGGCCCAGCGTCCGTTGCCGTCCATGATGATGGCGATGTGTTGCGGGAGCTTTTTGAGATCTTGAGTCAACTCAGATCTCCATGATCTCTTTTTCTTTGTTGGCCAGGACCGTGTCGATCTGCGCGACGTACTGATCGGTGAGCTTCTGGATCTCCGCCTCCCACTTTTTCAGGTCGTCCTCGGAGATCTTTCCGTCCTTCTGGATCTTCTTCACGGCCTCGTTGGCCTCGCGGCGGGCGTTGCGGATGGCCACCTTCGACTCTTCCCCGGCCTTCTTGGCCACCTTCACCAAATCCTTGCGGCGCTCCTCGGTCAGCGGCGGAATGGAGATGCGGATCAACTTGCCGTCGTTGACGGGCTGAAGGCCCAGATCCGCCTTATGGACGGCGCGCTCGATCTCCTGCAGGAGCGACTTGTCCCACGGCGAAATGACGATGGTCCGGCTGTCGGACACGGAGAGACTGGCGACCGCGTTCAACGCCATGAGGCTCCCGTAACTGTCCACCCGGACGCCGTCCAAGACCGCCACGGAGGCGCGCCCCGTCCGGAGCTTGGAGAATTCGCCGCGAAGGGACTCGATGGTCTTGTCCATGCGCTGCTTGGTTTCGGCTTGAAGCTTAGGATCCATATGTCCCCCCTGTTAGGAAACGATGGTACCGATGTTGTCGCCGCAGACGACTTTTTTCAGATTACCCTTCTTGAAGAGATCGAATACGACAATGGGAAGCTGGTTGTCCATGCACAGCGAGATCGCCGTGGAATCCATGACCTTCAGGTTCTTCTTCAGGACGTCGATATAGCTCAACCGCGAAAACTTCTTCGCCTTCTTGTCCTTGAACGGATCGGCCGAATAAACGCCGTCGACCTTCGTGCCTTTGAGGATGGCCTCCGCGCGGACTTCCATGGCTCGGAGGGACGCGGCCGTATCGGTGGAGAAAAACGGATTGCCGGTACCGGCGGCGAAGATCACCACCCTCTTCTTCTCCATGTGCCGGATGGCGCGCCGGCGGATGTAGGGTTCGGCCACGGCCTGCATCTCAATGGCGCTCAAGACCCGCGTGAAAATGTTCATCTTCTCCAGGGCGTCTTGGAGGGCCATGCTGTTGATGACGGTGGCGAGCATGCCGCTGTAATCCGCGGTGGCGCGGTCCATCCAGGGCACCTGGGCGCCGCGGAAGATGTTGCCGCCGCCCATGACGATGGCGATCTCGATGCCTAAGTCATGGACGTCTTTGATCTCGCGGCCTAATTTTTGGACGGAAAGGGGATCGATGCCGTAATTGCCGGAGCCGGCCATGGCCTCTCCGGAGAGTTTGAGGAGGACGCGCTTGTATTGCGGAGCTGGCATTTAAGCGGTTGTTTCTTCACCCACCTGGAACCGGACCATTTCGGCCACCTGGGAGCCGGCGCCCTGTTCCTTCAGGAAGTCGGCGACGGACTTCTTGCCCGACGTATCCTTGATGAAGGGCTGGTCGGTCAAACAATTCTCGCTGTAGAAACGGTTCAACTTGCCCGTCAGGATCTTCTCGACGATGTTGTCGGGCTTGCCGTTCAACTCCGGAGACGCCTTCAAGACGTCCTTCTCGCGGTTCAAGGCGTCGGCCGGCACCTGCGTGCGGTCCAGGTAACGCGGAGACATCGCCGCAGCGTGCATGGCGACGTCGCGGACCAACTCCTCGGCCGCACCGCCCTTCACCCGGATGATCGATCCGATCTTGGCGCCCGCGTGCAAATAAGCGGCCAGCACTTCGCCCGGTCCCGCTTGGACGATGCGGAAGCGGCGGATGCCCATGTTCTCGCCCAACTTGGCGACCAACTGGGCCAACACGTCCTGGACGCTCGCCCCGCCCATCTTTTGGGCCAGCAGAGCGTCGACGTCGGAGGGCTTGTTCTTGACGATGTGCTCGCTCAGGGCGTTGAGGAAGTTCTGGAACTGGTCGGTGCGGGCGACGAAATCGGTCTCGCAGTTCACTTCGGCGAGAGCGGCCGTCTTCTTGTCGGGGGAAACCGAAACGCCGATCAGCCCTTCCGAGGTCGCGCGCCCCGCCTTCTTGGCGGCCTTGACGACGCCTTCCTTGCGAAGGTGGTCGACGGCCTTTTCCATGTCCCCGGCCGTGGCGGCCAGGGCGCGTTTGCAGTCCATCATGCCGGCGCCGGTCTTGTCCCGGAGCTCGCGTACTTTTTCAGCGGAGATCTCAGTCATGGGAACCTTTCCTATCGTTTCGGGTGGTTACTGCTTCACGGCTTCGGCGGCGGCCTGGGAGCCGCGGTACTCGCCGCTCGTGTCGCTTTCGTAGGCGTCCGCCTTGGAGACGAAGGCCTTGCCGCGGCTTCCGGCCGCTTCGCGCGGCATCGGGGCTTCGGAACGCTCGGTCAAGCTCCTCAAAACGGCCTCGCGCTGGGAGAGGCCGTCCAAACAGGCCTGGATCACCTTGGAGGTGAAGAACTTGATCGACTTGATGGCGTCGTCGTTGCCCGGGATCAGATAATCGATGCCTTCGGGGTTGCAGTTGGTGTCCGCCACGGCGACCACCGGGATGTGCAGCCGGTTGGCCTCCTGGAGGGCGATGTCTTCCTTGTGCGGGTCGATAACGAAGATCACGGCCGGCAGGCGGCTCATCTCTTGAATGCCGCCGAAGGACTTTTTCAATTTGATGATCTCGCGCTCGATCATCAACTTTTCCTTCTTGGTGAAACCCGCGAGCCCGTCCTCTTCCTTTTTCTTCTCCAGATCCTTCAGCCGCGCGATGGAGGCTTGGATCGTGCGGAAATTGGTCAGCGTCCCGCCCAGCCAGCGGTGGGACACGAAAAACATCTGCGCTTCCTTGGCCGCCTCTTCGATCAAAGGCTGGGCCTGGCGCTTGGTGCCGACGAAGAGGACGTTTCCTCCCTCGGACACGGCCTTCGTGATGAAATCGCACGCCTCGCGGCAAAGTCCGACGGTCTTCTGAAGGTCGATGATGTGGATCCCGTTCCGCGAGCCGAAAATATACGGCTTCATCCGGGGGTCCCAGCGGTGGGTTTGGTGGCCGAAGTGAACTCCGGCTTCGAGCATCTCTTTGACAGACATTTCTACCATGACGTTCTCCTTACGGACGGGTTCAAAAAAACGAGCGTTTTCGGATACATCCAACACCTCTCCAATGCAAGAAAAAATTAGGTCCTACAGGTTTAGGTTCGTGATATTCTTGCGTAAGAAAGAACAACCGCTAGGGCCGCGACCGACGCCGGGTGCCCGCGAAGCGGGCGGCGGAGGACCTGCCGTTGGCAGGCCCGAAGGCGGAACCGGAGGGTGTATGATACCACAAGCCCTGGAAGAACATCTCAATAATTCCCATGTCCCCTACGAGGTCCGCCACCACCCCCCGACGATGACCGCCGAGCAGCTCGCCCAAAGAGAAAACGTGGACGGCCACCAGGTGGCCAAGGTGGTCGTCATGCGCGAAAACGGTAAGTATTTCATGATGGTACTGCCCGCTTCCTATTTCGTGGATTTAAGGGAGGCCAGGCGCCTGACTGGGCACCCCAATCTCCATTTCGCCAGCGAGCAGGAAATGCAGGGGCTTTTTCGGGACTGCGAATTGGGCGCCATGCCGCCGATGGGCTCGCTCTATAATATGCCGGTCTATGCCGAAACCGACCTGGCCGACGACGACGAGATCGAGTTCAACGCCGGCACCCACGAGGACGCCATCCGCATGAAGTACGCCGACTGGGAGAAGATGACCCAGCCTCAGAAGGCGCACTTCGCGCGGAATTGGCGGGAATATCTCGCTTAGGCCGCCTTGATCGGAATCTTCCGCGACGTCTCCTTCGACTTCTCGGACTTCGGCAACGTCACGGTGAGCACGCCGTTTTTGAAGGCGGCCTCCACCTTCGCTGCGTCGACCTCGGCGGGGATTTCGATCTCGCGGTAGAACGCCCCGTAGGTTCGCTCCTTCCGGAAATAGTTTTTACCCTCCTCCTCGGCCTTCTTCTCGCCCTTGAGCGAGAGGACGTTGTCGTTCAGCGACAGCTCGATATCCTTCTCATCCAGACCGGGCAGGTCAGCGGTAACGGTTACGGCCTTGTCGGTTTCGGCCACGTCCAGCCGCGCGTTGAAATCGGGCACGCCGGCGGGAAGCACGCCCAGATCGTTGAAGAAATCCTCGAACAGGCGGTCGAAGCCCCAGAGGGCGGGCGTTTGCCCTCTGCGGGGACGGGGAATTAGGCTTAAATAGGTCATGGTTCTTACCTCCTGAAGAGAAGGTAAGTTCGGTTCGGGGGCTGTCAAGGCCCCTAAGTCGCCGGGACGGCGACGGGCTTTTTCTTCAGCTTCCCGTAAACCAGGAATCCGATCACCAGCACGCCCACGACGATCAACGCCAGCCAGAGGTTGGCCAGGAGCAGGGTCAAAATCCAAAGGACCAAGGCCACGGCGCCCGTGAAGAGCATGATGACGAAACGCCCCGCCCCGCCGACGATGGGGATCGAATCCATCACCATGAGGATCGGGCCCAAGATCAGATTGAGTCCCATCCACAGCATCAGGAAGGTCGCGATGCGGATGATCCAGGTGATCAAGTTGTGTTCCGATTGGAGACGGGCCTGGAACTCTTGGAGACTGCCGGGAAAGGCGCCGAGATAAGTCTCCGTCTCGCGGTAGAGATGCGGAACGATCTTGCTCCCGTCCCAATCCCCCACCGCCGAGCCTTCGACGTCGTTCGGAAAGTAGGAATACTGGATCCGCAGGTCCCCCACTTCCGGCGCGCTCGCCGCGTTGTGCGGCGACGGCGTCGCGGGGCTCACGTTGTAGGGAATATAAATCGCACCCTGGCTCAATTGGCGCACGCTCGACGCGTCTTGCTTCAAAAGCGCTTCCGTGACGGCCAGATCGCTCCCGCCGTGAAAATCCGTCTTGTCGGCTTCGAAAACGAGGGACCCGATCGTCGCCGTCTTCACCTGGAAGGACGCGTCGTCCTCAGCCATCTTCGGATTCTGGTGGCCGGCGCCGTCGTAGAAGCGGCCCGAATCGGAAGGCATGCTCGTCCATTCCTTGCGGTAGTCGTAGGTGGTGACTTCCTTGTCGCCCCGCTTCTCGGTCTTCTTCTCTTCCTTCCAGGCGTACATCGCGACGCTGCGGCTGATCTTCAAAAACTTCTGCGCGCCCGGCTGGAGGTATTTGTCGTCGTTGACGATTTCGTCGGAGTGAATCTTCCCGGCGGTCTTGACCAAAGTTCCGGGAGCGAGCGTCGCCGGCTGGGTGGAGGCGATGAGCGTCCCCTTCTTGACGAACTCAGCCAGATTCTGCCGGCCCTCGCCCCACCAGAGCAGCGCGAGGGAGCCGCCGACGAAGAGGAAGCCGACGAAAATCCCCTTGATGGAATTCATGAAGCGCGAACCGAAACCGGGGGCGTTGCTGACGACTTCGTAGTGATCGGCCATGGGAGCTCCTTTGTGTGTTCCGACGACTAGGGCAATGCCTGGAAACGATCAAGGAATAATCCGCTCACTCCCCGGGGGCCGTATCGTCTCCGCCCTTCGGCTTCTGCCCGTAATCATAGAGTTTGCCGCGCGCCGGGGCGGAAGGATCAACCTCGATTTTTAAGTGGAAGGTCGATTTCACGCGGGCGCCTTTGGCGCCGGAATAGTAAGTGACGTAGTACATGCCTTCTTGTCCCGCGATTTTTTTAAAGGTGAGACCACGCTTCGTCGCCTGTGCCTCCATCTCCGTCTCCAAGGCCTTTCGCGCTTCGACGCTGCGCACAACGATGCGCCCTTCGCCGACGGACATCCCGGCGACGTCGGGAGACGCGAAGTACGGCTCCATGAATTTCATGGCGGCCGCGGCATCCTTTCCGACGTTGATGGAGCCCACTTCCCCTCCGGAACGCGCGTTGTCGCCGTCCGGAGAAACGAAGGTGGAGCGATACGGATCCACCATGACTTCCACCGTCACGTAGAGGGTCTCTCCCATATTGACGAGAAGCTTCGTTTCGCCGTTCTTGATGGAGTTTGGATGCTTGGCTTTAAGGCCTTCGATGACGGTGGTACGCGCCTCCGGCGTTTCGACATAAATGCGGACCCGGTTGGAAATATAGGCCTGGTCGGATACCAGCTCGACGTCGCTCCGCACCGGCGGGGAGTCGAGATAGGATTCCGTGAAGCGGACGGTCGCGTCGTCCTCGGACTTCGTTTCCGTCCGGGGCGTCTCGACGGGCTGGTCCGCCTTGACCGTCCGGCGTGCCGCCTTGTTACCGACATTGGTCCCCTGGTCTCCGCCCGCCCCCTCCCAACCGACGGGAGAGTGGACGTTCCCTTCGCCTTCCGGAAGCGGCTCGCGCGGCGGCGCCGTGTCTACGAACGTCGGTTCGGCCGTCTCCACCGCCGTCGGATTGCCGTCGAAAACGGTCGTCGGCTCGTCGGTCACATCGTGGATTTCGCCTTTTTGGCCGGGCAGATCGCCCGACTGTTTCGGCAGGTCCGTCCGGTAGTCCCGGGTGGCCGGCGACGTCCCTTCGGCGGCGTTCAGGCGGTACCAGCCGTTACCCAGGCGTACCCGGGAGGCGTTCGCCGCGGTCCCTGATTTGCCCGGCTTGATCTCGCCCTTCGCGGAACCCACGTAAACGCTGCGGTCGGAATGATTGTGGATGCGGAAGCCTCCGGTCGAGGGATCGCGCTCGATCACGACCTTGCCGTGCGACCCGTCCTTGATTTCCAACTTCGCGGCGTCTTCCGGAAACTTCAGGGTGTTTTCCTTCTTCCCCTCGACGAACACTTCGCCAGATCCGAGTTTCGAAGAGACGGAGTCACCCGAAACCGGTGTCGAGGTCCCGTCCGCGGGACGAAGGGTCTTTCCGCCGCCGTGGGAGACCATGGCCATCGGCTTCACGGGCGACGACGCTTCGGGCTTGATGTCGGAAAAGCGGACGGGCAGACGGCCGCCTGCCGTGGCCAGCGCTGGCTGGAGTCCGAACCCGCCGAAAAGACCGCCCCACGGCCCGCCGGATCCGTTGTTGGAGGACATCTCCGCCTTCGCGTCCGCCAACCACGCGTTGCCCTTGCGGTCGATTTTCGTGATTAGGCCGTCGATGCCCTTCAGAACGCCGGACTTAGCGACCAACTTATTTCCCAGATGCACGGGAGCCATGGTCTGGAACTGCCCGCTGACGGTGGCCAAAAGACCGCTTTCCGAATACTTCGTCCCCTTCCACTGATCGATGCCCCACAAGGCGCCGTAGTAGATTGAGCCGCCCACGGCCGTGTTCGAGATCCACTGCATCGCTTCGCTCTTCGAGACCTTGCCGCCCAAGTTCACGGCCTTCGCCAACGAATCGGATCCGGAGGCGATCATCATGAGAACCGCCTCGTCGACGTTCCAATGCAGGTCGGTGCCCGTCAGTAGGCTGTGGCCGGCCGCATGCGTGATTCCAGCCACGTTCGTTTCGATGACGAAGGGGGCGCCCACCATCACCAGTTCGCCCAAACCGCGAAGGGCCTGTTTGGCGAAGAAGGGGATCTCCATACTCGGCAGGAGTCGCGCACCCAGACGCGCCGTGTAACTTAAGCCCGCCTTGGTGGCGGTGCCGGCCAATTTCCCGACGTAACCGGCCGGGATCCAAACTGCCAGGTCCAGGGCCAGCATGCAAAGGTTGCGGGCGCTCTCGCGCATGCTCACGTTGGAGATGCCGGTCTTATAAGCGGACATGACGCTGTCGGTGTTGGTGATGACGCCGATGGCGCTGTCGGTCACCGCCGCGCCCAGGAGCGTGAGAAGGACGACCTTGGTGCTGGGCTCGGGGTCGATGACGGCGAGCACCAGAAGAAAAAGGGCGGCGA
This sequence comes from bacterium, assembly GCA_036274695.1. GTDB lineage: Bacteria > UBA10199 > UBA10199 > JACPAL01 > DASUFF01. Next base: position 202 of record DASUFF010000106.1, on the reverse strand, counting down.
TGCCGAGGCGCCGGCCCGGAGGCGTGTTGACAGCAGCGTCCAAGGCTGCCTTGAAGGCTTCGGTGAAATCGCCTTCGTTGACGTTTTCGCGAAGGACTCCGTCCGGCCCCAGGAGATTGGCGATGTTCGGGGAGGAACGTATGGTCTGGTCGGCCTCCGAGCCGGGGAAGTCCAACTGGATCTGCCGGAGGATTTGGATGCC
>DASUFF010000105.1:0-6463 GCA_036274695.1 bacterium | reverse complement strand
AGGGCGCGGATGTAGTCTTCGTCGTAGGGCATCGCCTCTTCGTCGCCCTTCTTCCGGGCCTCGACCTGCTGGAGGAAGCGCTCCTTTTGATCGAGCGGATCGTTCAACTCGGAAAAGCCGTTGGCGACCTCCATGCCGGCGATATAGAGCTCGAAACGGTCGACGACCTCCGGATTTTTGTCGTTCTTTCGCGCCAGCGGCGATTCGGACAGCGGAAACGGCGTCACGAAGGTCGGCTGCACGAGATTCGCCTCCCCTTCCCGGATCATCTCCGGGTACGTAATGCGGCGGAACGGCGCCTCGAAAGAAATCTCTTTGCCCTGATAGGGAAACGTCTTCTTGCCGTGGGTCATCATCGCGAGCTGCCCCAACAGCTCTTCAGTGACCCGGATCAAATCCTCTTCGATGGCGTAAGATTGATAGAACTCCAGCATCGTGAACTCGGGATTGTGCTGGGTCGAGACGCCCTCGTTCCGGAAATTGCGGTTGATCTCGAAGACGCGCTCTAGCCCACCCACCACCAGCCTCTTCAGATGAAGCTCCGGCGCGATGCGCAGGAAAAAATCGTGGTCGAGGGCGTTGTGGTGCGTGACGAATGGCTTCGCCGCCGCGCCTCCGGCCATGCCGTGCATCATCGGCGTCTCCACCTCCACAAAGTCGTTCTTCGTGAAATACTCGCGGATGCCCTGGACGATCTTCGAGCGCTTCAGAAAGACTTCCTTCACGTCGTCGTTGGAGATCAGGTCCAAATAGCGCTGCCGGTAGCGGATCTCGATGTCCGTCAACCCGTGCCACTTTTCCGGCAGCGGCCGGAGTGACTTCGCCGCCAGGCGGATCTTGTCCGCACGAAGCGTGAGCTCGTTGGTCTTGGTGCGGAAGAGTTTGCCCTCGGCGTAGAGAAAATCGCCCAGGTCGATCTTCTGGGACAACTCGAAGTCCTCGGGGCTCAGCGTTTTTTGCTCGAGAAACACCTGGAAGGCGCCGTGGCGGTCCTTAAGCTTCGCGAACGCCGCCTTGCCGAAGGAGCGCATCAGCATCACGCGGCCGGCGATGCGGAAGGTGCCGGGGATCTTTTCGACCTCTTCTTTGGGAAGGGGGTCGTAGGCCTCCAATAATTGCCTGGACGTGTGGCTAACCGTGATGCCGTTCGGGTACGGGGCCACGCCCTTCTTCTTGTACTCCTCGAGCTTGGCCAGCCGCAGTTCGTATTCGCCTTCGGGTTGAGACATCGAAATCCTCAAAATGACGGCGTTTTTTCGCATGAAAGCCGGAAACAAGTCAACGAAACTCACCCATTTTTTCCCTTGCGTCCGAAGGGTCCCCTCCTTACTAATGGCGCCTCACACGATGCTGACTTCGAACATGAAAAAATCCGATCACTGGAAAGAATCGCTTCTCAATTATTTCCTCTCCGACCTGGGGATGGACTTGAACCAGACCATCACCTTGGCCCGCGTCTTCCTGCGCTGCGCCTCGCACTACCACGCGAAGCCGGCCTTGATGGAAAAGAAGGACGGCAAGTACGTCTCCCTCACCTACGACGACGTCCTCGGCCGCGCCCGCGATTTCGGAATGGCCCTGATGGACATGGGACTTAAGAACCAGGACCGTTTCGCGATCTTCCTGAAAAATTCCCCGGATTGGGTCGTCTCGGACTTCGGGACGATGTTCGCCGGCGGGGCCACGGTGCCCATCTACGAGACGCTGATCCCGCACGCCGTGCGGCATATTTTGAAGGACTCGGGCGCCGTCGGCGTCGTCGTCGAGGACAAGGGCCAGTTCGACAAGGTGAAGGAAATCTGGGCCGAAGTTCCGACCCTGAAATTCGTCGTTCTCCGCAAGCCGGAGGGCGTGGCGTTGAAGAAAGACAAGATCATCGCCCTGGACGATTTCTTAAAGCGCGGGGCCGAGGCGAGAAAAAAGAACGGCTCGGCGCTGGAGAAGCGCCTGGACGAGACCAAGCGCGACGACGTGGCCAGCATCGTCTACACCTCGGGCACGACCGGAGACCCGAAGGGCGTGATGCTCACGCACCGCAACTTCCTCTCGAACGTGTACGGCGTCACCTCGGTGACCGACGTGACCGCCCGGGACGTCATGCTGTCGATCCTCCCCCTCTCCCACGTCTTCGAAAGGACGATCGGCTACTACGTTCCCATCCTATTCGGCGCGACGATCGCCTACGCCGAGTCCATCGACACCGTTTCGCAGAATTTGACGGAAGTCCGCCCCACCGTCATGTCCGCCGTGCCGCGGCTCTTCGAGAAGATCTACGCCCGCATGATCAAGAAGATCGAGGAATCCAACCCGATGAAGCGGCGCCTTTTCCTGTGGGCCGTCGACGTCGGGCGCCAGGTGTGGGAGGCGCAGGATCGCATCGCGCGCAAGCAGGCCGCCGACCGCCGCCAGCGCCACCGGCCGGAAGAGCGTTTCCAGGATTCCGGATTGAAGATCTACAACCCGGCCCTCAAGGTCTCCTACGCGCTAGCCGAAAAGCTGGTCTATGCGAAGCTCCGCCAATCCATGGGCGGCCGCCTGCGTTTCTTCGTCTCCGGAGGCGCGGCCTTGAGCCCCGAGGTCATCACCTTCTTCCGGAACCTGAACATCGCCATCTACGAGGGCTACGGCATGACCGAGTCCAGCCCCGTGATCAGCTTCAACTACGCCAACAAGTTCAAGCCCGGCACGGTGGGCAAGCTCCTCCCGCACGTGCAGGTGAAACTCTCTCCCGAGGGCGAGATTCTGGTGAAGGGGCCGAACGTGATGAAGGGCTATTTCAACAATCCGAAGGCCACCGCCGAGGCCATCGACGCCGAGGGCTGGCTGCACACGGGCGACGTCGGCGTTTTCGACCAGGACAATTACTTAAAGATCACCGACCGGATCAAAGAGATCATCGTGATGAGCAACGGCAAGAACGTCGCCCCCCTGCCCATCGAGAACAAGCTGACGCAAAGCCCTCTCATCGCCAACGCCATGGCCGTGGGGAACAACCGGAAGTACATCTCCGCGCTGATCTTCCCCGCGGAGGCGGAACTGAAGGCCCTGGCCAAGAGCTTGGGGATCGTCTCGAAGAACTTCGAGGAGCTGGTTAAAAATAAGAAAATCATCGAGCGTTTCGCCGGCTTGGTCGAGGAGACGAACAAGGACCTTTCCCGCTACGAGCAGATCAAGAAGTTCGAGGTCATCCCCCAGGAGCTGACGGTGGACGGCGGCGAGATCACGCCGACGCTCAAGCTCAAACGCCGCGTCTTGGACAAGAAGTATTCCGCCGAGATCGAGAAGCTGTTTCCGCCGGGAGAAGGTTGATCGTTTTGCCGTCAGCGCTAGTTACACGTACATGCCCAAGTTGCGTTGTTCCAATGGAGTACGGTTCCGTCATATGCCGTCGCCGTGAAATCGCAGGTTTTTGTGGTGAAGGAATCCCCGGTATTCCATGTCGCCTCGGCCTTTCCACTTTGATTTCCGTAAGCATTGGCGTCCGGCGCTTCGATCACCATCTGGCCGCACGAGGAGGTCACGCTCTTGATGTGTTTGCCGTTCCATTGGATGCTGCCACCCATGTGAGCCCCCTCCGTTTCCGCGCAGACGCCGCATTCTTCGTCGCAATCCCAACCTCCGCAGCAGTCGTCGTATTCATCCGCCCAGCACCCTGAATGTTTCAAATCGCTCATCGTGAACGTAGGCACATAAGGCTGGTACACGTGCGGGCTGGTCAAAGAGCCGGCCTTCGCGATCCATTCATAGGAAGTATGGTTGCGGGGCACGTTGTTAAGAACGGCGGCCCCCGAGACGATCGGTTTCGTACCGATCAAATGAAGGGATCCGCCCAGGTCTTTGGAATAAAACTGGACCGTCGTGACGTTCGCGGGAGGATTGGAGACGGTCGCGGTCAGCGTCAGCGTGCCGCGGCAATTGGTGAAGCTGGCCCCGTTTTCCGGGAAATTATCGCAGACTTTCTGGCTGTCGTTCAAGGAGATGGAAGAAAGAAACTTTTTCACGTCGATGGGATCGATGACCGTGGCAGCGGCACGGTCACGGGCCGCCTCCAAGGACTTGGTCACGGAAGGCGTTTTAACCGCTGGGTCGAGGACGGTGACTCTCTCCTCCTTGGACAGTTCAGGGGTCAGTTCAGGCCGCTCGACGGCCACTTTGGCCGTTTTCCAAACGTCCTGCCCGTAACGAACAGCGAGCACGAACTCATTCCTGGGAAGATAGACTTTGGAGAACGCCTTTCCCGAAGGCTCCGCCGCGATCTCCGGCAGGTCGATCTTCATAACGCGGGTCGCCCCCGCGAACTCCTCCAGGTCGAAGTCCCGGCATTTCGCTGCATCGCAGACCTCGCCGGTATCCGGATCCTTGTCTCCTGTAGTACCGTCCTCCTTGAAGAGAAGATCCTGCTTTTCCGGCTCTTCGACGGAGGAAAGATAAAAGGGGCCGTAGAGGTAGGCTTCCTTAACGTCCGAACACGGCGCGCTCCATTTCAGCTTGATCAGATTCGGGTTCCGCGTTTCCTCCGTTTCCAACTTAATCGCGCAATCTTCCGCTGGGGCGGCAAGGAGAACACTGTTGTCCCTTTGAATTTCCGACCGGCGGAGCGGCGCCTGTCCGAATGTGGTTTCCGCGGCGAAGAGTCCCGCGAGCGTCGACAGGGTCAGAAGAAGGACAGGTTTCATGAAGGCCCCCAGTGAGTCTCTAGGAAAGCAAATCAAGTGCCACACAGGTTAAACTTCAACTACTTGATATCTTTTGACTTTCAGAAATCATCTCCCTCTTCGTGTTTTATCAAATCGAGAATTTTCTCATTTTGACAATCCCGTCACGGCCTCGCCCGCCTTAGAGGAGCGACCGGTCGATCAGGTCCCGAATGTCGTCCCCGGTGGCCTCCGACATCGGTCCGTAATCGTAGCCGTCGAAGCAGGAATCCAGCGTCTGGGTCTCGCGGCTCGTCCCGTCGGCCGTTTGATAGGCGATCCGGCACTGGATCACGGGATAGGAGCTTTCCACGGTGACGATCTTCGTCTGGAATCCCTGAATTTCCGATTGCGCCTCGCTGTAGATCGTCGCCTTTTTGTCCCAGACATCGTCTTTTCTTCCCTCGCACTCGACGACCACTTCCTTGAGGTTCCTTTCGCCCAAGGTCAGATTAACGACGTGATGCCCGGCATACGTCCATTTCATGCGCTGGCGATAGCATTCGAGGTCGTCGACGCATTCCCAGATCGCCTTTTTGGCCGCCTCTTTGGCGCCCAATCCTTGATTGTGCCAGGCGAGTTTGCGGGAACAGTCCTGACCGTCATAAAGCACCGAGAGCTCGGAGATGAAATCGTCGCCGACGACGTTGGAGGGCGACGGAACCCCTTCGAAATCCAGGGCGCCGAAGGACCACAAGTAATAATTCATGTCGCGGTAGGCGACCACTACCCCTTTGGCGTCTTCGGCGGTCAGAACTTTGCCCAAGCTGGGATGCAGGACCTTCTGGCCGTCGACGACGTACTGTCCGTAAAGTTTGATGCCGCCCACCCACGGACAGCGCACATCCGCGCCGTTCACGAACTCTTGGGTTTTCAAATCTTTGATCGTGCACGAGCGGTCCGCCCGGTACTCCAACGTGAGCTCTCCTTGGTAATCGTTCGCAGGGTCCGAGCCGACGACCTTCATCACGGCCAGGGGTTTTCCGAGAACGACCGCATAGTTCCGGCGCTCGACGTTCCACCGGCCGAGGCCCCGGGCGGCGATGCGGATCTTGAGGGAATCCTTCGTGAGAGGGCATTCGCCGGCGTAATGGCCGTTGCCCTGCGCGTCGGGCGCGGAGCCCGCCCCCGTTTCCGAGCATCCTTCGAGTTCGGGAGACGACGCCGCATGCTGGTAGGAGAAGGTCACCTTCACCACGGGCTTTTGGTCGGAAACGAGCAGGCCGCCGGCGGAAACGTTCAGGGAAACCTTCGGGGCCTCCACCGTCTTGCAGGAGACCGTCCAAGCCCCGTCCTCCCCTTCCACCGCCAGGCAATACCGTCCGTGCTGGACCAAACTTCGCGTCGTGACGGTTCCTGCGGGAATCAGCGAAGCATCTTCGCGCGCGAGGTCGATGCGGCACTCGGGATTGGATTCCACGAGCAGCGCCTCGCCGAGAGTCATCTTGACGGCCGGACCGCCGTCTTGGAGCTTCCGGATCATGTCGTCATGGGCGATCTTGCCCGCGTCATAGAAATACCGGTCGGTGCGAGCGTGAAGATCGCTGAAACGGGAGGCCAGGAGGGGATGGCCGTCCCGCAGCGAGGCCGTTGAAGACGGAGACTGGCAGTCGTCTTCCTGGGAATCGTTGGCGTTGTTGCAGGGGACCCCCTCCAGGAAGGGAAGATTTTGGTTATAAAGCGCGGAGCCTTCGTTCAGCTTGTTGCCGTCCGGGCCGGTCACGAGATGGCGGCCGTCTTTCAATTTACAATCCGCGTCGTCGGCCTCG
>DASUFF010000104.1:0-9522 GCA_036274695.1 bacterium | reverse complement strand
TGGAGCTTTCTTAATCCGGGGCGAGACCTTTGATTTTCGGGTCGGATCGGCACTTCGACAGAGGGAGAGCCGGGCCACCTTTGATCTCCAGGATTTTCTTTTCCTTGCGATCCACCTTCACGAGCAAACAGCCGCAGCCATAACCATAGTGACCGTTCGTTTCCTTCCAATAGACCTTTTTCTCGGAGTAATCCGGCATGGTGTCCATTCCTTGCGCCTCGTAGCCACCCTGGACGCTGATGATCCAGTCGCCGTCCTTGTCGATCAAATCCCAATTCGCCGGGGTCGGGTTGCCGATCCAGCCGCAGCGGTTCTCGAAACCGTCCTGATCGGCGGCTCGCACCGAGGGTGATGCGAGAAGAAAGACGAAAACCGAGAGAACGAAGCGAGATTGCTTTTTCACGACGATCACTCCAACCATTGTCCCATCTGGACAGCCAAAAATCCGATGAGAGGCGTAGTGAGCATACCAAAAAGCCAAAGCAACATGGCTCCGATGCCGACGCCTTGACCCCAATCGGAGGGAGCATGAGGGGCAAGGAGGGGTTGAGTCGCCACCATCAAAAAGACCATCACGAAGACCCCAAGGTTCCACCCGATCAGGCCGGTAATAAGCCCGTGCAGGAAACGGTGATGACGGACTCTTTTCCCGATCACCCATGCGGGAACCAGCAATACCGTTGATGAGAAGGTAATGAAGACAGGCCAAAAGTGGTCTGAAGTCACCCGATCAGCAGAGAGGCCAAAAATGGAGCACAAAAGTACGATCAAAAGCGAAAGCAGGAATATCAACTTCCATTGAAACGGCCGAGGGCTGTCAACAGGATCATGCTTGTCGAGTGCAGACATCATCCCTCCAAACCAACGAACGCTTCGGCAGCCATGATATCGGTGACTATTCGATTCATCAAACAAACTCTTTCATGCTATAGAACCGTGATGAAAAAGACGCTTTCCTATCTAGGTCTCTTGATTTTGTCGCTGCCGGCCCTCCTCCATGCCGAAAGCGACCTGACCTGCAAAGCGCCTAACGTCAAGGACGTGGCGATCAAGTTCGTCAAGTTTCAAAAGTTCGGCGAGTCCTTCGACTGCCTGGAGGCCGACTTCGTCGTCGATATTTCCGGCTGCGCCCCAAACGGGGCCTTCGCTCTGCACGCGCCGACGGGCGACGCCGCAATCGTGGGGGTCGTTCACCGCTGGCAGGATTATATGAAGCATTCGGGCGGCATCATGAGCCACTTCGTCACGAAGGATAAGATCTACTTCGCGGCGGGACGCGTGGACAACGCAGGCTACCACGACGACTGGACCTTCGACGTCGACCGGACGACCGGAAAGGCCCAAGCCGTCATCGGCAAGAAGGAAACGTCCTACGACTGCAAGTCAGCTCCTTCTCAGATGTGATTGACGCCGTTTTTCTTAAGCCGCGTCGCCGAAAGGAAAAGCGCCGCAGTCATCACATAACCCGCTGCGTACCGGTATCCCACCGTACAACCATAGTTTTGCAAGACGTCATTTCCTTCGATCCGGTACGTGTGAATGACGCCGACAAGCGAAAGCAGCGCTCCCGCCAAGGCCCAGAGCGACGCTTTGACGAATTCGTTGTCGATCAGCGAGACGGCGATCGCAGCCCATATCATCGACGTCACGATGAATCCTTGGTTGAGCGCCAGGATGCCGGAGAGCGAATAACTTTGAATCGATCCGTTCTCTCCCAACGCCGCCAAACTCGATCCGCCCGCCATCAACGCCCCCTGAACGAGCAACAACGCCCACGCCGCGAGCGCCGGAATCAGCCCCAATGCCACCGCCGGCGCATGCTGCGAAGGCACGGCCTGATAGGCCTGAGCCATAATGATGATGCCGACCCACAGCACGATGGCGATTCCGGCCTCGAGCGGCATGAGCGTCGAAACAAGATTCACCGCCCCGAAAAAGCAGATCGCCGCAATGAAGACACCATTCAAGACGGAGTACCCCGACCGCGCCCCCATCGCCTTCCAGCCGGGATGGCCGATGTAGATCGTCGTCGGAAAGCAACTTCCCAAACACGCGGCGACCACCGAGCCCAGTCCGTTGGCGATCAAACACGAGCGCGTCGGATAGGAATCTCCCGCGGCCTCCGCCGATTCGATGTTCTGGAGGGAACCAACCACGTTGAACAACGCCATCGGCACGATGATGGAGAGATGGGCGAAGAGATAGGGACTCCGCAAAATTTCCCAAAGCTCGGCCACCGCCGGTTTCGGCGGATAAAATTGAATCGCCGCAGCCGCCTCGTGAACCTTTTCGGCGGACATGACGCCGCCCGCCCAAGCCATGACCGAACCGATGACGACGGCGTAAAGTCCTCCGGGGATTCCGAACGGCGGTCGGCGCCCAGAAAAATACGTCACTAAGATGATGGCCAGCGGCACCATCGCCAGCAACGGGTTCGCGAAGGTCTTGAAGGCGAAATCCATCGAGATGAACGTGATGGCGATCCCCGCCAAGGCCGAGAGCAAGGCCGCCCGCGGCGTGACTTTCCGAACCCATGCCCCGAAGAGGCTGACGACGATCTCCAGCACGGCGCTCAAGAAACAAGCGAGCAAACCGACCTTCCAGGCGAGGCTCGCGTTCTGCGTCTGCTGATAGACCGGCAGAATGACGAAAAAAATGAAACCGAAGAGGCTCACCGTATTGATGCCGTAAGGAAGCGCGCAGACATCGTTCCGCCCCGTCTTCTTGGCCAAGCGCCGCGCCTGCCAGGAATAATAGAAATTACCGAAGAGCACCGAGAGCGCGGCCCCGGGAAGGATCCGGCCGTAAACGAGCTCCGGTGGAAAATGACAGAGACCCGTCAGCAGGGTTTGGATCAGTAAGAGCTGGATCAAATTATCGATGGCGAGACCGAAGAAGCCGTCGAGATCCTGCTTCACGAAGAGTCTGTTATTCATACCGTCCCGTCTTAGAACCGAACCTTTTCCACCGCAAGTTATGCTCAAAATCCTTGGCACGCGCTTTGCTCTCTCCTTTCGTCATGTTGTCGAAGGTACTCAGCGCCGGCCTGTTGGGAATCGACGGATACCTCGTGGAGGTGGAAGTCGACATCGCCCAGGGTCTCGCCAACTGGAATACGGTGGGCCTGCCCGAATCGAGCGTCAAAGAAAGCCGGGACCGGGTCATCGCCGCGATCAAGAACTCGGGCTATTCCTTCGAGAAGCGGCGGATCACCATCAACCTCGCGCCCGCCGACGTCAAAAAAGAAGGCACCGCCTTCGATCTGCCCATCGCCATGGGCCTGCTCGCCTCCTCCGAACTCATTCCCCGCGAACCGTTGGCCGATCATCTCTTCTTAGGAGAGCTCTCGCTCCACGGCGAGGTGAAGCCCATCCACGGCGCCCTCTCCATCGCCCTCATGGCGAAGAAAAAGAAAATTAAGACGCTTATCCTACCCGAGAAAAACGCCCGTGAGGCCTCCGTCATCCCGGAGGTCAAGGTGCTCGGCGTGCGGCATTTAGCCGACGTCGTCGGGCACGTCACCGGCGAGCGACCTCTAGAGCCGCAAGGTCCCGCACAGGCCCGTCCGTCCGATTCCCCCATCCTCCCCCACTCCCTCGATTTCTCGGAAATCAAAGGCCAAACCCAGGCCAAACGGGCCCTAGAGGTCGCCGCCGCGGGCGGACACAACGTCATCATGGTCGGTCCGCCCGGATCGGGCAAAACGATGCTGGCGCAGCGGATCGCCACCATCCTGCCGCCGATGCATTTCGAGGAGTCGTTGGAGACCTCGAAGATCTACAGCGTCATCGGCCGCTTAAACGGGAGCGAGACGCTGATCACCGCCCGCCCGTTCCGCTCGCCGCACCATACGATTTCGACGGCGGGATTGGCCGGAGGGGGCTCGCATCCGCGTCCCGGAGAAGTGAGCCTCGCCCACAACGGCGTCTTATTCTTGGATGAATTGCCGGAGTTTCAGAAAAACGTATTGGAGATCCTGCGCCAGCCCTTGGAATCGGGCGTCGTGACGATCGCCCGCGCCTTGATGACGACGACCTACCCCGCGCGCTTCATGCTCATTTCCGCGATGAACCCCTGCCGCTGCGGATTTCGGGGCTCTCGCCTCAAGGAATGCTCGTGCACGCCCATCGAAATGAGGACATATCGAAACCGAATCTCCGGCCCGCTGCTCGACCGGATCGACATCCAGATCGAAGTGCCGCCCGTCACGTTCACCGAGTTGACGGCGGCCAAGGAGGGCGAGCCTTCGGAGAGAGTGAGGGGGCGCGTCCTCGCGGCGCGAACCCTCCAAAAGAAGAGATTCGAAGGCGCGCGGATTCACGCCAACGCCCAGATGAGCGGACGACTTTTGAGAAAGCACGCCCCCATCGACGCCGAGGGAGCCCGGCTCTTGGAGCAGGCCGTGACGAAACTCTCGCTCTCGGCCCGGGCGTACGACCGCATCCTCAAAGTGGCGCGCACCATCGCGGACCTTGCCGGGGTCACGCAGATAGGGACGCAACACCTCGCGGAGGCAATCCACTACCGAAGCCTCGATCGAAACTACGGAATGTAAGGAAATCCCAAGGGGCCCCGACTATGCCCCGAACAGCTTGCGGACGCGCGTATCTTCCTGAGCGGCATCCAAGATCTTCTCGGTCACTTCGTCCATGATCTCGGGCATGTCGTAGAAGTCCGCGACACTGTTCTTGATCTTCCGCCGTGTGGTGAGCCACAGGCGAAGCCGATCGATTTGGATTCCCCCTCTCCGAATCATCGACAAGAGCTCCGTGCTCCGCTTCCGCGCTTCCTCGGTCAAAGACACCCCGTCGGTGACGTCGATCAGTTGAACCTTGGCCTTCTTCTCGAAGGACGAAGCCCCCTGGCCGATCGCATCGGAAGGATGCTCGGAACGCCCGGACGCGAACAGGTTTTTGAACCAACCAACGATCACTTTCAGCTCCTTGTTGCTTGCTTACCCTATCTTTCGCATACCCCCGATTAGAAGTTGCGGAAAAATAAAAAAAACGATTTTCAAAAAACCACGTAACCGTTCGGCAAAAGGGGCGAAATAGCAGGGAAAAGGCCGGGTAAGCCTCATTTCTAAATTAAGGGGTTTACAGCCGGGATACCCCCCTGCTAAAGGCCCCGTTTCCAACAACTGAAGGAGCACTCATTTATGATCGAAAAAGGGACGAAAATTCAGCCGGCCGAAGGCAAACTGGGCATCCTGCTGGTGGGTCTGGGCGCCGTTTCCACCACGTTCATCGCGGGCGTCGAGGCCATCAAGAAGGGCATCGCCAAGCCCATCGGCTCGCTGACCCAGATGGGCCACATCCGGCTGGGCAAGCGCACCGAGAAGCGCAATCCCTTGATCAAAGAATTCGTTCCGCTCGCGAAGCTCGAAGACATCGTCTTCGGCGCCTGGGACATCTTCCCCGACAACGCCTTCGAGGCCGCCAGCAAGGCGCAGGTCCTGAAGAAGGAAGACTTGGACGCGTTGAAGCCGGAGTTGGAGAAGGTCAAGCCGTGGAAGGCCGTCTTCGACAAGAGCTATGTGAAGAAGCTGGACGGCTCGAACGTCAAGACCGGCAAGAATAAGATGGACCTGGCCAATCAGGTCATCGCCGACATCGAGAACTTCAAGAAGCAGCACAACCTTTCGCGCCTGGTCATGATCTGGTGCGGATCGACCGAAGTTTATCTGCAGACCCAGGAAGTCCACCTGAACATTGCGAACTTCGAAAAGGGCCTGGAAAATAACGATCGCAACATCGCCCCGTCGATGGTCTACGCTTATGCCGCCCTGAAATCGAAGGTCCCCTATTGCAACGGCGCGCCGAACTTGACCGTCGACGTCCCCGCCATCCAGGAACTGGCCCAGCAGAACGGCTGCGCCATCTCCGGCAAGGACTTCAAGACAGGCCAGACCCTGATGAAGACGATCTTGGCCCCCGGCTTCAAGGCCCGCATGCTGGGCATCGAAGGCTGGTTCTCCTCGAACATTTTGGGAAATCGCGACGGCGAGGTCTTGGACGATCCGGATTCGTTCAAGACGAAGGAAGAGTCGAAATTATCCGTTCTGGAAACCATCCTGCAGCCGGATCAGTACCCGGACCTCTACGCCAAGATGTATCACAAGGTCCGCATCCACTATTACCCGCCGCGCGGCGACAACAAAGAAGGCTGGGACAACATCGATATCTTCGGATGGATGGGCTACCCGATGCAGATCAAGGTGGATTTCCTCTGCCGCGATTCCATCTTGGCCGCCCCGCTGTGTCTGGACCTGGTTCTCTTCACCGACCTGGCGCAACGCGCGGGCATGAAGGGCATCCAGGAATGGCTCTCCTTCTACTACAAGAGCCCGATGACGGCCCCCGGCCTCTATCCCGAGCACAACCTCTTCATTCAGGAGATGAAGCTGAAGAACACGCTTCGCTACTTGATGGGCGAAGAGCAGATCACTCACCTCGGGATTGAATATTACGAGTGATTGCCGACGTAGGTGCGGGGTCACCCGCCCCTACACGGCGCTGAATCTCCCTCTGTAATTCTTCTTCCCCCGTCCTCATCACCCAGTCGTGGTTCCAGCGAAAGAGCGGCTTTAAGACCGGCGAAAGGAATCGGACCCAAGGCTTTTCCGCCCGAACATCCCAATAAAAAGTCACGGCCACGTCTCCGGAATTTTCTTCCAGCTTCCAAAGCCCGCGGCCGGCCAACTCGCCCGTGGCGCGGATCTCGATCTCCCTCGGCGGGTCTTCGCGCACAAGCTCCGTGGTGAAATCCAGGGTGTAAGGCAGCTTGGCCCGGACCAGCGCCCTCACCTTCCGGGTGCCGACGACATCCGTCTTCACGTAGGCCGGCTTCCACCAGCGATCGTAGTGCTCGCCGTCTTTGAGAATGTCGTAGACGAGGCAAATGGGGCCTTTGACCTTCCAATGGGTGACGAAGTGGTAGTCGGCGGCGCTCATCAAACCCGCCTCGGGATCTTCACCCCGCGCAGGCGGCGCGTCCATTTGCGGTAAAGCTCGAACGGCGAGCCGTCCTCCTTCATGGCGTCGTGGTACAGCTCCCGGATTTCCCCCTTGGAAACCCGGTTGTCGAGCATCGCGTAATAGAGCCGGTCGCCCAGCATGTAGCCCAAGCCGTGCGTGACGCCGAAGAAGAGGTCGTGCTGCGAGCGAAAGAACTGTCGCGAGCGGATGGGCAGGCCTTTGCGGTCCATCTCCCGATGCCGGAGGACGAGCAGGGCGATCTCCAACTCCCGATGCCGTTCGCGGGACGTCTTTGAAGACGTGAGATACGTGACGAGCCCCGCGTATTCCTTTTCGTGAAAACACTTCCGCTTGTGGTTGATGATCTTCGAGCCGAAGAAGCCCACCGCCTCGTGGATGATGTTAGCGTAGAAGGCGTCGACGGGATCGCGCGGAAACTCCGGCCCCGAGCTTAGGTATTTCAGATAATGCGAGGCCTCTTCGGCGGCATGATTGAGCGAGAGGTTGCCCAGGTAGACGTAATTCTTCTGGGGAATGCAGTAACTCTCGGAGGCCAGGATTTGCTGCTTGATCCGCTTGATCTCCGTCTTCGTAAACCCGCCGTCGTCCTTCAGCGTTTTTAGGAAACTCAAGTCGCCGCAGGTGAATACCTCCACCTCTTCCGCCTTGTCCGGGACCTCGAGCCCCAGAAATTCGGCGATCCGCTGCAGCAGGTCCAGGAAGCTGTGCCGGGCGTCGGCGTAGTCGATCTCCCCCTCCTCGTGCTCGAGCCAATTGAGGAAGGTCTGCTGCCAGACGATGGGAGGGGTATTGATGACGCAGAACTCGTGATCGCTGACGCGCACGATCTCCACCTTGTCCTCGATGCCGTTCTCCGCCAAGCGCCAATAGATCGACTCGCTGTTCTGATAAATGATCAGGTCCTTTTTGTGAATTCCCTTGGCGTCCAGGATTCGGCCCACTTCCGCGGGCAAGTGCTCCGGCGCAGTATGAAGGTCGCCGATGAAGACGATCAGCCTCATCCCCGGCTTTTTCTTCAGAATGGACGCGATGATGGCGGCGCTCTCCCGGTCGCGCTTGGTAAGCGTGGCGTCGCCGCCCAGGGAGTATTCGATCCCGAAAAGCGGGACCTTGTGGAACTTTGCGAAGTCGAAGATCGGCTTGAAGTTCTCCCACAGGTCGAAATACCAGAACTTCCTTAAGTTGATCCGCTCGAGGAAGGTCTCCTCCGAAATGCGTCCCGACAGGTAGTCGTCCAGATGCTTCTGATGGCGCTTTTGAACCAGCTCCAAGCCCACGCCCAGGTTCGGCTCGCCCGCGATCTGCTTTAAAATCCGCAGAAGGGTCCGCTGGGACTGGGGATTGGTGTGGTAATCGCCCAGATAGATGACGTCGCTTTCCCGAATGGCCTCGATCAGTTCGTCGGGGCCCGACGGGGCCTCATAGGCGCGTACGTGGCGCTTGTACCGGCGCTCGTAGAGGTCGAATCCCCTCTCCCGGACCATGGCCTGGCTTCGGATGATTTCGTCGTTCTTGGCGAAGATCTTTTTCTGGATCTTGAGCAGTTCCTGGCGGGGAGACAGGGGCTTCGCTGTGGCGTCGCTGCGAGGCATGTTCGTTACCGAAAACCTAACACATTTTGAGCACTTTCGGGCGGAAAGTTCCATTGACAACCGAGGACGCCGGGATAGAAACTAGAAATATGTCAGAAAAAACCACATTTAAAGGAGGTTTGGAGGACGTCGTCGCCGCCCAGACCAAGCTGTGCGACATCGACGGCCAGAAGGGCGAACTCATCTACGTCGGTTACGACATCCGCGACCTGGCGGAGAACGCCTCATTCGAAGAGGTCGTCCACCTCCTTCTGCACCTCCGGCTCCCCAACCAGGCGGAGTTGGACGAGCTGCGGATGACGCTCGATGAGAACGCGGAGATCCCGCACGAGATTATGGAGACCTTAAAGAAGCTCGCCCCCCGCCTTTCCGGCATGGGCATGCTGCGCACCTTCGTCTCCATGCATGCGCACTTCGACCCCGAGGCCGGCGACCGCTCGATGTCGGCCAACGAGAACAAGGCCCTCCGCATCATCGCCAAGATCCCGACCCTGATCGCCGCTTTCGACCGCTTCCGCAAGGGCCACCAATACGTGCCGCCCAAGCAGGTCGCTCCGGGCGAGCCACGGCCGTCCACAGCCGAGCGCTTCCTCTATCAGCTCACGGGAAAGAACCCCATTCCGGAGGCCATCCGGGCGATGGACGCGGCACTGGTCCTCCACGCCGAGCACGGATTCAACGCGTCGACCTTCACCGCCCGCGTGGTGGCGGCGACGCTCTCCGACATTTACTCGGCGGTGACGGCGGCCATCGCGGCCTTGAAGGGCCCGTTGCACGGCGGCGCCAATGAAGAGGTCATCAAGACCCTGCGCGCCATCGGCAACATCGCGCACGTGCGCGAATACATCGAGAACGAGCTGGCCAACAAGCGCGTGATCTTCGGCTTCGGCCACCGCGTCTACAAGACCATCGACCCGCGCGCGAAGCACCTG
>DASUFF010000103.1:0-42959 GCA_036274695.1 bacterium | reverse complement strand
ATGATCCCAATAATCCTCCCGGGGCCATCTTCTTGAGGCGTTTCCTCGTCGGAGAAAGGGCTCCGGCCGATGAGTTAGCCGCGCGCGTGACGGAGCTCCGGGCGGCCATGCACAGCAGCACCTTGCCCGACCTGTCCGAGCAGCAATACCGGGACCTGCTAACCGCCGCCCGCGAATTGCTGCGGGCAATGCCGGGCAACGGCGGGAGCGATGCCGGGTCCCCGCCCCCGGATACGGCCCCGAGACCGGTGGGGTCTGCGAACCCAAGGCCGGCCGGTAGCGGCTCGCACCGCGGTCATGGGACGCCTCCTCCTGTTGGGCCGCGCATTATTTACTAACAATATCAAATATTTATGACTGGTGTTTTTTTGACCCTTATTTTCAGCCGCAATGGCAACTTCACAGAGAGGTCTTTCGATAATATAATCTGAGGGAAAACAGGCACCCAAGGTCTATCTATGACTACGTATTTTGTCAGGTTGAGCGGAACACGATCGGGCATCACGGACATCAGTTTTGATGCCGATCCCAATGCCGATGCGGCGACCCTACGGGCACGTGCCAGTGAAGCCCTTTATGCCCGCCTGGGAACGAGATCCCACGACTACGCCCGGGATATTGAATTCAGCCTTTATCGGGACAACGGCGATGGGACCTTCAACGCCACCACCGACACCCGTCTTGGACTCAATGCCGCCGGGGATACCGTCGATACCTGGGACCGTCGTAACGGCACCATCCGCTTTAATAATCCTTTCCGAGCCAATATCGTTCCCCGCGAAGCCCCGGAAGGCAGCCGGTTCGGCCCCGACTCTCCGACGGGTTACGTGAGTGGATTTCCAGCAAGCCTTCATTTACCCGATTCCGTAAGAACCGGCCTGAGCACCATTGTTTTCCAATCCAATGGCCGCGCCAATGTCCAACCCGAAGAAGCGCAGAGCTTTATCCGTGAATTGGAAAAACTCTTCCGGGGGAGAACCTTTACGATTGATGGGCACGAGGTTCGCGGAGAGGATTTGCTGAGAGATGTCGTCTCTTCCGGACAAGTCAATATGGGTCCCAGCGAGGGCAACCTGTCGCTTCAGGACGCTTACCGTATCGCCGGTCTGGATCCGTCTCAAGCTGGCAGCCGAACCGACGCCGATTTCGCGCGGCTCCTGGGCGAGACCCCGGCGGGCCTCTCGGGCGACGCCCCCGGCGTAACCCCCGATTCCGTCGTCAACGATTTCATCAACAATCCCAGCACCGAGAATCTCCAGCGCCTCCGCGCTGACCGCGCCGCGACGGATCGCTTGATCCAGCGCCTCCTCGCGGCCCTGGAGCAGGGGAATTTGGATGTCCTGATGCCTTTGATGGATGCGGTCGCCCGCGTGTCCAACCTGACGGTCGCCGAGATCGGCGCGCGGACCGCGCGTCTGTTGGGTGCCTCCGATCGCCAGGCCGGCGAGATCGGCCGGAACCTGCAGAATATCAACACCAGCTCGACGGATCCTGCGGCGCGTGCGCGGGCGAACCAAGACCTGCAGGCCATGCAGCTGCAACTCCAGCAGAATACTCAGGCCCGCCAGCAGATCGTGGGCATGCTCCAGAGCACGATGGAAATGAGCCGTTCCATCGGCGACGCCAACAAGGAACTCCGCCAGGCCAACCTGGCCCGCCAGCGCGCTTCCTTGATGGGTTAACCCGTCCGATTCCTTTACCCTTTAGTCCGGAAATCGAACTCGCCTTCGCGATCGTCCTCAGCCATAGCCACTGGCACGCCTTGCAAAGACGAAATGTGTTGTCGCTCGTTTCGAAAACACATAGACGAGGTGCTGCATGGAAAAGACGATCAGAAAAACGAAACCCAAACCGGAGCCATTGACCCGGGAAATTTTGGTCGAGGTCATCGAGGAACAGTTCGCGAAGCAGTTCGATAAATACTTCGAGAAGAGTTTCGGTCCCGCCTTTGAGAGGCACTTCGGTCCCGCTTTTGACAAACACTTCAAGGAGAGCTTTGGGCCCGCCTTCGACAAGCATTTCAAAGAAAGTTTTGGTCCGGCCTTTCAGGCCCATTTTGAACCTGCGACCCAATCCATCCGGGCGGATATTTTCAATCTCCAGCGGGACATTACCGAGATCAAAGTGGACCTGAAGGGCATGAGGGCCGAAATCGCCGAAATGAAGGGCGAAATCCAGGATCTCTACGGAAAACTCGAGACCCTTCAGATGGAATACACGATCACGAACGACCAACTCCGCCGGATCGAGGCGAAATTGGACCGGCTGGAGAGGAACCGCGGCGAGGACCGTTTGGAGATCGATCGCGTGAAGGAAGAAATCGGAGAAATCAAGAAGCGGGTCGAGGCCCTGGAGCGCCGGCATTAGGAACGTCCGCTTTCGCCAGAATCGTCCCCCCGTACCAATCCACCAACGTCACGCGGTATCCCTTTTTCACCGGATGCACCCGGTGCAGGAAATACGGCGTGCTCGGGAAGGCGATGAAGAGGCCTCTTTTCGGGGCGATCTTCAGGGGCCGGTTTTTCGCGTCCAGCAGGCAGGGAAAGCTCAGCTCGCCGCCGGAACACTGGTTCCGCGCCTCGTCGGGATTCGAGGCGGTTTCGGTGAGGGAGAGGACCGTCGAGATCACGCGCCGGGGCATGTTGCAGACCCAGCCGTCGAACTTGCCGCGGGCGTCGTATTTCGGGGAGCAGTTGTCGGCATGGAGCTCGTAGCGGCCGCCCGGGGGATAGCCCAAGGCCTGAACGCCGTCGCTGCGTCCCAGTTTGACGCCGAAAAATTCCTCCGCTTCCTTCAACGCCGGCGCCATGGCTTTCAGGTAAATCTCCAAAATCTCCCGGTTGCCGTTCAAGAATTCCGTGTGCCGGCCCTTCTTGTCGAAGAGGGCGGTGTTCTTGTCGCCCTCGGGCTTGCTCATCGGCGCCCAGCCCGCGGAGCCCGAAGCCCGCAATTCCTTCGCCAGCCGGTCGCAGGTCTCGGGATCGAGGACGCCTTCTTTGAGAAAGACGGGCAGGTCCGACGTGAAGGAATTCAGAAACCGGCTTTCCGGAGGGACGCGTTCTCCGAATTCCTTGTCGTCGTAGCGGTAGAGACGCGAGATCGGCCTCATCTTGCGGAGACCTAAGAGGTCGCGGAGCCAGAAGAGGGGTGGGAAGGTCACGGCTTCATCGCCTCTCGGCAGGTTTCATACACCCACCGGGCGTCGTCGAAGGCTTCTTGGGCGTCTTCCTTTTTGTAGAAATCGGAGGGCGTGAGGTCTTCGGAGCCGTAAAAGGCGAGTTCGCGGTCGCGACGAAGCTTTTTCGAAATTTTCGAGAGAGCCGCCGTGTGGAGATGAAGCGCCGCCGGGACTCGGTGCGCGTTTTCCAGCAGAATGTCGCTGACATCGTGAGAGCGGGGCGGTTCGATGCCGGAAACGCGAAGGACGGCCTTGAGACAGAGTTCGATCAGTTCCTGCGCTTCCCTCACGACATCCGCGCAACTCTCGCGATCCAACAAGACTTGAAGCGCCGCCAGCCGGTGGCCGGCGCGCGTGATGTAGTCTTGGGCGAGGTCTTTGTTCTTCACGTTTTCACCCAATAGGGGGCGCCGTTGGACCAATAGCGCCGGAAACGGTCCCGTGCGATCAGATCTCTCAAGCCTTCCAGCGTCCTTGCCAGCCTGGCTCCGCCGTCCCAGAGGATTTCCGACGCCGACGCGATCTCCAGCCACAACCCGCCCGCTTCTTCGGGGGTTTCGGGGAGATGGACGAACTGAGGGTTGACGACCGGTTCTTCCGGCAGGCGGACGCTGTCGACGCTCTCATCCCACCACCGATAGAGCGACCGGGTCAGGGGAATGCGGTCGTGAAGGACGATCAAAAGATCCACATCGGAGGCGGCGGTCGCCCGGCCGGTGACCTGCGAGCCGAAGACAAGGACGCCGAGCAGGTCTTTTCCGAAACGCTTTTTCAACGATTTGACGACCGGGCTGAGGGAATCGAAACGCCGGGAAGGTTCGTTCTTCCTTTCCAACCCGGCTTGGAGGAGGCCGGTGCAGAGCCGGTTCAGGGAGATTCTCCGCGACCCGGCCTCGCGCGCAAGGCGGCCATGAAGGGCGTTAGGGACCCGTAGGATGAAGCGGCCGGAGAAGCTCATGAATAGATAGTATCATGATATCAATTTAAGTCAATTCGATCTAAATTCGCTTCCGGCCAAGATCTGTAGTAATCTTTTTCCAAAAATGAGCGGGCTTATCAAGAATCCCCATTTAACCCTCAGACCCAAACCGATCGGACACGAGCTCGTGGCGGTCGTCGTTGAGGCGCCCGTGAAGGGGAGGGGGTTGCAGGTCAACAAAGTGAAGCGTCACGACTCTCCGGAGTTTTTCGACCTCCTTTTCGCCATCCAGAGCATGCCTCCCGAGAACGCCTCTCGTATATTTTCCGTGTTGCCCGAGCCCGTCCGGACCCGGCTCCGGGACATGGGGATTTTTCTCGATCCGGAATCGGTTTCCTCTCCCGTTTTTTACTCGTGTTTTCTACAGGAGGAGGACGCATCGCCCCCCAAGAGAGAGGGGATGTTTTCTAAGGATCTCATCGTCTCTCCCTTTTTCCACTACCGGCCCGACGAAGAATTGCCTGACTCGCTTCGCCATCGCGCGCGTTTCAATGACCGATTCCTTCGGGGGTTTTCCATGGCGTGGGTCGAGGACCCTTCGTCGGGAATTGTTTTCCCCTATTGGATTCCTGAATCGTTGAGGGATTCTTTGGCTCTCCTGAAAGCGGGAAAAAAAGCCCCCGCTTTCTCGGAAGGTACGACGCTCATTTTGAGGAAGGCCGGAATTCTTGTCCCTAAAGGAGCGATTCCGGTGGATCTCATGAGAGAGGCGGAGGTCACCGCCGCTTGGCGAGAATTTGCGTTACGCAAGTATACCCTCGTGGAAGGGCTTATTCCTCCTCTTCACCTGAAGTCGCTTCAGGAATACTTTCAATCTTTGATGGATTTCGGCTGGGTCCGCTTGGGGGATCCTGATTCGCCGCTGCGCTACAACGCGCATAATGACGAACTGGTCTTCTTTTTTCAGGATCAAGCCGCGTCTCTCGCCGGCCGGATTGTGGGGAGGCCTGTGAAGGCCTCCCATAATCACCTGATCTCCTATTTGCCGGGAGCCACTCTGAGACAGCATGTGGACCAGGCCGAGCATCGTTACGGACTCAGTCTCCTACTCGATTTCCGGGGCCAATCGGACCATTCGCAGCCTGGGAAGTCTTGGCCGCTGGTGCTGCATGCGGAGTCCGGCAAGGAAGGGATCGAGATTCCCCAAGAGATCGGGGAGGCGGTTTTCTACGACGCTTGCGAAGTGCCTCACTCGCGCCGGGGCGCTTTGCCGGAAGGGCAAGTCTCTTCCTCGCTGCTCCTACATTTCGTGGCTCAGGAAGATAGAGGGCCGAAGGAATATAGCCCTTTTTACTATTAGGGCCTCTTGGCGGTCCCCATGTGGGGATTTTTGTCCCCAGTTTGTCGCCTCTCAAGAAGGGTTATCCCATTCCAAACACAACTGGATGGGGTCCCAAACCCGATGATATACTTCAGGAAGAACTGTTTTTGATTCAAGCGGCTTTCATTAGAGCCTAATAACGTAAGTGGGGAGAATTGTTATGGATTTTTGGGGATTCGAAGGACAAAAAGACCTGCCGGGCGATGGCTTTGGTCTCTTCCACGACCCGGTGGTGCCTCCGGGGGGTAACCCCGTTCCGGGAGGCAACCCTCCACCGGATCCGAATCCTCCTGCGAACCCTGGCGCGACCGTTGTGGGTAATCCCGCCGGTACCGGCACGGGAGGAGCCGCCAGCACTTTGGTGGTCAGGCCATCGGAAGCGTTCAACCAAGCCCAAGGGACTTTGGACAGGCGGTATGAGGGCATCCGCGGCATATTTACGTCCCGCGGAGCTCCGGAAGGATTTCCCAGCGCCGATGATTTTCGCGCTCATCCGGAACGATTGACGGCTTATTGGGGCGAAGTCCGCAGCAATCCGCGTTATGCGTCGGGCGGCGCGAACCCTTGGCCGGCAAGTTTGGATGGCGACATTACGGGTCTCGTTGGCGATCAGACACATTATAACGAAGTCAAAACCGCCATGACGGCGACGGAAGGCGCATCGGGCCATCCGGCCACAAGACAGGATGCCGATGCGATCGCTGCCCGCGCCGATGGCGTTGTCAGAGACATCGGCTCCCACCGGCTAGCCACGTCCGTTCCCGGCCGCGGCCCCGACGGCGCGCCTCTTCCCGAGCCGCCTCCCGATCCGAATCGTCCGCCTCCGCTTCTCACCGCCGCGAACGCCGTTCAGCAATTCGGTTATCTCGGCAACTCCGTGGCCGGCGCGGTCGCGGGTTGGGGCAACGTGGGTTACGCCGGACAGTACGCGGCCGGAGGCTTCGGCGCCGGCGGCGGCATGCCCGGCGGTTTGGGCACCATGGGTTACGGCGGCGGCGGTTTCGGCGGCGTCGGCGATTTGACCGGCACCAACTTCGCCATCGGACTGAGCGGCGGCGACAACCGGTCCAAGGGCCAGCGCATCGATGCCATGATCAATCAGCTCCTCGCGGCGCTCGCCGCGGGCAACTTGGACGTCTTGGAAACGGCCATTACGCTCTGCAACCAGAAGGCGCGCATGACCATCGCCGGAGCGGCCGTGAACACGATCCGCGCCATGCAGCTCTACGACAACCAGATGAAGCAGCTCTCCGACCAGATGGGCGCCTTGGCCGGACAGTCGGGAGCGGGCGGAGGAGCGGGCGGCGCGGGCGGCAATCCGACGCAGATGTCGGCGCAGCTGGCCCAGTTGAACACGCAGTCCAGCCAGATCAGCAGCGGGCGCCAGATGATCGCGAACAATCTGCGCGACCTGATGACGATGCAGGAAGAGATCGGCAATACGGAAAAGGGCATCCGCGACACGATGTCGCGCATCAAGACGACGCAGTCGCGGTGGTCGTAACAACGACGTAGGGGCGAATCTTGTATTCGCCCTTGCACGGAAGGGAATAGAAAATGGCGACGAACAACCAGGTCAATGTCAATCCGGTCAATGTGATGGTGAAGACCCTCACCGAGGCCGATTTGAAGCAGGACGAGGACGAGAATAAAAAGCGCGCGGCCAAGCGCGCGGGCTCGCCCGAGGTCGCCGTCGACACCGTGACCCTGCCCGCCAAAGGCGCGGGCGTGGCCACCGCCGCCACTCCGAAGGCGCCGAACAGCTTAAGCGCGCACCGCAAGCTCGTGAACGCGCGCGAAAACCTCCAAAACGCCCTGAACAAGGCCGGCGCGAACATCAGCACGGACGACCCCGATTTGGCGACGAAGGCCCAGACCTTCCTGGACGGCCTGGATCAGCAGATCGCGACCCTTCTGGAAAAGGGCGGCAAGGAAGAGAAGCTGAACGCCCTCGTGAACAACCGGGACGAGATTCTCTCCACTTTGGGCGATTACGAGGCCATCAAGACGGAAACGGCCGAGGGCACGGTGTCGGTCCAATCCGCCGAGGAAACGGGCGAGACGGGCACGTCCACGTCGGGTCCGACGCCGGAAGAGGCCCGCGCGGTCTTCACCTCCGTCGACAAGGATCTGAAGGTCATCGGTTTGAGCGTCGACCCGAACGAGACGAGCTACGAGCTGATCCAGAACCAGACGGCGGCCCAGTTCTCCAAGCGCATCGACGAGCTGAAGGCGAAGGAGAGCGAGCTGAACGCCCAGAAGTCGGATCTTCAGGAAAAATTGAAGACGGCCACGGCGGAAGAGAAGCCGGTCTTGGAGGCCCAACTGAAGCAGGTCGACGTCGACTTGAAACAGATCCTTCAGCAGAAGAAGGACTTGCAGGGCGCTTTCATACGCGTCAACGACGTCCTGTCGCAGGCCATGGCGGCCCAGGATTTGGGGATCACCGTCAAGAAGGACAAGGTGGAGACGCGCTCCTCGGTGACCACCTCGTCGGCGAGCCCGACGTCGTCCAAGAAGAAGAGCGCGACCGTGACCACCTCGTCCGCCGTGACCGGCTCCCAGGGCGGTTCCAAGACGACGGGCGGCACGCAGAGCACGGCCAGCGCCTTCACCCTCAACACCGCCTCGGCGGGCGGGACCGGCGGCGACGCGGCCCTGACCTCGGGAGAAGTGGACACCTCGGCGGTGGCCGGCGGCGGACTGGTCGGCACGGCCTCCGCGGAAGATCCCCTTTCGGAGGCCGGCGGCAGCCTCAGCACGAACAGCGCCTTCAACGATTTCACGGGAACGACGCTGGCCATCGCGTCGTCGAGCAACGCCTTGAAGAGCGACGCCCGCCGGACGGAGGAGGCCATCAAGAAGCTTCTCCGCGCGGCCATGTCCGGAAACTACGAGGCCATCAAGACGGCCTTGGTCTTGCTCGACAAGCGGGCGAGCCAGATCGTCATCGGCATGGGAACGGCCACCATCAAGGCGATGCAGAATTACGAGGAACAGCAGGGAGCTCTTTCGAAGAGCATGGACAGCTTGAAGTCGGACGACCCGTCCTACAGCGCGAAGCTGGCTCAGATCAACAGCCAGATGAACTCCTACAGCATGAATCGGCAGGCGATCGCCAATTTCCTTCAGCAAACGATGACCACGCGCGAGGAGATCGGAAACACGACGCACGGGTTCATCAGCAAGGACGGCCAGATCGGCTCCGCGCTGTCGCGCTGGTAGTAATGCCGCTGACCGCGGCACAGCTCTCGCTACGGCTCGTAGATGTAGCTAGTACAGCGAAAAGATTGCCATTTTGGCTTAAGGGTGGTATTTTCGGAGGGAATCGAGGTGCGCCAAGTGGCCGTAAAACCGAAGTCTCCCTCCAAAACGCCACCCCCGGCCGCGAAGGCGGCGGCCAAGGCCGCCAAGCCGGCGCCGGCCAAAGACGCCACGGCCGAAGGCGAGGCCGTGCCGAAGCTGGTGTCCGAGCTCCTGAACGCCTGGACGCCCAAGATCGAAGAGGCGTTGAAGAAGGTCCCGAAGGAGCAGCTGGAAAAGGCGAAGAAGGAAGTCGACCGGATGCTCTCCGGGGACCTGTCGTGGGCGGACCTGTCGCAGTACACGCCGGAGCGGCTGATGCAGATCGCGGAGCTCGGGTTCAACCAGTTCCGCATCGGCCAGTACGACAGCGCGGAGAGGCTGTTCAAGGGGCTGACGGTGATCGAGCCGGACAATTACTACTTCCACCAGATGCTGGGGGCGACCTTCCAGCGCAAGGAGAAGTATCCGGAGTCGATCCTGGAATATTCGGTGGCCGTGGACCTGAACCCGTCGGACCTCGTGTCGTTCACGAACCGCGGGGAGATCTACCTGAAGTTGGGGATCGTGGATTTGGCCGCGGCGGATTTCGACAAGGCCGTCGCCCTGGACCCGAAAGGCGAGGACAAGTGGGCGAACCGGGCGAGGATGCTCAAAGAGCAGCTCCGCCTGATGAAGCAGCAACAGAAGAAGAAGTAATTTATGGCAATCGACCCGTCAGCTACCAGTTTAAGAGATACCGCGCGGCCCCAGACCGCGCCCTTGCCCGGCGGCGAGCAGATCATCGCCACGCCGGACGCGGTGAAGCATCTCCAGATCCCGGACGAGGTCGCCCTTCGCCCCGAGAACGTCATTCCCTTCCTGGCGGGCCAGCACGCCAAGTTGGTCGACATCACCGCCCGTCCCGAGATCAAGGCCCTGGAAGGCGACATCCCGGAATTCCTGTTCAACGACCGCGCTCCGATGGTGACGGCGATGAGCCGCGAGGAGCAGTCCAGCTTAGGCGAGTGGCGAGAGGAAGCCTTTTTGAAGATTCAGTCGGGCTCCCCGGGCATGGAAGAGCTGGGCAATGAGATCAGCGGCTACATTTCGGAAGCCCTCAAGAAGGATCCGACCCTGTTCCAGCAGAGCAGCGGCGGGTCGACCTCCGATATCTTGGAACAGTACATGACCGGACAAATGATTCAGGAGACGGAAGAGACGAAGAAAAAGTACCATGAGGCCCTGGCCATGGCGCGCTCGCCCCAGGACGTCATCCTCATCATGACCGCCAAGCACGCCCAGGACGCGACGGCCAAGATCGGCCAGATGGTCAAGGTGTACTCGGAGCAGATGGACAGCATGGACAAGTTGCAGGCGAAGTTCGATCTGGACCAGGCGGGCGGGCATCAGTCGCAGGCCGACCTGGCGAAGGCGAACATGCAGTTTTCGAGCATGCAGGGCGACGTCATGAACCTCTTTCAGGTCATCCAGATGGAGATGAACAATCTGGAGAAGACCCAAGACTTCGGTAATTCGAGCGCCAAGAGCGTCAATGAGATCGCGAAGGACATCCAGAACAACCTTAGATAGGGGATAACGACTCATGCCCCGTGAAGAGACCCGCCATCCTTTCTCCGACGAGGAAAAAGGCAAGGTCCTAGACCCCAACCCCGAGCGCCGCCGTTATCTGACCGAAGTCTTCTACAAGTTTCTCGCCCACAAGATCTCCGTCGCGGATTTGGTCAACCTGCCCAAGAAGAAGTTCGGGCGCCTGGCGGAGATCGGCTACGTCAAATACAAGTACGGGCGGTATCAAGAGGCCCAGCAGATCTTCAAGACGCTCTCGGTCTTGGACAGCGTGAACGCCTACTACCACACGGCCCTGGGCGGCGTTTATCAGAAGATGCACAAGTACGTGGACTCGGTGGTCTCGTACACGCGCGCGCTCCGGATCAACGGCAAGGAGCTGTGCTGCTACGTCAACCGCGGGGAGATCTACCTCCGGCACAAGAACTACAAAAAGGCCGCCGACGATTTCCGGAACGCCATCCTGCTCGACCCCAGCGGGCGCAACATGTGGGCCAACCGGGCCCGGTCTCTGGTCATCGCGCTCAAGAGAAATATGGAGATCAAGAAGCGGGTGGCGCAGATGCACGCGCAGCAGGCGGGGCAGGGGGCCCGGCCCGGGGCTTCGGCTCAGGGGGCTCGTCCCGTGACCTCCGCTTCGGCCCGTCCGGCTTCTCAGGGCTCCCGTCCCACGGCGCCCAAGCCTCAAGCGCCGGTTCGCGGGACGCGGCGGTAGCCACCGAATAAATTCGCCTACTCGTCGTCCGTTTCCGGCGTATCCTCGCCGATGATCCCGTATTTTTTCAGCAGATTGCGGATGTGCTTCCGGTCGATGCCCGCCTCGCGGGCCGTCTTGGAGATGTTGTAGTTGTTCCGCCGGAGCAGGGCGGCCAGGTAATCCTTCTCGAAGGACTCCACCACCTTCTGTTTGGCCTCCTTGAACGGCAGGCCCATGTCCACGCTCATGCGCTCGGTGGCCTCCTCTTCGCGCTCCATCTCCTCGAAGATGAAGCCGACGTCCTTCCCGCTGACGACGTTGCCGTCCACCATCGGGACCATGCGCTCCAAGATGTTCACCATCTCGCGGACGTTGCCGGGCCATTGGTAGCGCGTAAGCATCTTGAGCGCGTCGTCGTCGACGCGCGTCACTTTGAGTTTTCCTTCGCTGTCGACGTTGAAGCGGCCGCTGGCCAGGAGCTTTTCGATCAGGAAGGGGATGTCGTCCGGGCGCTCGCGGAGCGGCGGCAGGTTGATCTTCACGACCGACAGGCGGTAGTAGAGGTCCTGCCGGAAACGGTTTTCCGAAACTTCCTTTTTCAAATTCCGGTTGGTGGCGCAGACCACCCGCACGTCGATGGGCTGGGACTCGTTCGCGCCGACCTTCTTGACCTCCCGCTGCTCCAAGGCCCGCAGGAGTTTGGGCTGGAGGTCCAAAGACAGTTCTCCGATTTCATCCAAGAAGATCGTCCCCCCGTTCGCCTCCTCGAAAGCGCCCTTGCGCGTGGCGACGGCGCCGGTGAAGGACCCCTTCACGTGGCCGAAGAGCTCGCTCTCGATCAAGTTCTGCGCGACGGCGGAGCAGTCGAAGACGACGAAAGGCTTCGCCTTTCTCGGGCTGTTCTGATGGATGGCTCGGGCCACCAAGTCCTTGCCGGTGCCGGTCTCGCCCTCGATGAGGACGGTGGCGTTAGTCGGGGAAATTTTTTCGAGCAGGCTGAAGATCTGACGCATGCGGCGCGAACGGCCCAGCAGGCCTCCGAACTCCTGCCGCGTGGACGGCTCGATCTGGACCTTCTCGTCGAAGGCGATGAACTCGATGCGCGCCGTGCCCAGGCGGACGATGTCTCCGGGGGAAAGATAGGCCTCCTTCACGCGGATATCGTTCAGGTACGTGCCGTTGGTGCTGCCCAAGTCCTTCAGGATGTAGCTGTCCTCGGTCTGGACGATCTCGGCGTGATTGCGCGAGACGGTTTTCTCGTCCAGCACCAGGTCGTTGTCCTCCTTCTTGCCCAGCTTGGTCACCGGCCGGTTCAAGTCGAGCTTCTTGCCCTTGGCGGCGGTGCTCAAGACCACGAGCTGGCACTTGCGCTGGAAGACGACGTCCTTGTCGGCGCCTTCCATGTTCAAAAGTTGAGTGTCGAATTCGCCCGTGACTTCGGCTGCGGACTGCTTCGTGTCTTCAGACGTAGGGGACATGGATCGTTCTCCTGTCTGTTTAATTCTTCTCGAGCTGCACTTCGAACTTCTTGTTCGGCTTATCGGAAAGGCTGACGGAAGTCTCCCAATCGCGATAACCTTCCAAACGGATTTTGATCGAATGCTTCTGGTCGCGCGGGACCTTGCGGATGGTCACCGGCGTCTTGGTCACCGTGCCGCCGTCGAAGATGACCGTCGCGCGCGGCGGGACGGAGCTGATGCTGATCTCCCCGAACATCCCGCCCAGCTTGATGGTTCCCACCGACTTGTTCTCGCCGGGGCCGAGCTTCACCGTCTGGGTCTCGCGCATGTAGCCGTCCTTGCTCACGGCGACGCGGACGGTGCCGGGGTTCACGTCGCTCACGCGGATCGGCGTCTTTCCCTTGTACTCGGAGTTGACGTAGACGTCCGCGCCCGACGGGTCGGAGTTGACGGAAATCGAGCCGGCCTTGCCGGCGGTCGCCACCGGCCGCTCCTCGACCGGCGTTTTGGGTGTCTCGGGCGGCGGCGGGGGCGTATACGGCTTTTCCGGCGTCTTCGGTGTCTTCGGCGTCGTCGGAGTGGTGGGCGTAGTGGCCACCGGCGTTTTCGGCGTCTCGGGAGGGGGCGCGGTCTCGGTCTTCTTCATGGACCCGTAGACGGGGACCGTCCGGTTGCCTTCCACCGTGTAGGTGCGCCGCCAATCCTCATAACCCTTCTGGTAGAGGGCGACGGTGACGCGCTTGCCGGGCGACAGGTTCTCGAGGGTGGTGGGCGTCGTGCGCCCCGTGTTCTCGCCGTTCATATAGACCTTCGCCCCCGGCGGGTCCGAGGTGACGCTGAGCTTGCCGTAGACCGGCGCGGGCGGCGTCGTTGGAGTTTGGGGCGTCACCGGCGGCGTGACGGGCGTCACGGGCGGCGTCACCGGGGTCGTGGTGACGGTCGGCGAAGTGGGCGTTTCCGGCGGCGTGACGGGTGTTACCGGCGGGATAACCGGTGTCACGGGCGGCGTCACCGGCGTTGTGGTGACCGTCGGCGTGGTGGGCGTCTCCGGAGTCACCGGCGGCGTGACGGGTGGCACGACCGGCGTCACCGGCGGCGGCACGGGTATCAGCGCGGCCGTCATCTTCACCGGCTCGAAGTCCTTCACGTCCGCCGTTCCCGTCCATTCGGTGTAGTTCGGGGCGGTCAGCTTGATCTGGTAGGTCTTGGCGATTTCCAAATTTTCCAGCTTGTGGGGCGTGACCACCCCGATGTCCTGATCGTTGACGTGGATCTTCGCCCCCGGCGGTTCGGAGACGATCTCGATGACGCCCTTGGGCAGAGCCGCCAGCGTTTCCTGGACCTTGATCGGCTCCTCGGAGGTGACGGCCACCGTGCGGCCGGCGTCCTTGTAATTCTCCTTCTGGAGCTTGATCTGGTATTCCTCGCCCAGCGTCAGCTTCGAAAGCTTGGTGGGAGTGACCTGGCCGGTGTCGTCCCCGTTGACCAGCACTTTGGCGCCCGGCGGAACGGAATCGAGCTCGATCACACCCACGTCCACGACGTTGTCCTCCTCCGTGGGCGAGGTGATTCCCGTCGGCGGTTTCGGCGCCTTCTCCTTGAAGAAGATCGTGTAGCCCAGATAGCCCACCAGGGCCAAGAGGACGGGCACGCCGGCGATCAAGGCCAGGGGCCTTTTCTTTTTCTGCCTCTCGGTCGGGACGGCGTAGAGCCCCGAGATCGACGTGTCCTGAGGGACCTTTCCCGTGGTCTCCGCGACGCGCGCGGTGTCCTGCGACATGGCGGACTTCGGCGCCGCCTGGGCGGCATTGTGGACGACGATGTTCTCCGTCTCCGCCTGCTTGATCATCACCGAGCGCGTCTTCTCGTCGATCTGGACGGGCGCCTCCTTCCGCTTCATCTCGCTCTGGTAGAGCTTGGTCAGGAGCCCCGCGAGCATGCGCGGCGAGAAGTCGATGTAGGAGGAGTAGAGGTACTTGGTTAAGTCGAGCTGGAAGTCGCCGGCGGACTGGTAGCGGTCCTTCACGTTGTAGGCGAGCGACTTGGCGAGCACGGCCTTGAGCGGGCCCGGGATATGGTCCGGCAGCATCAGCGTGTTGATCCGGGTCGTGCGGATCTGGTTCAACACCTCGAACTGCGTTTCTCCGGAGAAGAGCTTGTCGCCGGTCAGCATTTCGTAGAGGAGCACGCCGGCGGAGAAGATGTCGGTGCGGTGGTCGATGGGTTTTCCGAGCGCCTGCTCGGGGGACATGTAGGCGACCTTGCCTTTGAGGATACCCGCCATCGTGTGGGAGACGTTCATCGCCGCCTTCGCGATGCCGAAGTCCACGATCTTCACTTCGCCTTCGAAGGAGATCAGGATGTTCTGCGGACTGATGTCCCTATGGACGATGTTCAAAGGGCTGCCCTGGCTGTCGGTCTTGCGGTGGGCGTAGTCGAGGCCCTTGCAGACCTCGCTCATGATGTAGACGGCGACCTCCTCGGCCAGTTTCTCCGATTCCTCGCGCTGGCGGACCATCACCTCGCGGAGGTTCGTTCCGTTGATGAACTCCATGGAGATGAAGTAGTCGTCGCCGACCTTGCCTAAGTCGTAGACCTGCACGATGTTGGCGTGGGAGAGGAGGACGGTCAGCTTGGCCTCGTCCACCAGCATCTTGATGAATTCACTGTCGGCGGCGCAGTGGGGGAGGATGCGCTTGATGGCGAGCTGCTTCTCGAAGCCGTCCACGCCGTAGGTCTTGGCCTTGTAGATCTCGGCCATGCCGCCCACGGCGAGCTTCTCCAACAGGACGTAACGCCCGAAGGGCTTCGGTTCGAAGGAGCCGGTTTGTTCTTTGACAGGCATCGTTTACGTCCCCCGAAACAGGATTCCGAAGATCAGGATCGTCGAAACGGCGATCACCAAGGCCACGATCACGTAGGTCACGATCACCTGGAGGCGCGGCCGGCCGTCGATGTCCACCACGCCCCAGAGCACCAGGATCTTCCGGCTTAAGGTGACGCTCTGCTCTTCCTCGTCGGTGACTTCGTCCTCCGAGGGATGCCCCATCAACGCGTCTTGCCGGAGCTGCAACGGGTTGGGCTTTTCTCCCGACATCAGGCGCGACCGGGCGGACTGGCCGGATCGCCCTTCGGTCTCGGGCACCAACCGCTTCCAGAAGGGCTTGCCCTTGTCGAACTTGTCCTTTTTCTTTTTGTCTTTGTCGTCTTCGTCGCCCGGCTGCTGCCCGCCGCCGCGACCTTGGTCGTCGCGGGTCTCCAAAACCCGGTTCATGCCCGAATCGACTTTGATGAGGCGATCTACCACCGAACTCCCTATGGTGACAATTCTCCCACCCTCGTGGGACTTTTGTCACCATTTATTTTTAGGCCGTGCCAAAGGGTGTATTCAGCCGTTTTCGTCAAAGCAAGCGGCCCGCCAAGTCAAAGAGGAGGCCCACCAGGACCGTATCCGCGATCATCAGGAGGATGAAGACGATGATGGGGGTCACGTCGATCCGCCAGCGGAACGTGGCCCTCGGCATGAACCGCCTCACCCGGCTGAAGACGGGCTCGGTCACTTGGCGCAGGAAATGCACGATGGGGTTGTACGGATCCGGATTCACCCAACTGATGATGACCGCCGCCGCCACGACGAAGGTATAGATATTGATGAGGAAGCGCAGGACGCGGGCGGCGGCTAAAACGATGAGGCCTAAAACGTGCATTAAGAGAGTTTCCTCAGTTGTGCAGCGCGTTCGGCCGCCGCGCCGATGGTCTGATCGATGAGTTTTCGAAAATCCAGATCCGCCAGGACCTTCAACCCCGCCTCCGTCGTTCCGCCCTTGGAGGCCACGCGGCCGATCATCTCGGCGATGGGCTCCTTGGAGGCCTCCACCATCTTCGTGGCGCCGGTCAGGGTCTGCAGGACCAGCTCCTTCCCCAACTCCGCGGCCAGCCCCCGCGCCGCTCCCGCCTGGATCAAGGCGTCGATGAAGAGAAAGACGAAGGCCGGCCCGCTCCCGGAGACGGCGGTGACCGTGTCCAACAGCTCCTCGCTCTCGACGAAGACCGCCTTGCCCGAGGCCGCGAAGATTTTTTTTGCGAAGGTCCTGTCCTGCCCCGTCGCGCTCGGCGCGGCGTACAAGGCCGCCGCGCCTTCCCCGATCATCGAGCAGAGGTTCGGCATGATGCGGATGAAGCGCGTCTTGGACGGCAGCTTGTCGCGGAAGTAGGACGCGTCCAAACCGGCGGCGATCGAGAGGACCAGGTGCCGGGGCGTCAGGTGCGGATAGATCTCGTTCAAGACGGAGGTCATCTGTTGCGGCTTGACGGCAAGCAGGATCGCCTCGGAGGTCGCGGCGAGCTCGGCGTTGGTGGCGCGGGAGAGGATCTTGTACTTCGCCTTGAGTTTTTTCAGCCGCGCGGCGTCCGGTTCCGCGACGCCGATGTCGCCGGGCCGCAGGACGTTTTGGTTCAACAGGCCGGCGATCAGGGCCTCGCCCATGTTGCCGCCGCCGATGAAGCCGATTTTAAGTTTTTTGACGTTCACCGAAGATCCCCGTGCCGACCCTGACGATCGTGGCCCCTTCCTCGACGGCGGTTTCGAAATCATGGGTCATTCCCATCGAGAGGTCCGCGAGCGGGCGTTTATAGACGCTTTTGCGGTTCAATGCATCACGTATTTCCCTCAAGAGTCGGAAGTGTTTGCGGCCTTCTTCCGGATCTTCCGTCGGCGGGGGGATGGCCATCAGGCCTCGAAGTTCCACGTTCTTGAGAAGGGCCATGTCGGCGATCAGCGATGCCGCGGCTTCCGGCGCGATTCCCGTCTTCGAGGATTCGTCGCCTAAGTTGACCTCCAGCAATACGGCCTGGGTTTTCCCGAGGGCGGCGGACCGCTTGTCGATTTCCTGGGCGAGCTCCGCCGAGTCGACGGAATGGATCAGGATGACGTGGGGGAGAATCAGTTTCACTTTGTTGCGCTGAAGATGGCCGATGAAATGAAGTCTCAAGTCCAAAGCCCCAGGTCCAAAGTGGTCGAGCAGCTCCCGCGCGTAGTTTTCTCCGAAATCCCTTTGACCCGCGGCAACCGCTTCCTGGATTTTTTCCCGCGGTTGCGCCTTGCAAACCGCCACCAGCGTGACTTCCGATTCGGCGCGTCCGACCCGGCTGGCGGCGGCGGCGATACGGCGATGGATCTCCAGAAGGCTTTTCGAAATCATAGGGTTAGCATCAGCCTTATCATGCGCATTGAAAGAATCAATGAAATCAGGTACTTTTGAACTGTGATCAAGGCTCGTTGGGTTATCGTCTTCTTCTTGCTGACTCTGTGCGCGTGTTTCGGACTCGATCGGCGGGGGGGAATTACCGGTTACAAGAACGGCGAAGCGGACGCCGGGAAGGCGCGCTTTACCGTCCGCCGTCTGCCGCCGCCGTGGAAACAGCCGCGGCGGCTCTTGAAACAGCTCGTCTATGAGAACGACCCGCTGGCGGCCACCATCGTCGTCGACGCCCTCTGCGGGCCCAAGTACGACGACGCGCCCTTGAACCGCTTGGCCGCGGAGATGTTCCAGCGCCTGCAAAAACCCAAGATCCGCTCGGAGAAAAACGTAACGCTCGACGGCCGGTCGGCGGTCCGCATGGACGGCGGAGGCGCCATCGACGGCGTGCCCCTCGAGATGTCCGTCGTCGTCATGAAGAAAAACTTCTGTCTCTACGATTTCATCTATTTTGCCCCTCCGCAGACCTTTTCGCAGGGCAAGCGCGATTTCGAGGAATTCCTCAATGGCTTTGAAACGCGGTAAAAACGGCCGCAACGGAAACGGCGGCGGAAAGAGGATCCACGAGGAAATCCTGGAGACCTCCCACAAGGTCCTGGAAAGGACCTGGCTCGATTTCTTCGGAGAGATCGGCCGCAACACGCTCACGCTCTTCGAATACTTGGGCGGCCTCTGGAAGCTCGCCGTTCATACGCTCTACTGCCTCTTCCGCTATCCCTTTCCGTTCAGGGCCTTTGTGGAGCAGTGTGAGTTCGTGGGGGTGAAGTCGCTCAGCTTGATCGCCTTGATCTCCGTCTTCACCGGCATGGTCTTCTCCCTCCAGTTCGCGGTCGGCCTCGGACGTTTCGGGCTTAAGATCTACATCGGCAACATCATCGGCCTGGCCATCATGCGCGAGCTGGGGCCCGTGCTGGTCTGCCTCATGCTCGCCGCGCGCGTGGGTTCCGGCATCGCGGCGGAGCTGGGCTCCATGGTGGTGACCGAGCAGGTGCTGGCCATCGAGGCCCTGGGGGCCAATCCCGTCCACAAGCTCGTGCTTCCCCGGGTGCTCGCGCTCACGATCTCGGCGCCGGTGCTGGCCACCATCGGTTCGATCATCGGCGTCATCGGAGGCATGTTCATCACCATCATGGAGGCGGGCGTGACCGCCCGGTTCTACTTCGACCAGATCCGCCGGACGGTGGAGATGGAGGATTACTTCTCCGGCATGGCGAAGACGCTCTTTTTCGGGTTCTTCATCGGCCTGATCGCCTGTTACCAGGGCC
Organism: bacterium; assembly: GCA_036274695.1. Classification (GTDB taxonomy): domain Bacteria; phylum UBA10199; class UBA10199; order JACPAL01; genus DASUFF01. The sequence goes on along the minus strand of DASUFF010000103.1, from coordinate 23,929 downwards.
TGAAGACCTCCGGCGGCACCGAAGGCGTGGGCAAGTCCACGACCTACGCCGTCGTCATCACGTCCCTGATGGTGTTCGTGGCGGACTTTTTCCTGACGAAGCTTTTGCTGCTTTTATGAAGAAAACGGAGTCACATTCGGCCTTCATCCGGTTCATCGGCCTGGAGAAATCCTTCGGCGAGAAGACGATCTATAAGGGCGTCGACCTGGCCATCGAGAAGGGCGAGACGATGGTGGTCTTGGGGGGCAGCGGCACCGGCAAGACGGTCATGCTCAAGATGCTGCTGGGGCTCATGCACCCGGACGCGGGTCAGGTCCTCTTCGACGGAAAGGACGTCGTGCCGATGAACGACGAGGAGATCCTGCAGGTTCGGCGGCGGGTCGGCATGCTCTTCCAGGGAGGGGCCCTGTTCGATTCCCTCTCCGTGGCGGAGAACGTGGCCTATCCCCTGCGGGAGCACTTCGATTATTCCGAGGAGGAGCTCGCGAAGATCGTCGGCGAAAAGCTGGAGCTGGTGGGGCTTCCGGGCATCGAGGAGATGGCGCCCAGCGACCTTTCCGGCGGCATGAAGAAGCGCGTGTCTTTGGCGCGCGCCATCGCCACCAACCCGGAGGTCCTCCTCTACGACGAGCCGACCACGGGACTGGATCCGACGAACATCCGCCGCATCGACAACCTGATCTGTGACATGCAGAAAAAGCTGAACGTGACGTCCATCGTCGTGACCCACGACATCCAGTCGGCCTTCCGGGTCGCCGACCGGATCGCCCTCCTGTATAATGGCAAAATCGACTTCGTCGGGACGAAGAGCGAGGCGAAGAATTCCGATCATGAGGTGGTGCGCGCCTTCTTGAGCGGAGAGATGGACGACGTCGAACCGTCCGCGTCGAAATCGAAAAGGGAACCAGTGAAAGCAAAGGCGGTCAAATCATGATCAACAAACGAGAAGCGACACCCATCAAGGTCGGCATCTTCGTCTTCGCCGGCGTTTTCCTGGCCATGGTGGTTATTTTCCTGCTGGGGAGCGAGAAACAGATCTTCAAGCGCCAGTACGTGCTGCTCACCACATTCACGGACATCAGCGGCCTGCGCGTAGGAGCCCAGGTGCAGCTGGCGGGCTTGAACGTCGGCATGGTCGACCGCATCTCCTTCGCCAAGGAGTTGAACGACAAGAGGGTGGAGGTGCGTCTCGCCGTCAATCAGGAGTTCCAGGACCGCATCCGGAGCGATTCGGTGGCGACGATCAGCACGCAGGGGCTGCTCGGGGACAAATACCTGTCGGTCGGCTTGGGCACGCCGCCCAACGAAATCCTCCAGGACGGCGACGTGCTGAAGACCGACGAGAAGGCGGGCTTCGAGGCGGTCATCGGCAAGGCGAACAAGGTCATGGAGAAGCTGGATTCGGGCATGGCCTCCGTCGACAACATCTTAAAAGAGCTCGAGACGGGCAACGGCCTGCTCCATTCCCTCATCTACGAGACCGACGAACGGCCCTTGGGGCGCGATTTCGCGGAAATGGCCGCGGAGCTTAAGGGCACGTCCCGTGAGCTCCGGCAGATCACCGCCAAGATCAACAAGGGCGAGGGCACGGTGGGCGCGTTCCTGCAGGACCCCAGCCTTTATTACGATATCCGCCGACTTTTCGCGCGCGTGGAGAGGAACAAGATTTTGACGCATGTCATCAGAAGCCGCGTCAGAGACTTGGAGCTCGAAAAAGTGGACAAGCAATAGACAGGTTTCCGCGGTGTTGGTATACTTCCAATCATAGAGCCGACGAATCTTTATCCGCCGCTCTTTCTCATTCTTCCCGCACAATCCGAACGCTTAAGAGGGTCTTTTGAAGGGAACCCTAAGGAGATTTGACTATGGAGCAAACCGACATCATGCGCCTCGTCCAGGAGCTTCACGATATCAAGGGATATCAGGAGCTCACCTGGGAGGGAAGTTTCGAGGACTATCTCTCCCTCGTCCAAAAGAATCCGGATCTGGCGCGGACGGCCTATCAGAGGATCTACGACATGATCCTCTCCCACGGCTCCGAGGAATACACCGAGCATAAAAAGAAAATCATCCGCTACCACTTCTTCCGCGATCCCTTCGAGAACGGCAAGGACGCCGTCTTCGGGCTCGACATCCCGCTCATGAAGTTGGTCAACATGTTCAAGGCGGCCGCCAAGGGTTACGGCCCTGAAAAGCGCGTGCTGATCCTGCATGGCCCCGTCGGCAGCGCCAAGAGCACCATCGCCCGCCTGCTGAAGAAGGGCACCGAGGCCTACTCCCGGATCCCCGAAGGGGCTATCTATACGTTCGTCTGGAAGCGCAACGGGCTCGAGAACAGCCACATCTTCGGCGCCTCCGAAGAGACCCCGTGCCCGATGCACGAAGAGCCCCTCCGGCTGATCCCTTCCGAGATGCGGGCGAAGATCCTGCAAACCGTCAACGACCGCCTGGCGGAGGACCGCCGCATCCACGTGGAAGGCGATCTCTGCCCCCCGTGCCGCTACATGTTCCGGGAGCTGATGAACTTCTACCAAGGCGACTGGTCCCAGGTGATGAAGCACATCCGGGTCAAGCGCCTGGTGCTCTCGGAGAAGGACCGCGTCGGCATCGGCACGTTCCAGCCGAAGGACGAAAAGAACCAGGACTCCACCGAGCTGACCGGCGACATCAACTACCGGAAGATCGCCGAGTTCGGCTCCGACTCCGACCCGCGCGCCTTCAACTTCGACGGCGAGTTCAACGTCGCCAACCGCGGCATCATCGAGTTCATCGAAATCTTAAAGCTCGACGTGGCCTTCCTCTACGATCTGCTGGGTGCGTCTCAAGAGCACAAGATCAAGCCGAAGAAGTTCGCGCAGACCGACATCGACGAGGTGATCTTAGGGCACACCAACGAGGCCGAGTACCGCAAGCTCCAGAACAACGAGTACATGGAAGCGCTTCGGGACCGCACGATGAAGATCGATATCCCGTACATCACCAAGCTCGCGCAGGAGAAGAAGATCTACGAGAGGGACTTCAACCCCAACCGCATTCGCGGCAAGCACATCGCGCCGCACACGATCGAAATGGCCGCGATGTGGGCGATTTTAACACGGTTGGAAGAACCGAAAAAAGCCAACCTGACGCTGCTCCAGAAGTTGAAGCTCTACGACGGCAAGACGCTCACCGGTTTCACGGAGGACAACGTCAAGGAGCTGCGCAAGGAGGCCACCCACGAAGGGCTGGACGGCATCAGCCCGCGCTACATCCAGGACAAGATCTCCAACGCCCTGGTCTCCGACCGCTCCGGCGGCTGCGTGAACCCGTTCATGGTGTTGAACGAGCTGGAGAGCGGCCTGCGCCACCATTCGCTCATCAAGAATGAGGACCAGCGCAAGCGCTTCCGCGAGTTGCTGACCATCGTGAAGGACGAATACGAGGACATCGTGAAGAACGAGGTCCAGCGGGCCATCTCCGCCGACGAGGAGGCGATCTCGCGGCTTTGCGGCAACTACATCGACAACGTGAAGGCCTACACCCAGCGCGAGAAGGTGCGGAACAAGTACACCGGCCAGTACGAGGAGCCGGACGAGCGCCTGATGCGGTCCATTGAGGAGAAGATCGACATCCCCGACAGCCGCAAGGACGACTTCCGCCGGGAGATCATGAATTACATCGGCGCCCTGTCCCTGGAAGGGAAGACGTTCAATTACAAGACCAACGAACGGCTGCATAAGGCCCTGGAGCTGAAGCTGTTCGAAGACCAGAAGGACACGATCAAGCTCACCAGCCTGGTCACCAACGTCGTGGACCGGCAGACGCAGGAGAAGATCGACATCGTGAAGAGCCGGCTGATCAAGAACAACGCCTATTGCGAGGTCTGCGCGACGGACGTGCTGAACTTCGTGGCTTCGATCTTCGCCCGCGGCGACGTGAAAGGACACGCGTAGCCCTCACCCCGGCCCTCTCCCGCAAGGGGAGAGGGGGAGAAACTATGTTTGTAAAGATCGACACCGACCACGCGCGGTTCAAGCAAATCATCCGGGGAAAAATTAAGCAGGAGCTGAAGAAGTTCATCACCAAGGGCGAGCTGATCGGCCGCGAAGGCAAGGATCTCGTCAGCATTCCCTTGCCTCAGATCGAAATCCCTCACTTGGCGCACGACCCGCGCCAGATGGGCGGCGTCGGGCAGGGCGACGGCGAGCCGGGGACGGTGGTGGGGGTCGACGACGAGGACGGTGACGGCAAGAAGGCGGGCAGCGATCCGGCCGAGCATCTCCTGGAAGTGGACGTGCCCCTCGAAGACCTCGCCCAGCTGCTGGGCGAAGAGCTCGAGCTCCCGAAGATCCAGCCCAAGGGCGACGCGGAGCTGGAGACCGAGCGCGCCCGCTACGCCGGCATTTCCCCGTCGGGGCCCGAGTCGATGCGGCATTTCAAGAGGACCTACAAGCAGGCGCTCAAGCGCCAGATCGCCTCGGGCACGTACGATCCCAAGCATCCGAAGATCATTCCCGCCCGCGAGGATAGGCGCTACCGCGTTCGGAAGGTGACGCCGAAGCCCCAGAGCAAGGCCGCCATCATCTACATGATGGACGTCTCCGGCTCCATGGGCTCGGAGCAGAAGGAGATCGTGCGCATCGAGACCTTCTGGATCGATACGTGGATCCGCGCCCACTACAAGGGCCTGGTCACGCGCTACATCGTGCACGACGCGGTCGCCCGCGAGGTGGACCGGGATACCTTCTACCGCACGCGCGAGTCCGGCGGCACGATCATCTCCTCCGCCTACAAGCTCTGCGTGGAGATGCTGAAGAACGACTACGATTCCTCCGAGTGGAACATCTACCCGTTCCACTTCTCCGACGGCGACAACTGGTCGGGCAGCGACACGCAGGAGTGCATGAAGATCTTAACCGAGGAGATCATCCCGAAGGCGAACGTCTTCTGCTACGGCCAGGTGGAAAGCGAATACGGCAGCGGCCAGTTCCTGAACGATTTGCTGGAGAAGTTCAACGCGGACGAGAAAGTGATCACCTCGAAGATCTCCTCGCGGGAGGCGATCTACGGGTCGATCAAGGAATTTTTGGGGAAGGGCAAATAATGTCATTATCACCTGAGCTAGCCAAGGCCCGGGATGAAATACGGGAGCACGCGAAAGCCGCCGGCTTGGATTTCTTTGAAGTGATTTTCGAAGTTCTCGATTGGCACCAGATGAACGTCGTCGCGTCCTACGGCGGCTTCCCCAGCCGCTACCCGCACTGGCGTTTCGGGATGGAGTACGAGCACATCAGCAAGAGCTACGCCTACGGCCTGACCAAGATCTACGAGATGGTCATCAACAACGATCCCTCCTACGCCTATCTCCTGCACTCCAACGGCATGGTGGACCAGAAGATGGTCATGGCCCACGTCTACGGCCACTCGGATTTTTTCAAAAACAACGCCTATTTCGCCGGCACCAACCGCAAGATGATCGACGAGATGGGCAACCACCGCTCGAAGGTCATGCGGATGATCAATAAGTACGGCCTGGATGCGGTGGAGTCCTTCATCGACTGCTGTCTGACGCTCGAGAATCTGATCGACCTCCGCCAGGTGGGGTTCGCCATCAAGCGGCCCGATCCGATACCGGAAGGGTTCGAGGAGGACGACGAGATCGAGATCCGGAAATTCCCCAGCAAGGACTACATGGACAAGTACGTGAACCCGAAGGCCTTCCTGGACGCCCAGAAGGAGAAGGCAGAAAAATTGAAGAAACAGAAGCATTTTCCGGAGCAGCCGGAGCGGGACGTCCTCTATTTTCTGGGAGAGCATGCGCCCCTGGAGCGCTGGGAACGCGACGTTCTCCTGATGGTGCGGGAGGAGGCCTATTACTTCGCGCCGCAGGGCCTGACCAAGATCATGAACGAGGGCTGGGCCGCCTATCATCACTCCCAGATCATGACGACCAAGGTTTTGGACGACTCCGAAATCATCGACTACGCGGACCATCATTCCGGAACGGTTTCCCCCGGCGCCGGCCGCCTGAACCCCTACAAGCTGGGCATGGAGCTCTTCCGCTCCATCGAGGAGCGCTGGAACAAGGGCAAGTTCGGGCCCGAGTACGAGCGTTGCGAAAATTTGAACGAGAAACTGGCATGGGACAGGAAGCTGGGCCTGGGCCGGCAGAAGATCTTCGAAGTGCGCAAGCTCTACAACGACGTGACGTTCCTCGACGCCTTCTTGGACGAGGACTTCTGCCACCAGCACAAGCTCTTCCTATACGGCTACAACCCGGCGTCGAAGGCCTTCGAAATCGTGGACCGGGATTTCAAAAAGGTGAAGGCTAAGCTCCTGCACCGACTGACCAACATGGGCCAGCCGCGCATCGAAGTGGCCGACGCCAACGCCTTCAACCGCGGGGAGCTCACGCTCAAGCACCAGCACGACGGGGTGGACCTCCGGCAGGATTGGGCCTGGGAAGTCTTAAAGAACATGCACCGCATCTGGAAGAGGCCGGTCCACATCGAGACCGTCGTGGACGGGACGGCTAAGATTCTTTCCTTCGACGGCGAAGATAAGAAAGAGCAGCGAGCGATGTGAGGTGAAGTCCCAGTCCTGCCGCGCCCAGCGTCCATTCCCCGATCCAAAACGTGATGAGCAGGTTGAAGGACAGGATTCCCCAGTAGAAGGCGGGTCCCAGCCAGGGTGCGCGTAGAGGCGGCGGATTCTTGAACAGACGGCGTTCGAGGGCGAGATAGACGCCGAAGATGCAGAGGGCCACCAACAACCACCCGCCGAAATTGGTGAGCGGCACTCCGAAATATGCCCCGCCGTTCGGGTAGTAGAAGATGTGACCGAGAAACCAGCGAGAGCCGCGGACGGCCAGGGGGTCTGTGGCGACGTCGAGGAGGACCATCAGGATGGCCGCGAGGACACCGCCCCCCCACCCCCTCCTTATTAAGGAGGGGGCTCGGGGGAGGTAAAACGCGGCATACTCATAAGCCGCGTAAGCCAAGAACGAGTAAGACAGCGAGTCCCACAGCGGAACCCCCCACAGCATCGCCTCGCCCTTCATATTTTCGTAGACGTACACGTACATCCCGTAAGGAAACCCGTTCCGGATCGATGAGACCTCCGAGAGAAAGGCGATGGAGAAGCCCAAGGCCAGAAAGAGCAGCGTCCGTCCGAGTCCCCGGTTCAAAAAACCGATGACGAGGAACGAAATCAAAAAAGCGAAGACGTAGGGACGGTGCGCGATCGTGGTCAGGAGGATGGACATGCGGGGGAACTAACTTAAGGCGGGGCTAGATCTCAAAACCTTTCTTGATCAGGGTCACGAACTCGGTGACCAGGACGGGATCCCACTGGCCGGACTCCCGTTCGCGCTCGAAGATGGCGACGGCCTCCCCGAACTTCATGCCCTTGCGGTAGGGGCGGTCCGTGGTCATGGCGTCGAAACTGTCGGCGATCGAAGAGATGCGCGCCATCAGGGGAATCTTGTCGCATTCGAGCTTGTCCGGATGGCCGCAGCCGTCGAAGCGCTCGTGGTGGTTCTTGATGACGGACAGCGACGGCGTCAGGGATTTCAGCGGAGAGCAGATCTCGAAGCCTTTTTGAGGATGCGTGCGGATGTGGTCCATCTCCTCGGGGGTCAGCGGGCCCGCTTTATGCAGAACGGCTTCCGCGATGCCGATCTTTCCGATGTCGTGGAGCAAGCCGCCGCGCCAAATATGTTCCTGCTCGTGCTCCGGCAGTCCGATCCCCTTGGCCAGAAGCCGCGAGTAGCGGGCGACGCGCTCCGAATGCCCGCGCGTGTAGCGGTCTTTCGCCTCCAACGCGCGCGCGAGCGAGAAGAGAATGTTCTCGCTCGTGTCGAGGTCGTCGTAGAGCGCCTTGAGCCTCAGCAAAGACCGGATGCGGGTGGCCAGCTCCAGCTTGTTGAACGGCTTGATGAGGAAATCGTCGGCCCCCATGTCGATGGCCTTCAGCTTGTCTTCGAGCTCGCTCAAGGCGGTTATAACAATGACGGGAATGAACCTTAAGTCCTTGTCGCTCTTCACCGTCTTGCAGACCTCGTACCCGCTCATGCCGGGCATCATGAGATCCAGAAGGACCAGGTCGGGCTTCCAATTGCGGATTTTTTCCAGGGCCTCGTACCCGTTGTTGGCGTCTTCGAAGTGATAGGACTGGCCGTGGAGTTGTTTCTTGATCAGGTCGATGTTCGTGCAGTTGTCGTCCACCACGAGCAGGCGGGGATTGCGTCCGAACCGGAGGAGGGGCGAGTCCGGGGAAACGGGCATTTCCTGTTTTTCAAGCATGCGCGGTTATTCTACAAATGGGTCTAATGATTGTCCATGACAGATTGGAACAGTACCCTCCCGACGTCACTCTTGACTCTCCGCGCCATTGAGCGCAAATTCTGTGCCAACACTATGTTTTGGCTCTTAAAGAAAATCTTCGGTCTGGGCATCACGATCGCGGTGATCTTCTTCGCCCTCCATCTCCAGATCGGCGGCCGTCAGGTGAAGGATTACGTGACGGACTTCTATCATTCCAGCCTCTTCCAAGACGCGTGGGTGAAGAGCAAGGACGCCGTCTTGGGCTATCTCCAGAAGGACGTCTCTCCCTCGAGTCCGAAAGAGGGAAGCCCGATGGACCAGGTGGACGACGAGGAGCGCAAGGAGCTCGAGGACGTCCTGAAAAAAGAATCCCGCTAGGTAGCAAATGATCCGTCTCTCATTCCGCGTCGTCCTCGGCGCCCTTCTCGTTTTTCTCGGCATCGCCGCCGTCAGCTACATGCAAAAGAGGTTCGACGCTTCCGACGAGAAGCGCGCCCTGCAGGCGGTGTTGGGGCGCGTCGCCGATATCGGCGACGCTTCGGCCTGTCGCACCGAGGTGGTCTCGCGAGTGAAGGGCGAGATCCGGGTGATTTGCGGAAACCGTTCCTGGCTGGTGAGCGTCTTAAGCGCCCAGATCGCCCCCGAAAAATCCGAAAACGACAAATGACGCACTTAAACGATTACCTGGGCAAGGCCTTGAAGGACCTGGGCCCCCAGTCCTGGTGGCCCGGGGAGACGCCCTTCGAGGTCTGCGTCGGGGCCATCCTCACCCAGAACACGGCCTGGACCAACGTCGAGAAGGCCATCGCCAATCTGAAGGGCCGCGGCGTTCTCGATCCCGTCGCCATGTATGCGCTGCCTCCCGCCGAGCTCGCGCAGCTCATCCGTCCCGCCGGCTATTTCAACATCAAGACCAAGCGGCTTCGGAATTTCCTCAAATTCTTAATCGACGATTACGAGGGCGATGTGGAACGCATGAAGGAGGAAAGGGCCGACTCCTTGAGGGAGAAGCTTCTGGCCGTGCGGGGCATCGGGCCGGAGACGGCCGATTCCATCCTTTTATATGCGTTGGAAAAACCGGTCTTCGTCGTGGACGCCTATACGAAGCGGATCTTCGCGCGGCACGCGGTGCTGGCGGAGGAGGCGGACTATCATGACATCCAGGACCATTTCGTGCGCCACCTGGACGGAGAGGTTCGGACCTTCAACGAGTTTCACGCGCTGATCGTCCATGTCGGGAAAAAATGGTGCCGGCCCAAGAATCCGGATTGCGAAAACTGCCCGTGGAAGGATTATTTGCCCCGCTGACCGTTCTGTCCGTCCATCTTCGCTTTCACGATGATGTAAATCGCCCCGTAGGCCAGCACGGCGATGACGGCGAAAATGACGTAGAGGATGATCTTCGGATTGTCCCAGACGAGCTTGATGGCGCCTACGGTGAAGAGGAGGACGAAAAAGGAGATCGCATGGACGCGCCAATTCACCCTCGAATTCTACCTTAGTTGCGGATGACCGACAAGACGGAGGCCTCCGGGCGCAGGTATTTCTTGGCCACGCGGAGTATGTCCTCCCGCGTCACGCGCTCGATCCTCTCGGGATACTTGAAGATCTCGTCGGGGGGCATCCCATAGGAGACGTGGTAGGCCATCATGGCGGCGATGGAGCTATTCTTCTGGAGGTCTAAGGCATAGTTGCCGATGATGAATCGTTTGGCGCGCTCAATTTCCTCCTCCAAGACCGGTTCCCGGCGGATCCGGTCCAATTCTTCGCGGATTCCCTTGAGGGAGTCGTCCAGTTTGGAGACGTCGGTGCCCATGTAGACGGTGATGTAGCCCGGCTCGAGCCCTTCCTGCGTGGAGCTGGAGACGGCGTAGGCCAGCCCCCGCTTGTCGCGCAATTCGATGAAGAGCCGGCCGCCCTGGCCGGCCAGGACGTAGTTCATCACCTCCAGCGCGAACCGGTCGGCGTTCTTCACCGTCGTCCCGAGGAAGCCGTAGACGATGTGGGCCTGGAGCTTCTTCTTGAGCGTCACGATCTCGATAGCCTTCTTCGGCGGCGTCGGCATATCGATCCGGCCCGCCTTGGCGCGCAGGGCCTTCCAGGAGGAAAGTTTTTCGGTCAAACGCTCGCGGATGTCGTCCGCCGAGACGTCTCCGACGACGGAGAGGATCATATTATCCGGGCGGACCGTCTCGAAATAGTGGCGCAACAGCCGTTCGCGATTGAAGGAGCGCACCGTTTGGGCGGTGCCCAGACTCGGCAGTCCGTAAGGATGCTTGGGATACAGCGCCGCCATGAACTTCTTCATGGCCAGCCCCGCCAGAGAATCCTCCTCGTTTCGGATCGCCGTCAGCGTGTGGCCGATCTCCTTGGCGACCTCCTCCTTGGGAAAGATCGGGTGCAGGAGGACGTCGAAGAAGAGATCCAGGCCCTCGACGATCTTGTCCGACAGGAAAGTTCCGGAAACGCCCAGGAGGTTGCGTCCCATGTAACCGTCGATGTGGCCGTTCAAACTGTCGGATTCTTCGGAAATCTCTCGGGCGGTGCGGCTGACCGTGCCCTTGGTCAAAAGCGAGGAGATCAGATGGCTCGCGCCGTTCATTTTCTTCGTTTCCGCGCGCAGTCCCCCGATCGATCCGCTGCGGATCGAAACCAAGGGCAGGTTCCGGTTCTCGCGGATTAAGACGCGGATGCCGTTCTTCAGCTTGAAATCCACGGTCTCGCCCTCGGGTTTCCGCGCGGGCTTGGCCTTTCGGGGCGTTTCCACGGCCTCGGTCAGCCAGTCGGCGAGCTTCTCGTCGGGCCACTTCTCCGCCTTGGAATGGCAGAAGGAGAGGCTGATGCGCTCCGGGATGAAATAGGTCTGGGCCAGGCGCTGAATGTCTTCGGGCGTCACTTCGGCGAGCCGCCGGTAGTAGGTTTCCTCGAAATCGACGTCGCCGGCGATGCCCTCGAAGTAGCCGATCTTCCGGGCCATGGCCTCCACCGTCTGACGCTCGTAGATGCGGGCGCTGCGCAAGGATTCGCGGGCGCGCGCGAACTCCACCGTGGTGGGCGGCTCGTGCTTCATCCGCTCGATCTCCTCCCAAACGGCCTTGAGCGTCTCCTTCAGGGCCTTCTCCTTCAGCACGCCGCCGACGATCATCAGCCCGGGGTGGCGGGGCGTATACGCATAACTGGCGACGGCGGTGACCAAGCCCTTTTTCTCCTTCACGCCCTGTTCGAGCCGGCTGCTGCCGCCGCTTCCCAGGATGTGCGAGAGCAAATCCAAGGCCGGTGTGTCCGCGTGCATGAGGCCTGGGATGGGGACGGAGAGGTCGAAGTAGCGTCCTTCGATGGTCATCCCCCGCGTGGTCGTGCGCCGCCCGATCTGCGGCGGCTCGGCGGGGATCTTCTGAGCGGGGACGGTCCCCGCCGGGATCTTCGAGAAGAGGGTCTCCACCTTGGGCAGGATGTCCTTCACCTGAAAATCGCCGACGCCGATGAGGATCAAATTCGAGCCGACGTACCAGCGGTGATAGAACTCCTTCAAGTGCTGGCGGGAGACGCCGCGCACCGTTTCCCGGCTTCCGGCGATGGGACGGCGGTAGGGATGAAGCGAAAAGGCCGCCGAAAACAGATCTTGGCTCACCATCTGCGAAGGATTGTCCTCGGAGCGCGAGATCTCCTCCACGACGACTTCCTTCTCCCGGGTCAATTCCGTCTCGTCGAAGGTCGGGTCGATGGTGGCGTCGGCCAAGATATCCAGACCCACGTCCATGTTCTTCGCCGACATGTTGATGTAGAAGACGGTCTCGTCGAAGCTCGTGTAGGCGTTCATGTCGCCGCCGGCGGCCTCGACCTCCTTGGCGATCTGCCCGACCGGGCGCCGCCCGGTGCCCTTGAAGATCATGTGTTCGATCAAGTGGCAGAGGCCGGCTTCGTCGTCGGTTTCGTTCACGCTACCGACGTTGGCCCAGAGATTCCAGGAAACGACGGGGGCGGTGTGGCTTTCGAGCAGGAGAACGCGAAGTCCGTTGGAGAGGGTGGTCTTGAAGGGTTTTAACATAGGCGGAACAGAATAATGGATTCGGGATTTATTTCAAAGAAGTCTTTGAGGTTTACACGTCGTCGAATCCCAGGGCGAAGAGCATCGCTTCCAGGACGGCGCTCAATTTGGAAGGGGATAGGGAGCCGATGTAACGTCGGAGCTGGGACTTTGGGACTGTCACCAGATGATGGAGATTGATCGCCGAAGGTTCCTTCAGACCTTCCGCCGGGCCCACGACGACTTCGCTGGTGACGCCGCGAATCGTCCTTGTGATCGGCGCAACCGTGACCGTATGCAGGTGAGGGATCATTTCCTGCCGTGTGAGAATGACGACGGGGCGGGCCTTGTCGGGCTTTTTGAATTCGAAACCCCAGATTTCTCCGCGATTCATCTCAATCGTCCTCGCCCAGACCCTGCGAGGCGATCAAGGGGCCGAATTCGTCCTCCTTCACGGGCTTTTTGCGGTAGCCCTCGATTTCCTTCGCGATCTTTTTTCGGATCGAGAGCTTCTTCAACCAATCGCGGATGGCCTCTCGAACGACCTCGGAGCGCCCGCCGCCCGAGACCTCTTCGATGCTCCGGTCGAGCTCCTTGAGAAGGGAGTCTTCGATAGTGATCGATAATGTTTTCACATTATAATTAATAATATAATAATATTGTTATTACAATTGAAGAATAAGATGAGCCAGTCGCTGTCAGTTATTCAAGATCGGTCATAGGTACCATAGGAAATGTTGGAATATCCAAACGGTCGAGGTGGTAGTCGATCTGAAAGTCCTCCCCGTGTCCCGGGAGGCCATTGAAGCGCTCAGTTATGTCCCGAAGTAGGCGTAAGACCGTTTGATAGGGGTCCGATAACCAGGAGTAGCGTTGAGGGGGACTAAATTCCCAAACGGAGCGCGGCCTATCCTCTACCCCATGCAGAGTGTCGAGACATATCCGTTGGAGGACGCTCCTGCTGTTCATCCGGCTGTAGTTGTTCATCATCTCCCACAGCGTCGTTTCCGATCGTTGCAGCTCTTCAATCAACATCCGCGCTGCGGAAAGATTCGGCGTCTCTCCGGAAATGGATTCGAGGAACCGCTCGTAAGTCTGAGTTGCCTGGGAAATGATCCGGTCGGATCCTATTTCGGATTCCAAGACGGTTCGCTGTTCCGTCAGCGTGGTTGCCTCGGCCTGAATTCTCCCCTCGGCGGCCGCTGGGTCTCCGTCATCAAAGAAAAAGCATTGGTAATAGATAGACCCACGAGTCCTCCGAATTTCCTCGAGGTCGACCAAGTGAGTCGCAGGTGCGCTCGAGACGCATCCTCCTCCCAGGACACCCATCAAGGCGCTGAGGATCAAGGGCCTGGCTGAGTAGGTATCAATTCCCGATGACCGGCCGGAGGCGGGCGTGGCCAAACCGGCCTCTGAAGCCTGCGTTTGCGAAACGGCTCTTAACGAAAAATTTGATAAGAGACCCTGAAAGAGGGTTGTGATCATCGGATGACTTCTGGAGAGGCTATCGCATAGGATGGATAAAGGTTGTTGCTGGTTAGAACTGCAACGCCCCCGATGGGGGAAACAGCCTTGATTTCGGAGGCGGCGTGGCCCATTTCTAATTCGTGCTCGAAATCCTCTTGATCCGCCACGGACAGACCGACTGGAACCGCGACCGCCGCATCATGGGGCGGAAGCCGATCCCCTTGAACCTCGCCGGACGCGCGGAGGCCAAGCGGCTGGCCCGTGCTCTCAAAGGGGTGGTGATCGACGTCATCTACACGAGTCCGGTACACCGTGCCGTCCAGACGGCACGGTGCCTCCTCGATGGGCGTCGAGTGAAAATCGTGGATGCCCCGGAGGTGGCCGAGATTGATTACGGCCATTGGATCGGCAAGACTTTCGAGGAAGTGATCCCGGAAAAGGCTTTTCACGTCTATCACAAGACTCCCCGCAAGGCCCAAGCGCCCGGTGGAGAACACATGAAGGACGTCTATAAGCGGACGATCCGCTTCATCGAGAAGATCCGGCGCAAGCACAAGAAGGGGCGCGTCGTCGTCGTGAGCCATGCCGACGTCATCAAGACGGTGCTCGTGCACTACCTCGGCATGGATCGGAACAGTCTGCTCAAATTCCGGATCGACAACACATCGATTTCACTTTTGTGGTTCTATAAGACCCAAGCCCGAGTGATGGCCATCAACAGCCTGGCCGTTCCCTCTAAATTGTTCGGATTGCAGGACCTGCTCAGCCCCAACCTGAAGAAACTCAAGCCGCCAAGGCCTCTAAAATAGGAAGGCGCGACGTTCGAAACCCGGGAATCAGCGAGCCGAAGAGGGCGGAGGCGACCGTCAGGGCCATCGTCACCAGGAACAAGAGGCCCGAGAAATGAATGAAAGCGTCGTAGGGCCCCGATCCTTGCGGGGGCGGCGGCATGGGAATGCCGATGGCCGTTACCACCGCGCCCAATCCGTAGCCCAAGACGGCTCCCAGGACGGCGCCGAAAAGCCCCATCAACAGGGCTTCCGCGACGATGGTGCTGAAGATCACCGATCGGTCGTTGCCGATGGCCAGCATGGTTCCGAATTCCCGGGTCCGTTCCTGAATCGCCAGATTCATCATGTTGGAGACGGTAAAGGCGAAGATCGACGCCATGAGGATCAAGACCGCCGCGAAGATCCGGTTTAGGAAGGACCGGCACTGATGATAGTAGTCGGCCTGCTCGTACCAGGGAATGACCTCGTATTTCAGGCCTTTGTCTTTAAAGACTTGCCTTAAGCGGGCGATGACGGCGTCGGTCGCCTCCGTCTTGTCGAGAAGAAGGAGAAGGTGCGTGGCGGATCCGGGCGTTCCGATGAGTTTTTGGGCCTCGGTCAAAGGCACGAACAAGGTTCTTTCGTCGAAGGCCTTCATGAAGGTCCTGAAGGATCCGGTGATCTCGTAATTCCGTCCGTCAAGCGCGCCTTCCTGGCGGGCCGTCAGGAAATTGAGGCCGTCGCCCATTTTCATCCCCAATCCCTTCTGCATGCTTTCGCCCATGACGACCTTCGCGCCGTCGCCGTCCGCCAAGGCGCGGCCCTGGACCATGAGGAGCGACGTGTCCGATTTGCCCGCATGGCGGTATTCCCCCATCTTTTTTTCCGCCGCCGGGTCCACGCCGATGAATTGAACGGCCATTTGCGCCCCGTTTCCGCTGGCGACCCCCAGCAGCCTCAATCGGGGGGCCACCAAGGTGACGTGTTTCTCTTCGTACAAGAGCGAGGCGAGGGCCGGAGCGTCCGAGATCAGGTAATCCAAAGGTGAGGCGAAACCTTCTTCTCGAAATCCCGGCCGGCTGATTTGGATGTGGCCGTTCTGGGTATGAATAAAATCCTCGCGCATATGGACCATGAGGTCGTCGAGGAACCCGCCGACGAGCACTAGGGACGAGGCGCCCAGCGAAAGGATGAGCAGCATGATGCCCGTCCGCCTCTTGTTTCGGAGGAGGTTGCGCCAGGCGAGTTTCGTGAAGACCGAAAGGGTGTGCAGCATCAGACGTACCCCAGGGCTTGGACGATGCGCAGGCCACGCGCCCTCATGGAAACGATCAGGGAGGACGCCACCGCCGCCGCCCAACCGAGGACGGCGACCTTGATCAGAAGGCCGGCGCTGACGACAATGCGAGCTTCATATCCGGAGGTGGCGCCGGGAAGGGCCGGCATCATCACATCGAGCCTCGAGACCGCCAGGGAGGCGAGGGCGCCGACGCCCAATCCCACCGAGACGCCCATCGCGCCCAGCAAGAAAGTCTCCGCGGTGATCAAAAGAAAGATGAAGGAACGCGTGTTTCCCAAGGCCATCATCGTCCCGAATTCCCGAATGCGCTCGAAGAAGGTCATGTTCACGGAGCTCGCGATGCTGAAGAGGATCAGCGTGGCGAAGATGAGGCGCACGACGATGTCGATTTGAGTGAGGAGATCGCGTCCGTTCCGGTAAAAGTCCCCGCGCTCCTCCCAATCCAAGACCTCGAAGCCCGCCGGCTTCAGGCGCGTCCCGAGAGCCGTTTTCGCCCCGGCGGTCGCCTCCGTTTCATCCAGCATGACGAGCACGCTCGTCACCGAATCCCCCGAGGCCGTGACTTTTTGGGCGGCCGCCAGATTCAATTTGGCGAATTGATTGTCGAACTCGCGGACGGGCGACCGAAAGAGGCCCCTCACCCGAAAGTTCGCGCCGTCCACGGATCCCGAGGCGGTCGTGGCGATCATCGACAGCTCGTCGCCCACGCCGACCTTCATGATCTTGGCCAAACTCTCGCCCATCAGAAGGCCTTCGGCGTCCCCGGCCTTCAAGTCCTCGCCGGCGACGATCTTCAGCGTCTCGACGCGCCGCGAACCGCCGTATTGGCTCATGAGGGCTTCGCGATCCGGGTCCACGCCGATCAGATTGACCGATACGACCTTGCGGTCCGTGATGAGCAAACCTCCGAACTGGAGGCGTGGGATCGTGACGGTGACATGCCGATTCCGCTCCAGCCCGAGGTTTTGGGAATTCGGGAACAAGTAGCGGGACGGGTTGGCCACGCCGTGCTCGTAATACCCGTCCTTGGCGACCATCAAGTGGCCGGTGATGCCGTGGATGAATTGCTCCCTCAACGTGGTCAGGACGCCCTGGAAAAAGCCTCCGATCAGGAGAATGCCCGTGCATCCGATGGTCAGGATGGCCATGACGAAAAACGAGCGCTTCTTGTGCAGCAAGAGATTGCGGAAAGCGAGCTTGAGGAGGATGCCGGTCCTGATCACGAAAGCGCCCTTCGCAGCTTGGACTTCAATCCTTCTTTCGGTTCTTGAAGGGGCTGGTCCTCCTTATAGAAGGACATGACGTTCTCGATCATCTGGTCGTGGCTGTCGTAGCGGCTGACGTCGTAACAACCCAGCGGGTGCTCCAAAACATTGAGCAAACACTTATTACAGAAGGTGCACGGCCTTTCGGCCGTATTCTTGCCCTCGGCGAACATCAGCGGGAGATCCGGATTGGCCATGAGAGGCCGTGCGATGGAGACGGCGTCGCAGTCCCCGCGCTGGATGGCGTCTCGGATCACGGAGGCCGTCTGGAAGCCGCCCGTGCAGATGACGGGGATCGAGACGGCCTTTTTGATTTCCCGCGAGTAGGGAAGAAAGCTTCCCTCGAACGGCTCGATCTTCGTCCGGTCCCAGAAGAGGCGGAAAAGGGGTTTCAGGCGCTTGAAGCGGAAAAAGGCGTAGTTGCGCAGGGCGTGCGAGCCGCTGCCCAGCATGGCCTCGTAGTCGCGGCCGGCCTCGTCCATCGGGAACTCGCCGGGCGGATTCAAAGGATGCGGGAACATGTTGCCCAGGGAGACGTGGATGGCGTCCACGCCGGCCTTTTCCATGCCCTGGCAGACCTCGATGCTGTCCAGGATCGTATTGCCTTCCGGCTCCCAGAACATGAGGGCGTTGTTGAAATCGACGACGCTGATCTTCACCTGCAAATGGTAATCCTTGCCGGCGTAGCGCCGCACCGCCTCGATCACCTCGAACAGGAAGCGCGATCGGTTTTCGAGCGAGCCGCCGTACTCGTCCTTCCGGTCGTTGATCGCGGAGCTTAGGAATTGAGTGAACAAGTAGCCGTTGCAGGCGTGCAGCTCGATCCCGTCCAACCCCGCCTCCCGCGAACGCGCCGCCGCGCGGCCGAAATCCTCCACCGTCTTTTTGATCTCGGCGCGGGTCATCGCACGCGAAGGCAGGCCGTGGAAGGAGTCCTCGCGGTCCGTGACGCCCGGGGGCACGCGGCCTAAGTTTTCGATCCCGGCGATGTCTTGTTGCCGGCCGGAGTGGGCCAATTGAATGATGAATTTGCAGTCGTGGCGGTGGACCCGGTCGGCCACCTGGCGCCAGAAAGGGACTTTGTCGTCCGCGTCCATGAAGGCGTAGTGCGGAAGCACCCGCCCGCCCACGTGGACGGGGACGTGGGCCGAAATGATGGCCCCGACCCCCCCTTTTGCGAACCTTTCCTCCCAGTTCACCCGCGCCGGCGAGCCGCTGCCGTCGTAGTTGTCGATGCGTCCCGAAATGCTCGAACGCCAAAGACGATTCTTAACGGTGAGATAGGGGAACACAAGCGGACGGAAGAGAGGGTCGGTATGTTGCATATCTGTATGTGTTTGATTTTTATTAACTTATAGTAAACAATTTTTTGCAAATTATCAATTTAATCTTTGTCGGGGGATAAGTTTTGCACTACCCTACCAGAATCGAACACCGCGCATGAAACCACTGAGCGTTCAAGATACGTTGCGAGGGAAGAGGATCCTGCTGACCGGCGCCTCCGGGTTTTTGGGCAAAGTCTGGCTGGGCATGGTGCTGTCCCGGATTCCGGACGTGGAGAAGATCCACGTCTTGATCCGCGGCAAGGCCGGGCATCCGGCCCTCCAAAGGATGGAGGAAATCCTCAACGCCTCCCCGGTCTTCGGCGCGCTTCACGAGTCCTACGGCGCGGAGCTGGAAGGGTTTCTGTCTTCGCGCCTGGACGTCTTGGAGGGCGACGTCGGAGATCCCCGTTTCGGCCTTTCGGAGGACGCGGTGCGGAGGCTGTCCGGGAAGGTCGACCTGATCGTGAACGTCGCCGGACTGGTCGATTTCCGCCCGGATCTCCGAAAATCCTTTCGGACCAACGTGCAGGGAAGCCTTCATGCCTTGGAACTCGCCCGAACCTTCGGGTGCCCTTTGCTGCATATCTCCACCGCCTTCGTCGCGGGGAGCCGCGACGGGCTCGTCGCGGAGTTTCCCATCAAGGATTACGCGCCTTCCGATCCCGACTTCGACGCCGAAAAGGATTTTAGGGAATTGGAGGCGCTGACCTCCGCGCCCCTTCCCGCGGGCGGGTCCTGGGTGGAGACGGGGTTGAAACGGGCGCAGGCGAAGGGATGGCCGAACGCCTACTCTTATATGAAAAGTCTGTCGGAATCGCTGCTTTGGTCCCGCGCGGGAGACGTTCCCGTCAGCGTCTTCCGGCCCGCCATCGTCGAATCCGCCCAGTCCTTCCCCTTTCCGGGGTGGAACGAGGGCGTCACCACCTGCGCTCCCTTGTCCTACATGCTCTCGCGGTGGACGCGCGTGCTTCGGGTCGAACCGTCCCACACGCTGGACTTGGTGCCCGTGGATACCGTGTGCGAGGGGATGACCGTCGCCGCCGCGGCCCTGCTCAAGGGGAGGGCGAAGCCCGTCTACCACTGCGGGACCTCCGACCGAAACCCGCTGACGGTGCGTTTCGCGGTCGAATTGATGGGCTTGAGCCACCGGGAGCACGAGCGCGGCAACGGCAAGCGGTCCTTCGAGAAAAAAATCCTGTCGCGCATGGCGCCGCATTTCGTGGGTTCGGGGAGCTTCTTCACGGCCGAAAAAATGCGGCGGCTGACCACGCTCCTTTTGGAGGCCTCGGACCTGTTCGCGCCGCATCTGCCCGATTCCGCGAAAAACGTCTTCGAGTTCGGACGGCGCGCGCTCCGCGGGGCGCGGTGGGATTTGATCAAGGCCGAGAAGGTCCTCGAGGCCTTCAATCCCTACCTGGCGGTCTACGATTACCGGTTCGCGACGGACAATTTGCGAAGCCACGCGGTGGCCGAGCCCGAGTTCCGGTTCCGCCCGGAGTCCATCTCCTGGAGCCGCTACATCGTCACCGTCCACGAGCCGGGCTTGAGAAAATGGTGTTACCCGTTGATGGAAGGCGGCTCCGTCGAGACCTACCGGCCCGCGCGCCGGTGCCGGCTCGGCTGGGGGGCTTCCGACGAGGCGAAGACGGTCGTGCCGATGACAAGAGGGGGAGACTATGTCCACGCGTCAGCAAAAGGTTCTTGATCTCGTTTCGCGGACGTTCAAGACGGACGCCGCTGCCTTCGGACTCGACGAGGACATGTTCGAACGCCTCGGATTGGATAGCCTTCGCGCGCTCGATTTTTTGAGCGTTTTGGAAGTGGAATTCGGCATCACGATTCCGGACAACCGGCTCAAGGACATCAAGACCTTCCGAAACCTGGTGGATGTGGTGAGTCTTTCCTAACGAACGTTGAGGCGGACACATGGGTCTCGATTTTTCCGCTTATCGCTGCCTCGCGGAGGCGCTTCGCGACTCCTGCGAACGCCACCGCTCCCGCACGGCCCTGATCGAAGTCGATCGCGACGAGGAAAAGGCCCGGCTGACCTACGGCGACGTGCTGAGGGAAGGGGAGCGTTTGGCCTCCCTCCTGATCGAGCGCGGGTTGAAGCCGGGGGACCGTTGCGTCCTTCTTCTGCCGAACCAATCGAAGTGGGTCGTGACCGCCGCCGCCGTGATGTGGGCCGGGGGAATCGTCGTCCCCATCGACGTGAAGCTCGGACCCTGGGACCAGGCCGGTCTCATCGACTACGCCGAGCCCGCTCTGATCGTCACGGACGCCGATCTGTGGCGCCAGGTCGAGCCCCTGCGGAAGGGCGCCGGCCGCTCCTGCCCGGTGATCTTCGCCAACGGCGGTCCTTCGGAATCCTCCTGGGACGCTTCCGCCGCGGTTCGCGCGGATCTCCCGCGTTTGAGGGACCGCGGCGACATCGCGGCGATCATCTTCACCTCCGGGACCGGCGGCGATCCCAAGGGTTGCATGATTTCCGACGGGGCCTACATGGCCCAGATGGTGAGCATCGACAAAATTTTCCCCCTGACGACGAAGGACCGTTATCTCTCCATCATTCCCGCCAATCACGTCGTCGATTTCATGTGCGGCTTCCTGCTCTCGCTGATGTCGGGGGCCGCCGTCGTCCATCAAAGGACGCTCCGGTCCCAATACATCGTGGACACGATGAAGAAGTACCGGATCACCTGCACGGCCCTCGTGCCGCTGCTGCTGCGCTCGCTGCGCGACGGGATCCTGGAAGGCCTGAAAAACCTGCCGCCCGTGAAACGAAAGATCATCGGGGCCCTGATGTCGCTCAACCGCCTCCTGACCCGGCGCCGCCCCCTGTTCGGGCTTTCGCGCCTGCTGCTCAAGCCCATCCACGACCGGTTCGGCGGATGCCTCTCGCGCTTCGTCGTCGGCGGGTCCTTCGTGGATCCGGAGCACGCGGACTTTTTCTACGGGATCGGTTTCGGAATCCACATCGGCTACGGCCTGACGGAAATCTGCACGGTGATCGCCTTGAACGACCTCCGCCCGTACCGCGGCGACACCGTCGGTCCGATCGTTCAGGGCGGCGAGGTGGAGATCCGCAACGTCTGCGAGAACGGGGTCGGAGAGGTCTGGATCCGGGCGCCGTTCCTCATGTCCGGATATTTCAAGAACGAGAAGCTGACCTCGGAGACCATCGTGGACGGCTGGCTCCATTCGGGCGATCTGGGCCGCCTGGAGGGCGGACATCTGAAGCTGACGGGGCGCTCCAAAAACGTCATCGTCACCGAGGGCGGAAAGAACATCTATCCGGAGGACGTCGAAACGGCCTTCCGGAACATCGAGGAATGCGACGAGTACTGCGTCTTCGCCGACCACTACGTCTGGCCGCAGGAAAAGGGGAGGGGCGACCGGCTGATCCTCATACTCCGCCCCAAGGAATGGGCGTTCTCCGCCGGAGATTTTTCCGAAAAAATCCGCCAGGCCAACCACCGTTTGGACTATCATAAGAGGATCTCCGGCTATCTGGTCTGGGAGAGACCCTTTCCCCGGACGGCCAGCCTGAAAGTGAAGAGGGAGGGATTGGCCCTCGTCATCCGCAACGAAGGGCCGCGCCCAGAGCACGTCGTCCCCGTCTGACCGGAGGTTTGCGGAATTTGGAGCGGTTGTATGAGCTTCGATTTTCCGGACACTCTCTGCCTTGCCGAAGTTCTTCGCCGATCTTGCGAGAAATACCGGTCGAACGTCGCCTTGATCGAAGTCGATCGCGAGCAGGAAAAAGCCCGGCTGACCTACGGCGACGTCCTCCGGGAGGGAGACCGCCTGGCCTCCCTCATGGCCGAGCTGGGTTTCAAGCCCGGCGACCGTTGCATCCTCCTCATGCCCAACCAGTCGAAATGGGTCGTCTCCGCGGCGGCGGTGATTTGGTCGGGAGGCGTGCTCGTCCCCATCGACGTGAAACTGTCCCCAGGCGAACAGGCCGGATTGATCGACTACGCCGAGCCCACGGTCGTCATCGCGGACGCCGCGCTTTGGGAGCCCGTCGAGGCGAAACTTTCCCCGTCCTTAAGAAAAGTGCCCGTCCTTCTCGTCGATTCGCCCAAGCCGGTGGAAGATCCTCCCCGCGTTTCGTGGGCGTCCCAACCCGCCGCTTTAAAGTCTTTTCCTCACATCCGGTCGCGCCGGGACGTCGCCGCCATCGTCTTCACCTCCGGAACGGGGGGCATGCCCAAAGGCTGCATGCTTTCCGACGAAGCCTATTTGAGCCAATTAGAGAGCCTGTACCGGATTTTCCCGGACGGGCCCGGAGAGCGCTACCTCTCCGTCATTCCCGCCAATCACGTCGTCGACTTCATGTGCGGGTTTTTGATCCCGATGGTCTCGGGCACCGCCGTCGTCCATCAGAGGACGCTCCGGTCGCAGTACATCGTCGGGACCTTGAAGAAGTACGAGATCACGCACACGGCGGTCGTTCCCCTGCTGCTCAAGCTCCTGGAAGACGGCATTGTGGAGAAAATGGACCGGCTTCCGTCTTTAAGGCGGAAGGTCCTGCGGATCCTGACGGGCGTGAACTCCGCGGTGACCAAGCACCGGTCGATGTTCTGGCTCTCGCGCCTTCTCTTGAAGCCCATTCACGACCGTTTCGGCGGCCGCTTGAAGAGGATTTTCGTCGGCGGGGCGTTCGTCGACGAGGAGGTCGCGGATTTCTTCTACAGCCTGGGCTTCAGCATCCACGTCGGATACGGGCTGACCGAGGTCTGCCAGGCGGTCTCCTTGAACGATTGCCGACCGTATCGCTCCGATACGGTCGGAAAGCCCCTGCACGGGTGCGAGGTCGAGATCCGAAACGCGGATGCCGCCGGCGTCGGAGAGGTTTGGGTCCGCTCGCCGTGCCTCATGTCGGGATATTTCAAGAACGAGAGGCTGACGGCGGAGACGATCGTCGACGGCTGGCTCAAGTCGGGCGACCTCGGCCGGCTGGACGCGAAGGGCCATCTCAAGCTGACGGGGCGTTCCAAGAACATGATCGTCACCAAAGGCGGCAAGAACGTCTATCCCGAGGACGTCGAACTGGCCTTCGGGCATCTGAGGGAATCCGAGGAATCCTGCATTTTCTCCGCCCACTACGTCTGGCCGGAGGTAGACGCGAAGGACGACCGGCTCGTCCTGGTCGTCCGGCCCAAAAACCACGCGCAATCGGACGCGGGGTTCGAGGAGCACATCAAGCAGGTCAACCGGAGCCTGGACCAATACAAGAGGATCGGGGGCTATCTCGTCTGGGAGGAACCCTTTCCCCGGACGGCGAGCCTGAAGGTCAAAAGAGACAGCTTGGCACTTGCGATTCGCGGCGGCGCCTCCCCGTCTTCCTCCGTCGTCGCCCTCTGAGGGGATGACTTTTTCTCCGGCCCGGTTTATGAAAAAGCATGAAGAGCGAAGAGATCGAGCGTCTCGAGTCCGAGATCCGCCGCCACAACAAGCTCTATTTCG